>NZ_CP149994.1:948155-1264206 GCF_051307055.1 Dryocola sharpae | reverse complement strand
CGGGCAATACCGGTGCAAAAGATGAGAAAGATAACATTCAGCGCGATCTGAATGATGTTAACGCTAACCGCCTGTGGGAATTCAACAACCGCGGCGTTGGCAGCCCCGTTGCCGGCGAATAAAACTCATATGCTTTAAACAAAAAACCTCGCCGCCGCGAGGTTTTTTTTATTTTGCTATCAGGCAAATCAGTGGGCGTTAACCACAACCCACATCGGCCCCTGCCCTACCGCATAGCGTCCTTTCTCTTCCAGCAGCCCCTGCACGCCGTTGATTTGATATACCGCGATATGGTGAGATTTCTGTCCCGCCGCAATCAGGTATTTACCGCTGCTATCGACGTTAAAGCCGCGCGGCTGGGTTTCCGTTGGCTGGAAGCCTTCAACAGACAGCACGCTGCCGTCTTCAGAGACGCTAAAGACGGTGATAATGCTGGCGGTGCGATCGCAGGTGTAGAGATGGCGACCGTCCGGCGTGATATGAATATCCGCCGCCCAGCGGGTGTCTGCGAAGTCCGGCGGCATGATATCCAGCGTCTGCACGCATTCGATTTTGCCGTGCGGGTCCTTAAGCTCCCACACGTCAACGGAGCCGTTCAGCTCATTCACGCAGTAGGCGTACTGCTGGTTAGGATGGAAGGCCATATGACGCGGGCCTGCGCCTTCTACCGTCGCCACCGCAGCCGGATTTTGCGCAACCAGCGCGCCATCCTCAGAGAGCGTAAACAGACAGATGCGATCCTGTTTCAGGGTTGGTACCCACAGCGTGCGGTTATCCGGAGAGATATTGGCCGAGTGGCAGCCTTCGAGGCCTTCCACCAGCGATACGGTATCGCCCGGCAAGCCATCGTCGCCCAGGCTTGTTACGCTGACGCAGCCGGCATTATAGGATGCGCTGAACAGGTACCTGCCCTGATGGTCGGTGGAGATATGCGTCGGGCTGCCCGGCAGCGCGGCGACGCCCGCTTCGCTAAGGCGGCCGTCATCTGGCGCAATACGCCAGGCGATCACACGAAACTCCGGACGCACCCCTACGTAGAGGAAACGTTTATCCGGACTGATAACCATCGGCTGGACCTGGCCTGGAACATCGACAACCTGCACCAGTGTGAGTTCGCCCTGTAAATTCAGCGACCAGACGTGGATCTGCTGGCTTTCCGGGCTGGCGGTATAGACTGTTTGTTTCATGTAATCTCGTTCCTCCCAACGTATCGAGTGATAGTCACAAGAGTAGCCCGTTTTGCCGCTTAAGGACGCCATTTTGAACAATGCCCCGGGCGGTGTACCATCGGCTCAGACCCTGTGACCTGAATTTGACTGGAACCTGAAATGACTTATCGAGTAATCGCCCTTGATCTGGACGGCACCCTGCTGACGCCACAAAAAACCATTCTTCCTGAATCGCTGAGCGCGTTACAGCGTGCACGCGAAGCGGGATACAAAGTGGCAATCGTGACCGGCCGCCATCATGTTGCCATCCATCCTTTTTATCAGGCACTGGCCCTGGATACACCTGCAATTTGCTGTAACGGCACTTATTCGTATGATTATCATGCAAAAAAGGTCCTAAACTCCGATCCATTGCGCCCTGAACAGGCGACGCAACTCATTGATTTACTCAATACTCACGATGTGCACGGGCTGATGTACGTCGATAACGCCATGCTTTATCAATATCCTACGGGCCATGTGCTCCGCACTGAAAAGTGGGCGCTGTCGCTGCCGGAAGCCCAGCGTCCGGTGTTTCGCCATGTGGACTCCCTGCGTGAAGCGGCACATGCCGTGGAGGCGATCTGGAAATTCGCCCTCACCGATGAAAACATTCCTAAACTACAAGACGTTGCCAGCACGGTGGAGCAGCAGCTGGGGCTGGCCTGCGAATGGTCGTGGCACGATCAGGTCGATGTCGCGCAGAGCAGCAACAGCAAAGGCAAGCGTCTGGCGCAGTGGGTGGAGTCTGAAGGGTTGTCTATGGACCAGGTGATCGCCTTTGGCGATAACTATAACGATCTGAGCATGCTGGAGGCCGCCGGTCTTGGCGTGGCGATGGGCAATGCTGACGAGGCCATTAAAGCCCGCGCGGATTTGGTTATCGGCACCAATCTGGAAACAGGCATTGCCGAAACGCTTTATAAGCACCTGCTATAGCGGTCAGTAAGCGGTGGATGGCGCTACGCTTATCCACCCTACATTTACACAGGCCGCAGGTCAGGCAAGCGTAGCGCCATCCAGCATTTACACGGGCCGCAGATCGGACAAGCGTAGCGCCATTCAGCCAGCATTCACACCGACCGCAGGACGGGCAAGGGTAGCGCCATATCCAGCCGGCATTTACACGGACCGCAGGTCGGGCAAGCGTAGCGCCATATCCAGCCGGCATTTACACGGACCGCAGGTCGGGCAAGCGCAGCGCCACCCAGCCGGCATCCACACGGGTCGTAGGTCGAGCAAGCGTAGCGCCATATCCAGCCGGCGTTTACACGGACCGCAGGTCGGGTAAGCGCAGCGCCATCCAGCCAGCATTTACACGGACCGCAGGTCGGGTAAGCGCAGCGCCACCCAAACGGCATTCACACGGGCCGCAGGTCGGGTAAGCGCAGCGCCATTCAGCCAGCATTTGCACGGGCCGCAGGTCGGGCAAGCGTAGCGCCATCCAGCCGGCGTTTACACCGACCGCAGGACGGGCAAGCGTAGCGCCATCCAGCCAGCATTCACACGGACCGCAGGTCAGGCAAGCGTAGCGCCATCCAGTATTTACAACAACCGTAGGTCGGGTAAGCGCAGCGCCACCCGACAACATACTCAGGTGGTAATCGACACGCTTTTAATTTGTGCATACAGCCACTGACCGGGCTTGACCGCCAGTTCGTCCCGCGCCCAGGGGCTGATGCGCGCCCAAAGCGTTCTGCTGCCAACCTCCAGCTGCACTTCGGTCTGCCCGTCGTCGTCAAAGCACTGCACCACTTTTGCCCGCAGCACGTTGCGAATGCTGCTGTTTACCGGCGGCTGCAAAACCAGCGAGACATCTGAAGCCTGGATGCGGATGCGCAGCGGCGCCTGTAGCGGCTTATCCAGCCTGTTCACCCAGAGATGCTGATCGCCCAGCGCCAGGGCTGTCATAGCGTAATGCGGATGGTGTTCCATCACGGTGACTTTCAGCACGCTGCTCTGCTGCTCTTTTGGTAGCCACGGGTGCATAACGCTGCTGCCCCAGACTTCTTCAAGGTTGCCGAAAGCTTTAACCTCGCCGCCATCCAGCACCAGCACTTTATCCGCAAGGTGCAGGATTTCTTCCAGCGAGTGGCTGACATACAACACAGGAATATTGATTTCCCGCGCCAGGCGCTGCAGATAAGGCAACAGCTCGCGTTTGCGGGGAATATCAAGCGAGGCCAGCGGTTCATCCAGCAGCAATAGTTCCGGTGACGTCAGCAGCGCGCGCCCGATGGCCACACGCTGCTTTTCGCCGCCGGACAGGCTCCACGGAAAACGCTCCAGCAGATCCTCTATGCCCAGCAGCGCCACCAGTTTGTCGAACTGCCCGACCATATTTCTGCTCATGCCATACTTAAGATTGCCGCGCACGCGATAGTGCGGGAAAAGGCGCGCGTCCTGAAAGACGTAACCAATGCGGCGTTTTTCCGGCGCCAGAAAGAGGGATTTTTCTGCGTCGCTCAATACGCGATCGTTAAGCACGATTCGGCCCTGCTGCGGGCGCGTCAAGCCGCTGATAGCGTTTATCAATGAAGTTTTGCCCGCGCCGGAAACGCCGAAAACCGCCGTAATCCCCTGCCCTGGTAAAGTTTCATTAATTGTCAGGCGATGGTCGCCAAGCGTCTGTATAAAATTAAGCTCCAGCATTACATCGCCCCTGTCCGTTTACGGCTCTGGCGGGCCAGCCACTCCGCCGCCAGCAATGAAACCAGCGCAAGGACGATGGAAATCACACACAGCCGGGCCGCGGCGCTTTCGCCGCCGGGAATTTGAATCAGGGTATACATTGCCGAAGGGATGGTGCGCGTCTCGCCAGGAATGTTGGATACGAAGGTGATAGTCGCGCCAAATTCACCCAGCGAACGGGCAAAGGCCAGCACCGTTCCGGCGATGATCCCCGGCAAGGTGAGCGGCAAGGTAATGGTGCAAAAGACTCTCCAGCGTCCGGCGCCCAGCGTGCGCGCTGCCTGCTCAAGCTTCATATCAACGCCCTCCAGCGCCAGGCGAATCGCCCGCACCATTAACGGGAAGGACATAACCGCCGCCGCCAGCACCGCGCCGCGCCAGCTAAACGCGAACGTGATGCCAAAGAGATCGTAAAGCCACTCGCCGATAAAGCCGCGTCGCCCCATAGCTATCAGCAGTAAATAGCCAACCACCACGGGCGGCAGCACAAGGGGAAGATGAATAAGACTGTCGAGCAAGGCCTTGCCCGGGAAGCGGCATCGCACCAGCACCCAGGCAAAGAAGATCCCAAAAGGAAGGCTAAACAGCACCGCAAGGGTGGAAACTTTCAGGCTCAGCAATACCGCCTGCCATTCGGGATCGGTCAATATCATTATCTGGTCGTAAATCCGTAACGTTGGAAGATAGCTGCCGCTTCCGGTCCTTTAAGGTAGCCATAGAATGCGGTAACGGTTGGGTTATCGTGGCCTTTTATCATCGCAATAGGGTATTCCACTTTTTTATGAGAGACTTCAGGGAAGGTGCCCACCACCTTCACGCCTTTGCTGGCTACGGCATCGGAACCGTAGACGATACCCAGCGGGGCTTCGTTTCGCTCAACCAGCGCCAGCGCGCCGCGCACGTCTTCCGCAGGCGCGAGTTTAGGGGCTAATGTTTCCCACGCGCCCAGCTTTTGCAGCGCCTCTTTGGCATAAATCCCGGCCGGCACATGGTCAGGATCGCCGACCGCCAGACGTCCCCCCTTCAGCAAAGCGGCCCAGTCGGTTTTGGCGTTAATCGCCACCTCGCCCGTTTTGCTCTCTTTTGGCGCAATAACCACCAGGCTGTTGCCGAGCAGCGTTTCGCGACTCTCTGTTTTAATGGCGTCTTTACTGGCCGCGTAATCCATCCATTTTTGATCGGCTGAAATAAACAGATCCGCCGGCGCGCCCGCTTCAATCTGGCGCGCCAGGGTGGAGGAAGAGGCGAAGGAGGAAACCACCTGGACGGTTTTTCCTTTTTGATACTGCCCGGCAATATCCTGCATCGCATTGGTTAACGATGCCGCGGCGAACACGGTAATTTTGCTGTTATCGGCAAATGCCTGGCCTGCCAGACCGACGCTCAATGCTGCGCCAAACGCGAGACTTACCCATTTTTTAGTCATGTTAATACTCCACCGAGTTTCGTTATGTACGCAGTAATATAACGATACTGAGCAAGAATATACAGATCTTATCGGCAGAAAAAGAAAGGACATTAATGAGAAACGCCCGCATAAGCGGGCGTTTAAAATCAATGGTGCTGTTTTGGCTGGTCGCGGTGACCGACTTTTGAGAAGACGTTGAAGACTTCACCTAATCCGTAGATCAAACCGAGGATCACGGCCATCACGACCGGCACCATGATCACGGCAAATGCCAAACTTTTCAATAACTCTAACATGATTGCCTCAGGTGAAAAGTAAGAGGGGCTATTCTAACGGCCCGACAGAAAAACGCACCCTCCTTTTGTGCCATTTGCCCGCATCGCCGCAATAGAGGAAAATGATATTTTTCCTTGTCCGGAGAGGGTATGCAGGCTGAAATATTACTCACGCTAAAACTCCAGCAGCGGCTGTTCGCCGATCCGCGCCGCATCGCGTTACTTAAACAGATACAACATACCGGCTCTATTAGCCAGGGCGCGAAGCTTGCGGGCATCAGCTATAAAAGCGCCTGGGACGCCATCAACGAGATGAACCAGCTCACCGATGAGACGCTGGTTGAACGCGCCACCGGCGGCAGAGGCGGCGGCGGCGCTGTCGTCACCCGCTACGGTGAACGTCTGATTCAGCTCTATGAACTGCTGGCGCAAATCCAGCAGAAGGCGTTTGACGTGCTGCGCGATGATAATCTGCCGCTCGACAGCCTCCTCGCCGCGATTTCCCGCTTCTCCCTGCAAACCAGCGCCCGCAATCAGCTGTTTGGCACGGTTCTTCATCGCGACAGCGAACAGGTTCAGCAGCACGTTGATATATTACTGGCCGATGGCGTCACGCGCCTGCAGGCTGCCGTCACCCGGGGCAGCGCTGAGCGTTTGAGCCTGAGCGAAGGCAAAGAAGTGCTGGTGCTGATTAAAGCCCCGTGGGTGGAAATCACCGCTGATGAAACCTGCGCAAGCCACGCGGATAACCGCCTGCCGGGCACCGTGCAAAGCATTCAACAAGGCGCGGAGCAAAGCGAAGTGCTGGTCTATCTTCCGGATGGGCAAACGCTGTGCGCTACCGTGCCAAACAGCGTGGTGGAAGAGCAGCGCCTGGCAGAAGGCTCTGAGGTCGTAGCATTTTTTAATGCCGACCGCGTGATTATCGCCACGCTGTGCTAAATCCGTCGGGCGATTTGACAAGCGCGCAGACAATCCGTAATTGTGGAGCTATTACTGCAAAAAATGGGATAATACATGTCTGCGTTGCAAATTTCGCAAGGCTCCTTTCGCCTGAGCGATACACAAACTCTTACTCTCAATGACTTAACCATTAGCGCGGGTGAAAGCTGGGCTTTTGTCGGAGCAAACGGCAGCGGCAAATCTTCACTTGCCCGCGCGCTGGCAGGCTCGCTGCCGTTGCTGAAAGGCAAGCGTGACTGTACTTTTTCTCGTATAGCGCATCTCTCTTTTGAGCAACTTCAGAAGCTGGTGAGCGAAGAATGGCAGCGTAATAACACCGATCTGCTCAGCCCGGGCGAAGATGACACCGGCCGCACCACCGCAGAAATCATTCAGGAAGAGCTCAAAGATCCGGCGCGCTGCGAAAAGCTGGCGGGGCTGTTTGGCATTCAACATCTGCTGACCCGCCGCTTTAAATATCTTTCTACCGGCGAAACGCGTAAAACCCTGCTTTGCCAGGCGCTGATGCCGGAACCCGATTTACTGATACTCGATGAACCCTTTGACGGGCTGGATGTGCAGTCCCGCGAACAGCTCGCCGGTCTGTTAGGCGAACTCAGCGCCCGCGGCTATACGCTGGTGCTGGTGCTAAACCGCTTTGATGAAATCCCGAATTTTGTTCAGCATGCGGGCGTGCTGGCAGACTGTACGTTGATTGAAACCGGCGAGAAGAAAAAGCTGCTTGAGCAGGCATTAATTGCGCAGCTTGCACATAGCGAAAAGCTGGCGGGCGTAGCGCTACCGGAGGCTGACGATCCGAGCGCCCGCTATACCCTGCCGGAAGGCGAGCCGCGCATTATCCTGCGTAATGGCGTAGTGCAATATAACGATCGCCCTGTTCTGCATAACCTTTCCTGGACCGTGAGTCCTGGCGAACACTGGCAAATCGTCGGTCCGAACGGCGCGGGTAAATCAACGCTGCTAAGCCTGGTGACGGGCGATCATCCGCAGGGCTACAGTAACGATTTAACGCTGTTTGGCCGCCGCCGCGGCAGCGGTGAAACCATCTGGGATATTAAAAAACATATCGGCTACGTCAGCAGCAGCCTGCATCTGGAATATCGCGTCAGCACGTCGGTGCGCAACGTCATCCTCTCAGGTTTTTTCGATTCCATCGGCATTTATCAGGCCGTGTCTGACCGCCAGCACAAGCTCACCAGCCAGTGGTTGAACATGCTCGGCATGGATAACGCCATCGCCGACGCGCCTTTCCACAGCCTGTCGTGGGGCCAACAGCGGCTGGCGCTGATTGCCCGTGCGCTGGTTAAGCACCCTACTTTGTTGATTCTTGATGAACCGCTTCAGGGGCTTGATCCGCTTAACCGCCAGCTGGTGCGCCGTTTCGTGGATATTCTGATTGGCGAAGGGGAAACCCAGCTGCTGTTTGTTTCACACCATGCCGAAGATGCGCCGGAGTGTATTACGAAGCGATTAACCTTCGTGGCCGACGGCGATGTATATCGCTATGAATTTGAGGATTTGCCCCTTCGTTAAGCTCTCGTCAATACGGCGCATATGCCTGCGCCGTTTTTCTCATCGCTACTTTCAGACAACCCGCAAAATCATTCCGACTTATAGTTGTTTTATAATCACTTTTTGCCGCAGGAAAATCTGAGCGACGGTTAGTGTAAACGATTCCACTATTTTATCCCATGTCACACTTTTTGCATCTCTGTTATGCTATGTTTAATACATACCATAGCCGTAATGGAGCGAAAAATGAGAGTTCTGGTAACAGGTGGTAGCGGTTACATTGGCAGCCATACCTGCGTGCAGCTGCTGCAAAATGGCCACGACGTCGTCATGCTGGATAATCTGTGTAACAGCAAACGCAGCGTGCTGCCGGTGATTGAACGCCTCGGCGGCAAACATCCGCTGTTTATTGACGGCGATATTCGCGATGAAGGCCTGCTGGCTGAAATTTTTCATGATTACCCGATTGACGCCGTCATCCACTTTGCCGGCCTTAAGGCTGTCGGTGAGTCGGTTAACAAGCCGCTGGAATATTACGACAATAACGTGACCGGTACGCTACGCCTGATTTCTGCCATGCGCGCGGCTAACGTCACCAACTTTATCTTCAGCTCCTCGGCTACCGTTTACGGCGATCAGCCACAAATCCCTTACGTAGAAAGCTTCCCGACCGGCACGCCTGCAAGCCCCTATGGCCGCAGCAAGCTGATGGTTGAACAAATTCTTACCGACCTGCAAAAAGCGCAGCCGAACTGGAGCGTGGCGTTGCTGCGTTATTTCAACCCGGTTGGCGCGCATCCGTCAGGCGATATGGGGGAAGACCCGCAGGGCATTCCAAATAACCTGATGCCGTATATCGCACAGGTCGCCGTTGGGCGTCGCGAATCTTTAGCCATATTTGGCAACGACTATCCTACCGACGACGGTACTGGCGTACGGGATTATATCCACGTGATGGATCTTGCCGACGGCCACGTTGCCGCTATGCAAACGCTGCATGGCCAGCCTGGCGTGCACATTTATAACCTTGGCGCAGGCGTGGGCAGCAGCGTGCTGGACGTGGTCAACGCCTTCAGCAAAGCGTGCGGCAAGCCGGTGAACTACCACTTCGCGCCGCGCCGCGACGGCGATCTGCCCGCTTACTGGGCCGATGCGACCAAAGCAGATAAAGAACTTAACTGGCGTGTCAGCCGTACGCTGCAGGAAATGGCAGATGATACCTGGCGCTGGCAGTCCCGCCATCCTCAAGGTTATCCGGATTAAGGAAAAGTGATGGAGCAGTTTAACCCGGTGGATCATCCACATCGTCGTTACAACCCGCTGACGGGTCAATGGGTTCTCGTTTCTCCGCATCGCGCCAAACGCCCCTGGCAGGGGGCGCAGGAAACGCCTTCGCAGGAGACGCTGCCGGCACACGATCCGGACTGTTTTTTGTGTCCCGGCAATACCCGGGTCACCGGCGATAAGAACCCGCAATATACCGGCACGTTCGTTTTTACTAACGATTTTGCCGCGCTGATGACAGACACTCCGGATGCGCCTGCAAGTCGCGATCCGCTGATGCGTTGCGAAAGCGCGCGCGGCACCAGCCGGGTGATCTGTTTTTCTCCCGATCACAGCAAAACGCTGCCGCAGCTAACGCTGCCTGCGTTGGAAGAAGTGGTGAAAACCTGGCAGGAGCAGACGGCGGATCTTGGCAAAAGCTGGCCGTGGGTGCAGGTTTTTGAAAATAAAGGCGCGGCGATGGGCTGCTCCAACCCGCATCCGCACGGCCAGGTCTGGGCGAACAGTTTTCTGCCAAACGAAGTGGCGCGCGAAGATGCGTTGCAGCGCGAATATTTTGCACAGCAAAGTTCGCCCATGCTCGTTGATTACGCACAGCGCGAGCTACAAGACGGCAGCCGCACCGTGGTGGAAACAGAACACTGGCTGGCCGTTGTGCCGTACTGGGCCGCCTGGCCGTTCGAAACGCTGCTGCTGCCAAAAACGCACGTGCTGCGCATCACCGATCTGAGCGCGGAACAAAGCGCCGATCTGGCGCTGGCGCTGAAAAAACTGACCAGCCGCTATGACAATCTTTTCCAGTGCTCCTTCCCTTATTCCATGGGCTGGCACGGCGCACCTTTTAACGGTGAAAACAACGATCACTGGCAGCTGCATGCGCACTTTTATCCGCCGTTGCTGCGAAGCGCCTCGGTACGCAAATTTATGGTCGGCTACGAAATGCTGGCTGAAACCCAACGTGATTTAACCGCAGAGCAAGCCGCAGAACGCTTGCGTGCCGTTTCCGACGTACATTTTCGCCAATCGGGAGTTTAAAATGAGTCTGAAAGATAAAACCCAACAAATCTTCGCCGATAACTTCGGCTACCCTGCTGCGCTGACCATTCAGGCTCCGGGTCGCGTCAACCTGATCGGCGAGCACACCGACTATAACGACGGTTTCGTGCTGCCCTGCGCCATTGACTACCAGACGGTTATTAGCTGTGCGAAACGCGACGATCGTCTGGTGCGCGTCATCGCCGCCGACTATGACAATCAGCGCGACGAGTTTTCCCTTGATAAGCCGATCCTCAGCCATGATACCCAGCAATGGTCCAACTACGTTCGTGGCGTGGTGAAACACCTGCAGCAACGCGATAAAAACTTTGGCGGCGCGGATCTTGTTATCAGCGGAAATGTGCCGCAGGGCGCCGGGCTTAGCTCATCCGCGTCGCTTGAAGTCGCGGTTGGTAAAGTGTTCCAGCAGCTTTATCACCTGCCGCTGGACGGCGTGCAGCTTGCGCTCAACGGCCAGGAGGCAGAGAACCAGTTTGTGGGCTGCAACTGCGGCATTATGGATCAGCTGATTTCCGCGCTGGGCAAGAAAGATCACGCGCTGCTGCTCGACTGCCGCTCGCTTGGCACCAAAGCCGTTTCCATGCCGAAAGGCGTGGCCGTTGTCATCATTAACAGTAATTTCAAACGGACGCTGGTGGGCAGCGAGTACAACACCCGTCGCCAGCAATGTGAAACCGGCGCTCGCTTCTTTACGCAGAAGGCCCTGCGCGATGTCGAACTGGATAAATTTAACGCCGTGGCGCATGAGCTGGATCCGGTAGTTGCCAAACGCGTGCGCCACGTGCTGACGGAAAACATCCGTACCGTTGAAGCGGCGGACGCGCTGGCGAAAGGCGACCTGGTACGCATGGGCCAACTGATGGCGGAATCCCATGCCTCCATGCGCGACGATTTCGAAATTACCGTTCCGCAGATTGATGCCCTGGTTGAGATCGTTAAAGAGACGATTGGCGATAAAGGCGGCGTGCGCATGACCGGCGGCGGCTTCGGCGGCTGTATCGTTGCGCTGATCCCTGAAGAACTGGTGCCCGCCGTTGAAAAAGCGGTGGCCGAACAGTACGAAGCGAAAACCGGCATCAAGGAAACTTTCTACGTCTGCAAAGCTTCAGAAGGAGCCGGACAATGCTAAAAGAGACGCCACAGCTCGCTCCGGACGGGCTGCCGTACCGCATCGTCACCCTGCGTAACAGCGCAGGGATGGTCGTAACAATGATGGACTGGGGTGCGACCCTGCTCTCGTGCCGCGTACCGATGAAAGATGGTACCGTACGTGAGACGCTGCTTGGCTGCGCTACGCCGGAAGATTATCTCCAGCAGTCCGCCTATCTCGGCGCAACGGTTGGTCGTTATGCGAACCGCATCGCAAACAGTGAATTTACATGCGATGGACAAACCATCAAAGTTACCGCAAATCAGGGCGAGCATCAGCTACACGGCGGGCCGGAAGGATTCGACAAACGTCGCTGGCGCATCGTTCGTCAGAACGAGCAGGAAGTGCTTTATACGCTCGATTCTGCGGACGGCGATCAGGGTTTCCCGGGCGAGTTTCGCGCCACGGCCCGTTACTCGCTCACCGACGATAACCGCATCGTGATTGAGTTCCGTGCGAAGGTTGATAAGCCCTGCCCGGTGAACCTCACTAACCACGCCTACTTCAATCTTGACGGCGCGCAAAACGATGTGCGCCAGCATCAATTGCAGCTCTTTGCCGACAGCTACCTGCCGGTAGACGCCAGCGGTATTCCGCAGGCGGGTCTGAAAGCGGTGGCAGGCACCAGTTTTGATTTCCGTAACGCGAAAACCATCGCCGATGATTTTCTCGGTGAAGAAGATCAGGTGCTGGTGAAAGGCTACGACCACGCATTCCTGTTGCAGGCTAAAGGTGATATCAGCGAGCCTGCCGCGCGCCTCTGGTCCAGCGATAACCAGCTGCAGATGACCGTTTATACCTCGGCCCCGGCGCTGCAGTTCTACAGCGGTAACTATCTGGACGGCACGCCGGCACGCGAACAGGGCACTTACGCCGCATACCAGGGCCTGGCGCTGGAAAGCGAGTTCCTGCCGGACAGTCCGAATCATCCTGAATGGCCGCAGCCGGACTGCTGGCTACAGCCGGATGGGGAATACCTGAGCGTGACTGAATATCAGTTTATCCCGCAGTAGCGCTTATGCCCTCCTTTACCGGAGGGCAATTCTTATCCTGATTGCTGAATATCCCGCCAAAAGCCGACAAAAAATAACGCCAGATTCACATCCAACTTACACTTCACGCTCTTTTTCGCTATGTTAAACGTTTAGATTGCCGCAGGTTGTCCCACGGCAATATAATGATAATTGTTATCATTAATCGCAGGCTTATTAAGGAGTAAACTATGGCTGTTACTAAGCTGGTACTGGTTCGTCACGGCGAAAGCCAGTGGAACAATGAAAACCGTTTCACGGGTTGGTATGACGTCGACCTGTCCGAGAAGGGCAAAACTGAAGCAAAAGCCGCCGGTCAGTTGCTGAAAGACGAAGGCTACTCCTTCGATTTTGCCTACACTTCCGTGCTGAAACGTGCCATCCACACGCTGTGGAACATCCTCGATGAACTGGATCAGGCCTGGCTGCCGGTTGAAAAATCATGGAAGCTGAACGAGCGTCACTACGGCGCGCTGCAGGGTCTGAACAAAGCTGAAACCGCAGAAAAGTATGGCGACGAGCAGGTTAAACAATGGCGTCGCGGTTTTGCTGTGACGCCACCAGAGCTGACCCGTGATGACGAGCGCTTCCCGGGGCATGACCCGCGTTATGCATCGCTAAGCGATAAAGAGCTGCCAACTACCGAGAGCCTGGCGCTGACTATCGATCGCGTTATTCCTTACTGGAACGAAACCATTCTGCCACGCATGAAAAGCGGCGAGCGCGTGATCGTTGCGGCGCACGGTAACTCCCTGCGTGCGCTGGTGAAATTCCTTGATAACCTGAGCGAAGAAGAAATTCTTGAGCTGAACATCCCAACCGGCGTGCCGCTGGTGTATGAGTTTGATGAAAACTTCAAACCGCTCAAGCGCTACTACCTGGGCAACGCTGACGAAATCGCAGCCAAAGCTGCGGCGGTTGCGAACCAGGGTAAAGCGAAGTAATTCGCAGGATGTGAAAAAGGCGTGGATTGTTCCACGCCTTTTTTTATTGCTAAAAAGGATTTAACCGCGACGCGTTTTCACCGCTGCGGCCAGCTGGCGCAGAAGCGTTTCGGTGTCTTCCCAGCCAATGCAGGCATCAGTGATGCTTTTGCCGTAGGTCAGCGGTTCGCCGCTCTCCAGACTCTGATTCCCTTCCACCAGATGACTTTCAATCATCACGCCGGTAATGGCCTGATCGCCGCTGGCGATTTGCTGGCAGACGTCTGCACCTACTTCCATCTGCTTTTTAAATTGCTTGCTGCTGTTCGCATGGCTGAAGTCGATCATCACCTGGGCTGGCAGGCCGGCTTTCACCAGATCTTGTTTAACCTGGGCTACGTGCGCCGCGCTGTAGTTCGGTTCTTTACCGCCGCGCAGGATGATGTGGCAGTCGCCGTTGCCGCTGGTGTTAACGATAGCGGAGTGGCCCCACTTGGTCACCGAGAGGAAGCAGTGCGGCGCGCCCGCCGCGTTGATGGCGTCGATAGCGACTTTCATCGTGCCATCGGTACCGTTTTTAAAACCGACCGGACAGGAGAGCCCGGACGCCAGCTCGCGGTGCACCTGAGATTCGGTGGTTCGCGCGCCGATTGCGCCCCAGCTCATCAGATCTGCCAGATACTGTGGCGTGATCATATCAAGAAACTCACCCGCGGCCGGCAGGCCCGAGTCGTTAATATCAAGCAGCAGCTTACGGGCGATGCGCAGGCCGTCGTTAATCTGGTAGCTGCTGTCCATATGCGGATCGTTAATCAGCCCCTTCCATCCGACGGTAGTACGCGGTTTCTCAAAGTAAACACGCATGACCACTTCAAGCTCGCCCTGCAGCTCTTCACGCAGAGCCAGCAGGCGCGTGCCGTACTCTTTAGCGGCTTTGATATCGTGAATGGAGCATGGGCCGATAACCACCAGCAGGCGATCGTCGTTGCCCTTCAGAATTTTGTGAATAGCCTGGCGGGCGTGGGAAACCGTCTGGGCTGCTTTTTCGGTGGCCGGAAATTTTTCAAGCAGCGCTACAGGAGGCAGGAGTTCGTTGATCTCTTTGATGCGTAAGTCGTCGTTCTGATAATTCATGATATATCCGGAAGGTTTTTACATTTTTGCCGAGTTGCAATCCCTTCAATCTATATCTTCATCACAGAAGTGTAAACGCCCTTTTACACTGCGGGCGGATTATTCCTGGAGTTGAGTTTAAAGTCGTCAAAACATGGCGGAAAGTGAGATCAAGGCTACAATTTTTACTGTTAACGCTGAAAATTGTCAGTTTTACAAAATTGTATTCTGAACGCATTTCTATCGCCGATACTTTTTTCTGTTATACCCGGCGCGATCGGTACAATTTTTGCACTGTTGGAAGAAGTTATCCAGCAATAACGACCAGAACAGGAGCATAAAGATGAATAAATTAGCCATGCTTTTCCTCACAGCTTCACTTTCTGCCGCAAGCGGCGCGGCACTGGCTGCTGATACCCCATCCGGTAGCGAAACAAATAACGGCCAGGCGAACTCCAGCGCTGAAGCCGGACAGGTAGCTCCTGACGCCCATCAGAACGTGGCGCCTAAAGGCGTTGACGGTAATGACGTGAATACGACAGGTACCGATATCAACGCCAATAACAAGGATACCAGCGCTTCTGGCGAAGCCATGGATTCTAAAGACGTCCATAAAAACACCATGTGTAAAGATGGACGATGCCCGGATATGGACAAAAAAGTTGAAACGGGCACCGGTAACGACGTAGATACCAAGACTGACGGTACTTCACAGTAACCTGATGGTTAGTGATAAAGGAGAGCTTCGGCTCTCCTTTTTTATTTCAGCATTTTCTAATGAGTTGAACAGGCTGGCGTTTATAATTAGCGCAACGTTGTTTTTGCCTGCGGGAAAATATGGCTCACTCACATTCACATCAGCACGCTTCTCAGGATGCCAACGCGAAACGCCTGTTATGGGCTTTTGCTATCACCGCAGTATTTATGGTGGCGGAAGTTATCGGCGGCCTGCTCTCCGGTTCGCTGGCGCTGCTCGCCGATGCAGGGCATATGCTGACGGACGCCGCCGCGCTGCTGGTTGCCCTTATCGCCGTACGGTTCGCCCGTCGCCCGCCTAACTCCCGTCGCACTTTTGGCTGGTTACGCTTAACCACACTCGCGGCGTTTGTGAACGCCCTTGCGCTGGTTGTGATTACTCTACTAATCGTCTGGGAAGCTGTTCAGCGCTTCGCTCACCCGCAGCCCGTTGCCGGTTGGACGATGTTAACTATCGCCGTCGCTGGGCTGGTGGCAAATATTGCCTCATTCTGGATATTGCATCGCGGTAGCGAGGAGAAAAATCTCAACGTTCGCGCGGCAGCGCTACATGTTTTAGGCGATTTGCTCGGTTCTGTGGGCGCTATCATCGCCGCGCTGGTCATTTTATGGAGCGGCTGGACGCCGATAGATCCAATTCTGTCCATTCTGGTTTCCTGCCTTGTCCTGCGCAGCGCGTGGAGTTTGCTTAAGGAAAGCGTGAACGAGCTGCTTGAGGGGGCGCCGGGGGCGATAGATATTGAAACGCTGAAGAAAAAGCTGTCTCGTGGCATTCCGGAAGTGCGGAACGTGCACCATGTGCATATCTGGCTGGTGGGCGAGAAACCTTTGATGACGCTGCATGTGCAGGTGGTTCCTCCCCACGATCATGACGCGCTGCTTGGGCGGATCCATCATTTTCTGGAACAGGAGTATCAGATTGAACACGCGACGGTGCAAATGGAGTATCAACCCTGCAGCGGGTCAAATTGCGATTTAAATGAGCATAGCCATCCCGGCCATGCTCATCATCACTGATCAGGAGAGCGCGTGCGAACCCCGCTCGCGCGCGCTTTTAATCCACATGCGGCTGCCGTTAAGGGCGATAAACGTCAGGAGCAGATATTCGAGCGACATCGCATAAACGCCTTGCCGTGCAAAAATGACGACGCTGATAACGTTGATAGCCACCCACAACAGCCAGTTTTCGACGTACTTACGCGTCATCAGAATCATCGCCACGATAGAAAGCACCATCATGCAGGAATCCCAGAACGGGAAAGCGTCCGGCTGTAGCTCCGGCATGGCGACATTCAGGCCGAGCGCCTGCATCACCGATACGGCAATGCGGGTCAGGTAAGCAAAAACGGGATCGATAAAGACGGTCATCAGCCCAATCGCGCCCACGCAGACGGCAAGCCAGGCCAGCGCTTTAGGTAGCGGCAGCCAGCGTATGCGCAGCGCAGCCTCATTATCGCTGGTCTGTCGCGACCACGCGTACCAGCCATAAATATTGGCGGCGAAGAAGAACACCTGCAGCAGCAGGCTGGCATATAGCTGAATCTGGAAGAAGATAACGGCAAACAGCGTGACGTTGATTAATCCAAACGCGTAATTGCTGATTTTCTCAAGGCTTGCAAGCCAGATGCACAGCAGCCCGGCTATCGTGCCTACCGCCTCAATCCATGATAAATCGTAGCCACCGGCCCCGATCGGTATGTGAACCAGAATGTTTTGCGTGCTAAAAAAATCCATATTTTCCCCTGAGCGTAATGTCCTATGCGTTGCCTTTTATTGAACGGCGTAGTTCAGCGGCGAAATCTAACATCCGGTTAAGCGGCACCAGAGCTCCCTCACGCAACGCGGCGTCCACGTGAATCTCGTGAGCCGCCCCGCCCCGCTCCAGGCCCTCAGCGATAGCTTGAAGGCCGTTCATCGCCATCCACGGACAATGAGCGCAGCTTCGGCACGTTGCGCCTTCACCTGCGGTCGGCGCTTCCAGCAGCTCTTTATCCGGACATGCCTGCTGCATTTTGTAAAATATTCCCCGGTCGGTCGCCACAATCAGCTGCCGATGAGGTAACGTTTTTGCCGCGGCAATAAGCTGGCTGGTTGAGCCGACTGCGTCAGCCATATCAACCACCGCCTGGGGCGACTCCGGATGCACCAGTATCGCCGCATCTGGATATAGCGTCTTCATGCGCGCCAGCGCCTGGGTTTTAAATTCGTCATGCACAATGCAGGCCCCCTGCCAGCACAGCACGTCCGCACCGGTTTGTTTCTGCACGTAGCTGCCCAGATGACGATCTGGTGCCCAGATTATTTTTTCGCCGAGGCTATCAAGATGCTCGATTAGCTCCACCGCAATGCTGGAGGTGACAACCCAGTCCGCGCGCGCTTTAACCGCCGCTGAAGTATTAGCATAGACCACGACCGTACGGTCGGGATGCTGGTCGCAGAAGGCCGTAAACTCATCTACCGGACAGCCAAGATCCAGAGAACATTCAGCGTTCAGGGTCGGCATCAGGATGGTTTTCTCAGGGCTGAGAATTTTTGCCGTTTCGCCCATGAAGCGTACGCCGGCCACCAGCAGCGTGGAAGCTGAATGGTTTGCTCCGAAGCGCGCCATTTCAAGCGAGTCAGAAATACAGCCGCCGGTTTCTTCCGCCAGCGCCTGGATTTCGGGATCCGTGTAATAATGCGCCACCATTACCGCGTTGCGCTCTTTGAGTAAGCGCTTGATTTTTTCGCGATAGAACTGTTTTTCGTCCACGCTTAACGGCACCGGCTTCGGCGGGAAAGGATAAATGGCGGCTTCCGGTTCGAACATGACGCTCATATTGCATTCTCGTTTGGCTGACTTAACAAAATCGACGTAATTAACGCATCCGCAGAGCATAAATCACGCACGTTGTTTTATATGCTAAACAAGATAGCGAATTATGGGGGGATTGTCGTGTGAATTTTGCAGGCTCGGAAACAACAAAAGCGCCTGTAAGGCGCTTTTGTCTGAATTTGGTGGGTCGTGCAGGATGATTCGGCCTGTGGCCTCACCCTTCGGGTCGTTGCCGTGCAACGCTGTGTCGCTTTTCGCTCAACCCGAACCTGCTGCAGGTTCGAACCCTTCACGTTTTACCTACTGCATTTCATCTGAAAGATGGTGGGTCGTGCAGGATGATTCGGCCTGGGGCCTCACCCTTCGGGTCGTTGCCGTGCAACGCTGTTTCGCTTTCGCTCAACCCGAACCTGCTGCAGGTTCGAACCCTTCACGATTTATTTATTGCATTTCATCTGAAAGATGGTGGGTCGTGCAGGATTCGAACCTGCGACCAATTGATTAAAAGTCAACTGCTCTACCAACTGAGCTAACGACCCGCTGTGCGGATACTGCTTGTTTCAAAGAGGCATTCATCAAAAGATGGTGGGTCGTGCAGGATGATTCGGCCTGCGGCCTCACCCTTCGGGTCGTTGCCGTGCAACGCTGTTTCGCTTTCGCTTAACCCGAACCTGCTGCAGGTTCGAACCCTTTACGATTTACCTACTGCATTCATCAAAAGATGGTGGGTCGTGCAGGATTCGAACCTGCGACCAATTGATTAAAAGTCAACTGCTCTACCAACTGAGCTAACGACCCGCTATGCGGTAATGCACTCTGCTACAACATGTGATATCGAAATTTGATAGGTTGTGCAGGATGATTCGGCCTGTGGCCTCACCCTTCGGGTCGTTGCCGTGCAACGCTGTTTCGCTTTCGCTCAACCCGAACCTGCTGCAGGTTCAAACCCTTCACGCTTCACAAACTTCTTATCACAGCGAAAATTGGTGGGTCGTGCAGGATTCGAACCTGCGACCAATTGATTAAAAGTCAACTGCTCTACCAACTGAGCTAACGACCCATTTTCGTGTCGCTGCCGGTTAGCTACTTATCCCCCGGCAACGGCGGCATATATTACTGAATTAAGATTTTGACGCAACAAGAATTTTGACACAGATCGCTTAACTGCTTAGTAATCGCGCGGCAAGACCAGAAAAACAGCGTTATCTGGTCAGGCCGCAAGCATTACATCGCATTCAGACGCTTCTGCGCCTGTTTTGCGCCATCGGTATTGGGAAACTGTTTGATCACCTGTTGATAGACGGCCTTCGCTTTCGCGGTGTCGCCTTTGTCCTGCATGATCAAACCCACCTTGTACATGGCGTCCGGCGCTTTGGGCGACTTGGGATAATTTTTCACCACGGAGGCAAAATAAAACGCCGCGTCGTCTTTTTTCCCTTTGTTGTAATTCAACTGCCCAAGCCAGTAGTTCGCATTAGGCTGGTAAGTTGAATCCGGGTATTTTTTCACAAAGCTCTGAAACGCGGCCAGCGCTTCATCCTGGCGAGATTTGTCCTGCACCAGCGCGATTGCCGCATTGTAATCGCTGTTTGCATCTCCGCCCTGTACAGGCGTGCTTGCCGCCGGTGCGTTTGTAGAGGCACCCGCGTCAGGCGCTGGCGTTGCCGCGCCCTGATCGTTACCGCCAGCTGCTCCTGCCGCCGCCCCGCCGTTGCTGAGGCCATCTATCTGCAACAGAATTTGCTTCTGACGCTCCACAACCTGATTGAGCTGATACTGGTTTTCCTGAATCTGTCCGCGCAGAGAATCAATATCCCTTTGGTTATCGGAGAGCTGTTGCTGGAGTTGAGTTAAAAGCTGACTGTGAGCGTTAGAAATACGCTCGAGTTGGGTGACGCGGTCTTCGACCGAGCCTGAGCCGACACTACTGATTGGCGCCTGAGCAAAAGCGGCCCAGGGGGCCGCTATGCCAACCAGTAACGACAGACTCAACAAGTGATGTCTGAAGTTACTGCTCATGCAATTCTCTTAGTAAACCAGTACGGCACGACGGTTTTTAGCGTAAGCCGCTTCGTCATGACCCAGTACTGCAGGTTTTTCTTTACCGTAAGAAACGATGGAGATCTGGTCTGCAGAAACGCCTTTACCCTGCAGATACATCTTAACGGCGTTAGCACGACGTTCACCCAGGGAGATGTTGTATTCCGGGGTACCGCGTTCGTCCGCATGACCTTCTACGGTTACTTTGTAAGACGGGTTGCTACGCAGGAAGTTTGCGTGTGCATCCAGCATTGCAGCAAATTCAGAAGAAACATCATATTTGTCCAGACCGAAGTAGACGATGTTGTTCTGCTGCAGCTGCTGCATCTGCAGACGAGCCTGCTCTTCGGAAGACATATTGCCTTGTCCGTTAGCGTCCATGCCAGTGCCAGCACCCAGCATGCCTTCGCTGCCGTCATTGCTGGCGTTCTTGTTAGAAGAACATGCCGCGATAGCCATAACAGGCAGAGCAATCATCAGCCCTTTCAGCACTTTGTTCAGTTGCATTTCTTTGATCCTTTAATATTTTATTATCACAGATACGGCGACCAGGCAGGCGATTTAACCTGACCATCGGTTGCCGGAAGACGCGCTTTGAAACGCCCATCTGTTGAGACCAGATTCAGCACGGATCCCATCCCCTGAGAAGAGCTGTAGATTACCATAGTGCCGTTAGGTGCCAGACTTGGCGTTTCATCCAGGAACGTTGACGATAAAGTTTGTACGCCACCCGCTACCAGATCCTGTTTGGCAATGTGTTGCTGACCGCCTGCGGAGCTCACCATTACCATAAACTTGCCGTCAGCGCTTACATCAGCGTTCTGGTTCTGGTTACCTTCCCAGGACAGACGCTGCGGAGCACCGCCGTTGATATTTATTTTATAAATCTGCGGACGACCGGCCTGGTCAGAGGTATAGGCCAGATTCTGGCTGTCCGGGAACCAGGTTGGTTCAGTGTTGTTGCTGCGGCCATCGGTAATCTGGCGAATTTGCCCCGAACCGATATCCATCACGTAAAGATTCAGGCTGCCGGATTTAGACAGCGCGAAGGCCAGTTTGCTGCCGTCCGGAGAGAACGAAGGCGCACCGTTGTGACGTGGGAAAGAAGCCACCTGACGCACGGCGCCGTTGGCGAGAGTCTGAATAACCAGAGCAGAACGACCGCTTTCGAAAGTCACATAGGCGACTTTGCTGCCGTCAGGAGACCAGGCCGGAGACATCAGCGGCTGCGGAGAACGGTGAACCACAAACTGGTTGTAGCCATCGTAATCGGAAACGCGCAGTTCATACGGGAACTGGCCGCCGTTGGTCTGCACAACGTAGGCGATACGAGTACGGAACGCGCCTTTAATACCGGTCAGCTTCTCAAATACTTCGTCGCTTGCGGTATGGCCGGCATAGCGGAGCCACTGTTTATTCACCTTGTAGGAGTTCTGTGCCAGAACTGTACCCGGCGCGCCAGAGGTGTCCACCAGCTGGTAAGCAACGGTATAGCTGCCATCGCCGTTAGGCGTCACCTGGCCTACAACAACGGCGTCGATACCCAACGCGGTCCAGGCCGCTGGCTGCACTTCCTGGGCGGAGCCAGGCTGCTGCGGTAGACGGGATCTGTCCAGCGGATTGAATTTACCGCTGTTACGCAAGTCAGCCGCAACAATGCCGCCGACGTCTTCAGGCGCCGCGCCCGGGCCTGCCCATTTAAACGGCGCCACTCCAATTGGACGTGCTGTATCCACACCCTGCGTGATTTCAATACGAACCTCTGCGTGCAGCACCGCTGCCCACAGCATCAAGAAACTTAATGCTACTCGAAATGCCTGCTTCATCATATCTCCCTTATCCAGGCGCAAAGCCCACGATAATTTAGCAGAATGTTAACAAACCCAAATACCCAAAACTACCAATACCCCGTGACTAAGCCTGGTAAGTTTTCCCTGATTTTGTCAGGAAATTTTTACTGGGGCTTAAAGACGATAGGCGCGTTTTTGAAAACTTCATAAACGTCCTGGCTTGGCGGCTTTGGAATTTTCGCCAGACGCGCTGCCGCAATGGCCGCCTGACAAAGAGCCGGGTCGCCACCTTCTGATTTGATATCAAGCAGTAAACCATCAGGAGCCAGTTTTATACGCAACGAGCAGATCTTGCCGTTAAAGGCAGGGTCCTGATAAAACTTGCTCCCAATTGCTGCTTTGAGCTGTCCCGCGTAACCGCTGATATCGGCACCAGAAGCGCCATTATTTTTATTATTCCCTTTCCCGGCCGCGGCTGCGCTATCTCCTTTCGCTCCGCCGCCGGTTTTCGGTGCATTCTTACCTGAGCTCAGGTCGCCAAACAGATCGTCAACGCCCTCTGCTGCGGCTTTATCGGCAGCGGCTTTCGCTGCTGCAGCCTTTTTCTTAGCATCCGCCGCCGCTTTTTTATCTGCGGCAGCTTTTGCAGCAGCAGCCTTATCGGCGGCGGCTTTTTCTGAGGCGGCTTTTTCAGCCGCTTCTTTTTTGGCTGCCTCGGCGGCTGCTTTCTTCTCGGCATCCTGCTGAGCCTTTTTCGCCGCTGCATCCGCGGCTTTTTTCTCGGCGTCCTGCTGAGCTTTCTTCGCCGCTGCATCCGCGGCTTTTTTCTCGGCGTCCTGCTGAGCTTTCTTCGCCGCCGCTGCGGCTTCAGCAGCCGCTTTTTTCTGGGCGTCAGCCGCTTTTGACGCAGCTTCTTCAGCGGCTTTCTTCTGGGCATCCGCTGCGGCCTTCTTCGCCGCCTCTTCCGCCGCCTTCGCCTGAGCGTCAGCCTGAGCTTTAGCCTCTGCTTTGGCTTTCGCCGCTGCCGCCTCGGCCTGTTTCTGCTGTTCCTGCGCTTCTTTGGCCGCTTCCTGAGCCTGTTCCTGCTGCTCGGCTTGCTGCTTCGCCTGCTCCTGCGCTTCCAGACGCTCCTTCTCCAGGGCTTTCAGTCGCTGTTGTTCAGCGGCCTGTTTTTCCTGCAGCTCTTCCGCCTGCTGCTGCGCCTGCTTTTCGCGCTGCTCCGCCGCTCGCTTGCTGCTCGCCTGCTGATTCTGCTGGCGATTGTACTGTTGCACCACGGCACCCGGATCGACCATGACCGCGTCAATGGACGATCCACCACCGCCGCCCGCGCTGGCGTCTATGTGCTCATCGAACGAACTCCAAATCAGGATCGCAATCAAGATGATATGCAGGATCACCGAGACGATTATCGCGCGCTTGAGCTTATCGTTTTCTGTGGTTGCCTTTGACACTATCAGTTCCCAAATATAGCGAGATGGATCAGATTGGCTGCGTCATCAGACCGACGGATTTCACCCCTGCGCTGTGCAGCAGGTTGAGTGCCTTAATGATCTCCTCATAGGGGACATCTTTCGCACCACCGATCAAAAAGACCGTTTTAGGATTGGCCTGCAGGCGGCGCTGGGCTTCAGCAACAACCTGTTCGGACGGCAACTGTTCCATACGATCTTTTTCCACCACCACGCTGTACTGCCCCACTCCGGACACTTCGATAATGACCGGAGGCTCATCGTTACTGCTTACCGTTTGTGAATCTGTCGCATCCGGCAGATCCACCTCAACGCTCTGGGTGATGATGGGCGCCGTGGCCATAAAGATCAGCAGCAGCACCAGCAGCACGTCCAGCAGAGGCACGATGTTAATTTCTGACTTTAGTTCACGACGACCGCGTGTACGTCTGGCCATGACTTACCCCTTACTGCTTATCGCTGCTGGTAAAAGCCTGACGGTGCAGAATAGCTGTGAACTCTTCCATAAAGTTGTCGTAATTCAATTCCAGTTTGTTCACGCGCTGGTTCAGACGGTTGTACGCCATTACCGCTGGGATGGCGGCAAACAGACCAATCGCGGTGGCAATCAATGCTTCTGCGATGCCCGGCGCCACCATCTGCAACGTCGCCTGTTTTACCGCACCCAGGGCGATAAAGGCGTGCATAATCCCCCATACCGTACCAAACAGACCGATGTAAGGACTGATGGAACCCACGGTGCCGAGGAAAGGAATATGGGTCTCGAGGGTTTCAAGCTCGCGGCTCATTGAAATACGCATCGCGCGCGCAGCGCCGTCCACCACCGCTTCCGGAGCATGAGTATTGGCGCGATGCAGTCGGGCAAATTCTTTAAATCCCGAATAGAAAATCTGTTCGGAACCGGCAAGGCTGTCACGGCGGCCCTGGCTTTCCTGATAGAGACGGGACAATTCAATGCCCGACCAGAACTTATCTTCAAACGCTTCCGCTTCACGGGTGGCGGCATTGAGGATTCGCGTTCGCTGAATGATGATCGCCCATGATGCAATGGAAAAACCAATCAAAATCAACATGATAAATTTGACCAGAAGGCTCGCCTTCAGGAACAAATCAAGGATATTCATGTCAGTCACTGCTTGAACTCCGCGACAATAGACTTGGGAAGCGCACGAGGCTTCATTGAGAGAAGATCAACGCAGACGATAAGGACCTCAGCTTCATTGAGTATCCGCCCATCGGCATTGACTATTCGCTGCGTAAACACCATTGATGTGCCTCGCATCGAGGTAATTTCACTTTGGATTTCGAGTAAATCGTCGAGTCGGGCAGGCGCAAGATAATCGACTGTCATCCTGCGTACGACAAAGGCGATGCGCTCCGCCAGCAAATCCTGCTGGTGAAAGCTGTGCTGACGCAGCATCTCAGTGCGTGCTCTTTCATAGAAAGCAACATAACTGGCGTGGTAAACCACACCACCGGCATCGGTATCTTCATAGTAGACACGAACCGGCCATCGAAACAGCGTTGTACTCACAAGACATCCCGGTAATGCAATTAAACGTTGCTACTATACGCAAGAGGATGGGGGTTGGGAATGGGTTGTATTAAAGGTTAGATAAATATTTATGGGCCCGGTAAAGCCCATAAAATTCAGGTAAATCAGATTAGCCTGATGTCATCTTCAGAAGAAGAAAAACAGCAGCCCGGCCAGCAGCACCAGCTGCGCCACTAAAGGAGAAAAAATGCCCTGCCAGAGCGTCTTCTTCGGACGAAATCCCACACCGTGGATCATGCCGGCGCAGACGGCCCACATCAGCAGAAAACCGTGCCAGATTTCCAGCTCGCTGGTCTTCGCCGCAAAGCGCGTCGGGTCCCAGAAGATGCAGCCGGCCAGGGCTAACGCCATGATGAAGGAAAGAGCCCGCAGGGGGCTCTTATCCATTACCGCATACAGCTTTGCGATAATCGCTTCCATTAGCGTTCTTCTTTACCCGCTTTCGCTTCAATGTGCTCAAGCGAAAGCGCGGTAATGATGCCAAATGCACAGGCAAGAAGCGTTCCCAGAATCCATGCAAAATACCACATAATCAGCTCCTTACTTAGTACAGAGAGTGGGTGTTGCTTTCAATATGTTCTTTGGTAATGCGGCCGAACATTTTCCAGTAACACCACGCCGAGTAGGCCAGAATGATCGGCACGAAGACCGCAGCCACAAACGTCATGACGTTCAGCGTCAACTGGCTGGAGGTCGCATCCCACATCGTCAGGCTCGCATTCAGCACGGTGCTGGACGGCATGATGAACGGGAACATCGCAATACCCGCCGTCAGAATGATGCAGGCAAGCGTCAGGGATGAGAACAAGAACGCCCACGCGCTACGGTTCATACGCGCGGTCAACACGGTCAGCAGCGGCAGAACCACGCCCAGCGCCGGGATCGCCCACAGAGCCGGCATAGCGTTAAAGTTCGCCAGCCAGGCGCCCGCTTCACGCACCACCTCTTTTGCCAGCGGATTCGAAGGCGCATGGTGGTCCATAACGGAGGTCACCGCATAGCCGTCGATGCCGTACATCACCCAGATGCCCGCCAGGGCAAAGCACACCATTGTCACCAGCGCGGCAACCTGCGAAGTGATACGGGAGCGCAAATAGACTTCACCAGCGGTGCGCATCTGCAGGTAAGTTGCGCCCTGCGTCAGGATCATCGCGACGCTCACCACGCCCGCCAGCAGGCCGAACGGGTTCAGCAACTGGAAGAAGTTGCCGGTATAGAACAGGCGCATGTACTCATCCATATGGAAAGGTACACCCTGCAACAGGTTGCCAAACGCCACGCCGATCACCAGCGGTGGAACGAAGCTGCCGATAAAGATGCCCCAGTCCCACATGTTACGCCAGCGCGTGTCTTCAATCTTCGAGCGGTAATCAAAACCAACCGGACGGAAGAACAAGGAGGCGAGCACCAGGATCATCGCCACATAAAAGCCGGAAAACGCCGCTGCGTAAACCATCGGCCAGGCGGCAAACAGCGCGCCGCCTGCGGTGATAAGCCATACCTGGTTACCGTCCCAGTGCGGGGCGATAGCGTTGATCATGATACGGCGTTCGGTGTCGTTACGGCCCAGGAAACGGGTCAGCATGCCGACGCCCATATCCCAGCCGTCGGTGACGGCAAAGCCAATCAGCAAAATGCCAACCAGCAGCCACCAGATAAAACGTAATACTTCATAATCGATCATTTCACGACTCCTGACTTAGCGTGCCGGCTGAGAAGATACGGTGGACTGCTCGTAGTGGTAGCGACCTGTTTTCAGACTGCTCGGCCCGAGGCGAACAAATTTGAACATCAGGAACAGCTCCGCCACCATAAACAGCGTGTACAGACCGCAAATCAGTATCATGGAGAAGAGCAGATCGCCCACGGTCAGAGATGAATTGGCGACCGCCGTCGGCAGCACCTCACCAATCGCCCAGGGCTGACGGCCGTATTCAGCAACAAACCAGCCGGATTCAATCGCGATCCACGGCAGCGGAATACCGTACAGCGCCGCGCGCAGCAGCCATTTTTTCGAGCCGATAGCGTTGCGAGTGACGGTCCAGAACGACGCTGCGATAATAAAGAGCATCAGGAAGCCACATCCCACCATGATACGGAACGCGAAATAGAGCGGCGCAACGCGTGGAATAGAATCTTTCGTCGCTTGCTGAATCTGCTCTTCCGTCGCGTCGGTGACGTTCGGGGTATAGCGTTTCAGCAGCAGGCCATAGCCAAGGTCTTTCTTAACGTTATTGAAGTTGTCACGCACGGCCTGATCCGTTGATCCGGCACGCAGCTCTTCAAGCAGGCTGTATGCCTTCATGCCGTTACGGATACGCTCTTCGTGTTGTATCATCAACTCTTTCAGGCCGGTGACCGGCTTATCAACAGAGCGTGTAGCGATGATGCCCAGCGCGTAAGGGATCTGGATCGCAAAGCGGTTTTCCTGGTTTTCCTGGTCTGGAATACCAAACAGCGTAAAGGCTGCCGGAGCGGGTTGCGTTTCCCACTCGGCTTCGATGGCGGCCAGCTTGGTTTTCTGCACATCGCCCATTTCATAGCCGGACTCGTCACCCAGCACGATAACGGACAGGATTGCCGCCATACCGAAGCTTGCTGCAATGGCAAAAGAGCGCTTCGCAAACGCGAAGTCACGGCCTTTTAACATGTAGTAAGAGCTGATGCCGAGGATAAACATCGCGCCGCAAACGTAGCCGGAAGCCACGGTGTGAACGAATTTAACCTGGGCTACGGGGTTAAGCACCAGCTCGGAGAAGCTGACCATCTCCATACGCATGGTTTCGAAGTTGAAATCCGAAGCGATGGGGTTTTGCATCCATCCGTTGGCAACCAGAATCCATAGCGCGGAGAGGTTGGAGCCAAGCGCGACCAGCCAGGTTACCGCCATGTGCTGCACTTTGCTGAGGCGATCCCAACCGAAGAAGAACAGACCAACGAAGGTGGATTCGAGGAAGAATGCCATCAGGCCTTCAATGGCCAGCGGCGCACCAAAAATGTCACCCACGTAGTGCGAATAGTATGACCAGTTGGTTCCGAACTGGAACTCCATGGTCAAACCGGTGGCGACGCCCAGCGCAAAGTTGATACCAAACAACTTGCCCCAGAATTTGGTCATATCTTTATAAATTTGTTTACCTGACATCACGTAAACCGTTTCCATGATGGCCAGCAGGAACGCCATACCGAGCGTCAGTGGCACAAAAAGGAAGTGGTACATCGCGGTCAAGGCAAACTGTAAGCGCGACAGTTCGACAATATCAAACATCTTGACTCCTTGCTCTTCGCATAAAGACTTCAACCGTGGTTTGCAAGCTTAGCGCCCCACAATGCATGCCCTGATACAAAAACATTCGCTTCCGCACGCCCTTTTGCCGCCCATTTTTTAAATGTGAAAGCAAAAGAGGAAAGGTTACAAATACGTTAATTAATGCTCCAGTAGAATTCGCAAATATATTACCTTGCAATGCCCTTACAATAAATAGGTATTTGCTTAGCCTTTTTTACGTTTCTCAACGGCGATCAATTTATAGCAAAAATTTTACTACAGCGTTGGCTTGATCTGTAGCAATTTTCCCCTTTTCGGCGCTATTAATCCAGCCTTAGATATTGATCTGGCGCAAGTATTAACGCTTTTTGTTAATCAGGTTTCATTTAAGAATGAATGGTAAAAATATTGTTAATAAAGTGTTTTTAATCCTGCAGCGGCGTTACTTTCATAAAAATCAGCTATAATATTTGCCCGCTATTTACACGGGCGGCTAAGTATCCATATTTGCAGAGCCCGTTCTATTCTTTTTCTTAACTTATTTAAAAACAGACCGCTCTTTGGCGTAAAATACACAATTAATTAACTTTTAATGACGAGTTAATTAACATATGGTGATTTTTAGCGGTTACAGAGGATAAAGGTTAAAAAAGGGAACACAGCGCCCGCCATAAAAAAGGCCACCCAAAGGGTGGCCAACCATGTCGAACATTTATTATTAGTTCTGCGGTTTCTTCGCCAGAGCGAAGAAACGATTACTGCGGCAGAATCGCCTTCAGGGTCTCGCCGATATCAGCGAGGCTGCGAACGGTTTTCACGCCCGCGGCTTCCAGCGCTGCGAATTTCTCATCCGCGGTGCCTTTACCACCGGCAATGATGGCACCCGCGTGTCCCATACGTTTGCCTTTAGGCGCCGTTACACCGGCGATGTAACCCACAACCGGCTTGGTTACGTGCGCTTTGATGTAGGCTGCCGCTTCTTCTTCCGCGCTGCCGCCGATCTCACCGATCATCACGATGGCTTCCGTTTTCGGGTCTTCCTGGAACATCTGCAGGATATCGATGAAGTTGGAGCCAGGAATCGGGTCGCCGCCGATGCCCACGCAGGTGGACTGGCCCAGGCCGATATCGGTGGTCTGCTTAACCGCTTCATAGGTCAGCGTACCGGAGCGGGAAACGATGCCCACTTTACCCGGCAGGTGAATGTGGCCCGGCATAATACCGATTTTGCACTCGCCCGGGGTGATAACGCCCGGACAGTTTGGTCCGATCATGCGCACGCCAGCTTCATCCAGCGCGACTTTTACCGTCAGCATATCCAGGGTCGGAATACCTTCGGTGATAGTGATAATCAGCTTAATACCGGCGTTGATAGCTTCCAGAATGGAATCTTTGCAGAACGGAGCTGGAACGTAGATAACAGACGCGGTAGCGCCCGTTGCTTCTACGGCTTCAAGCACGGTGTTAAAGACCGGCAGGCCGAGGTGCTCGGTGCCGCCTTTACCAGGCGTTACGCCGCCAACCATCTGCGTGCCGTATGCAATCGCCTGCTCGGAGTGGAAAGTCCCCTGGCTGCCGGTAAAGCCCTGGCAAATTACCTTGGTGTTTTTATCGATCAAAATGGACATTATTTCCCCTCCACGGCAGCAACAACCTGCTGTGCTGCATCCGTCAGACTTTTCGCTGCAATGATGTTCAGGCCGCTGTCAGCCAGTTTTTTCGCGCCAAGATCGGCATTGTTGCCTTCCAGACGAACCACAACCGGAACGTTTACGCCGACTTCTTCAACCGCGCCGATAATACCGTCCGCGATCAGGTCGCAACGCACGATGCCGCCGAAGATGTTGACCAGCACGGCTTTCACTTTGTCGTCAGACAGAATGATTTTGAACGCTTCGGTAACGCGCTCTTTGGTTGCGCCGCCGCCAACGTCGAGGAAGTTAGCAGGTTCGCCGCCGTGCAGCTTAACGATGTCCATGGTGCCCATCGCAAGGCCCGCGCCGTTAACCATGCAGCCGATGTTGCCGTCCAGCGCTACGTAGTTCAGCTCCCACTGCGCAGCCTGAGATTCACGAGCATCTTCCTGGCTTGGGTCACGCATTTCACGCAGCTCCGGCTGGCGGAACAACGCGTTGCCGTCGGCGCCCAGTTTGCCGTCGAGGCACACCAGATCGCCCTGCTTAGTGATAACCAGCGGGTTGATTTCGATCAGCGCCAAATCACGCTCAAGGAAGATATTCGCCAGGCCCATAAAGATTTTGGTGAACTGCTGAACCTGTTTACCTTCCAGACCCAGTTTGAACGCCAGCTCGCGACCCTGGTAAGGCATTGGCCCCGCCAGCGGATCCAGCGCAACTTTATGAATCAGATGCGGGGTTTCTTCCGCGACTTTCTCGATTTCCACGCCGCCTTCGGTGGAAGCCATAAACACTACGCGACGCGAACTGCGGTCTACAACCGCGCCAAGATACAGCTCTTTATCGATGTCGGTGGCAGCTTCGACCAGAATCTGGTGAACCGGCTGGCCGCCAGCGTCCGTTTGATAGGTCACCAGGCGTTTGCCAAGCCAGTGCTCAGCAAAGGCACGAATTTCTTCTTTGCCGTTAACCACTTTCACGCCGCCCGCTTTACCGCGGCCGCCGGCATGAACCTGACATTTCACCACCCACGGACCTGCGCCAATTTTTGAGGCAGCTTCTTCAGCTTCACGCGGTGTGGTGCAGGCGTAACCGACTGGCGCCGGTAAACCATACCGAGCAAACAATTGTTTCGCCTGATATTCGTGTAAGTTCATCTGTTCTATCCATCCTTCATAAATACGGGTAGGTCATCAATCCACGTCGGATGACGCTTCGCTTATCCGACCTACAAGTCAGGTGATATTTGTAGGGCGGGCAGGCAAAGCGCCACCCGCCAGAGGTTTACTACACGTCCAGCAGCAGACGAGTCGGATCTTCCAGCAGCTCTTTAATGGCTACCAGATAACCTACGGACTCGCGGCCATCGATCAGACGGTGATCGTAAGAGAGCGCCAGGTACATCATCGGCAGGATCTCAACTTTACCGTCAACCGCCATTGGACGATCTTTAATAGCGTGCATGCCCAGGATCGCGCTCTGCGGCGGGTTGATGATCGGGGTGGACATCAGGGAGCCAAACACGCCGCCGTTGGTGATGGTGAAATTACCGCCGGTCAGGTCTTCAACGGTCAGCTTGCCGTCACGGCCTTTCACCGCCAGCTCTTTGATGCGCTTTTCGATATCGGCCATACCGATGGTGTCGACATCGCGCAGCACCGGCGTAACCAGGCCACGCGGCGTGGATACCGCGATGCTGACGTCAAAGTAGTTGTGGTAAACCACGTCTTCGCCGTCGATAGAAGCGTTCACTTCCGGGTAGCGTTTCAGCGCTTCAACAACCGCTTTAATGTAGAAGGACATAAAGCCCAGACGCACGCCGTGACGTTTCTCGAAGGCTTCACCGTACTGCTTACGCAGTTCCATAATGGGCTTCATGTTCACTTCGTTGAAGGTGGTGAGCATGGCGGTGGAGTTTTTCGCTTCCAGCAGGCGTTCGGCAACACGCTTACGCAGGCGAGTCATCGGCACGCGTTTTTCGCTGCGGCCAGCCAGAGGAGCTGCCGGCGCTTTGGTCTCCTGCGCGGCTTTTGCCTGAGCTGGCTGAGCCGCTTTCGCCTGGGTCAGATGCTTATCAACGTCTTCACGGGTGATACGTCCGCCAACGCCGCTGCCTTTGATAGCGCTGGCATCCAGAGAATGCTCGGCGATCAGGCGACGAATAGCCGGGCTAAGCGCGTCGTTATTTTGTTCTTCCAGGGAAGCCTGCTGACGCTGCGCCGGCGTGGATTCTTTGCTGTCGGCTTTAGCTGAGGTTTCTTTCCCGAAGCTGTTGCCTTCACGCAGGCGGCCCAGAATTTGACGCGAGGTCACCGTCGTGCCTTCATCTTCCAGAACAGCATCCAGGACACCATCTGCAGACGCCGGTACTTCCAGTACCACTTTGTCAGTTTCGATTTCTACCAGCACTTCGTCACGGGTCACGGTATCACCCGGTTTTTTATGCCAGGTGGCGACGGTCGCATCGGCAACGGACTCAGGCAGGTCAGGAACTAGAATATCTACGCTACTCATTTTTTATCCTTTAATTAATCGACGTTCAGCGCGTCATTAACCAGATCTTGCTGCTGTTTCTGGTGAACGGACATATACCCTACCGCCGGAGAGGCGGAGGCCGGACGGCCTGCATAACGCAGAGCAGATCCAAATGGAATCACTTCGCGGAAGTGGTGCTGGCTGCAGTACCATGCGCCCTGGTTAAGCGGCTCTTCCTGGCACCATACGAAATCATGCACGTGAGCAAACGGCTTCAGCGCTTCCTGCACCGCCTGGTGCGGGAACGGATAGAGCTGCTCAATGCGCACAATCGCTACATCTTTTTGATCGCGCTTACGGCGCTGCTCAAGCAGGTCGTAATACACCTTGCCGGAACACAGTACCACGCGTTTAACTTCTTTCGGATCCAGCTCGTCAACTTCGCCAATCGCAGGCAGGAAGGTGCCGTTCGCCAGCTCGTCCAGCGTGGAAACCGCCAGCGGATGACGCAGCAGGGATTTCGGCGACATCACCACCAGCGGACGACGCATACCGCGCAGCGCCTGACGACGCAGCATGTGGTAAACCTGCGCCGGAGTAGACGGCACGCAAACCTGCATGTTCTGCTCGGCGCAAAGCTGGAGGTAACGCTCAAGGCGCGCAGAGGAGTGCTCAGGGCCCTGACCTTCATAGCCGTGCGGCAGCAGCATTACCAGACCGCACATACGGCCCCATTTCTGCTCGCCGGAGCTGATGAACTGGTCGATAACAACCTGTGCGCCGTTCGCGAAGTCGCCGAACTGGGCTTCCCAGATGGTCAACGTGCGAGGTTCGGCGGTTGCGTATCCATATTCAAAGGCCAGCACGGCTTCTTCAGACAGCACGGAGTCCCAGACTTTGAACTCGCCCTGGCTGTTATGGACATGCTGAAGCGGAGTATAGGTAGAACCGTTGGTCTGATTGTGAATCACAGCGTGACGATGGAAGAACGTACCGCGGCCAGCATCTTCACCGGACAGACGCACGGAGACGCCTTCATCAACCAGCGTAGCGTAAGCCAGATTTTCAGCCGCGCCCCAGTCGAATTTCTTGGTGCCGTTCGCCATTTCCTGACGATCGCTATAGATTTTCGCCACGCGGGACTGCATTTCTACGGATTCCGGCGCGCTGCTGATGCGTTTGGCCAGCTCCTGCAGACGCTTCATCTCAACCTTGTTCGGGTAGCTTTCATCCCAATCGTGGTTAAGGTACGGCGACCAGGTGAAGGAGTGCATGTTCATCGGGCGATACTCTTTCACCACGCATTCACCGGCGTCCAGCGCGTCGCGATAGAGGTTCACCATTTCGGTAGCATCCTCAAGCGTCGCCAGATTTTCCTGCTCCAGACGATCGGCATAAATCTTACGCGGCGTCGGGTGTTTCTTGATTTTCTGGTACATCACCGGCTGGGTTGCGCTTGGCTCATCAGCTTCGTTATGGCCATGACGACGGTAGCAAACCAGGTCGATAAAGACGTCTCGTTTGAAGGTGTTACGGAAATCTAATGCCAGACGGGTTACGAACGCCACCGCTTCCGGATCGTCGGCGTTAACGTGGAAAATCGGCGCCATCACCATCTTACCGATATCGGTACAGTACGGCGTGGAACGCGCATCCAGCGGGTTGGAGGTGGTGAAACCAATCTGGTTGTTGATAACGATACGTACGGTGCCGCCAACTTCGTAACCGCGAGCCTTGGACATGTTCAGGGTTTCCTGAACCACGCCCTGGCCGGCTACCGCGGCATCGCCGTGGATGGTAATCGGCAGAACCTGGTTGCTGCCTGGTTTGTCCAGACGGTCCAGACGCGCGCGCACGGAACCGATAACCACCGGGCTTACGATTTCCAGGTGCGACGGGTTAAACGCCAGCGCCAGGTGAACCAGGCCGCCTTCGGTTTCAACGTCGGATGAGAAGCCCATGTGGTACTTCACGTCACCCGTGCCGAGATGTTCTTTATGCTTGCCCGCGAACTCGTCGAACAGGTCCTGCGGTTTTTTACCTAATACGTTGATCAGCACGTTGAGGCGGCCGCGGTGCGCCATCCCCAGTACCACTTCACGCGTGCCGCTCTTGCCCGCGTGGCGGATCATCTCTTTGAGCATTGGCACCAGCGCGTCGCCGCCTTCCAGCGAGAAGCGTTTCGCCCCCGGGAATTTCGCCCCCAGATAACGCTCCAGGCCTTCAGCGGCGGTCAGCTCGCTCAGGAAGCGTTTTTTCTCTTCGGCCGTAAAGGTAGAGTGCCCCACCACCGATTCGATACGCTGCTGGATCCAGCGCTTCTCTTCCGTGCTGGTGATATGCATATATTCCGCGCCGATGGAGCCGCCGTAGGTTTGTTTCAGCGCGTCAATCAGGTCGGCAAGCTTCATGGTCTCTTTGCCGCTGGCAAAAGAACCCACGTTAAAGGTTTCCTGAAGATCGGCATCCGTCAGGTTGTGGAAAGCCGGATCGAGATCGGCAACCGCGTCCTGTTTCCACAGGCCAAGCGGATCGAGATTAGCCGCCTGATGGCCGCGGAAGCGCCATGCGTTGATAAGCTGCAGCACTTTGACTTGCTTAACATCGGTGTCAGGGTCGGTTATCGCGGTGGAGTAACGTGAGGCATCCTTCGCCAGACGACGGAAATAATCACGTGTTTTAGAATGGAATTGATCCGCTCTGGCTCCGGTTCCGGGTAACTGCTGGAACATTGAGCGCCAGTGCGCATCAACAGAGTCAGGATCGGTTAAGAAGTCTTCATAGAGCTGCTCTATCCAGGACTGGTTCGCACCCGCCAGGTAAGAGGAATCCAGCCAGGCTTTCATTTCGCCGTTCTGCATCGTGATCCCTTAAGCATTTTTCTGCTTATTCGCCGTGGATAACTATAGCGTACACGTCTGGTACACATTCCAGGGTTCACTTTCAGCGGACCTGTTGCCGTAGTAAGACGGCCCGCGAAGGAACCTTTAAAAACTGTCTACATGGCAGTTTTTAAAGGTTTCCTGCAACTCCCCCTCCCCGCCGGGAGGGGGAATAACATTAAGCGCTTCTTTGCAGCAGCATCGACTTAATATGGCCGATGGCTTTCGTCGGGTTCAGCCCCTTAGGGCATACACTGACGCAGTTCATGATGCTATGGCAGCGGAATACGCTGAAAGCGTCGCTCATTCCGTCCAGACGATTAGCCGTCTCGGTGTCGCGGCTGTCGATCAGGAAGCGATAGGCGGCCAGCAAACCTGCCGGACCGATGAACTTGTCCGGATTCCACCAGAACGACGGGCAGGAGGTCGAACAGCAGGCGCACAGAATGCACTCGTACAGACCATCCAGTTTTTCACGCTGCTCCGGCGACTGTAAATGCTCGCGAGCCGGTGGATTTTGCCCATTATTCAAAAGGTAAGGCTTAATCTTCTCATATTGGGCATAGAACTGCCCCATGTCCACCACCAGATCCCTTACGACCGGTAAACCCGGCAGCGGGCGGATAACAATTTTCTGTTTCCCGTTACCCAGCGCGGAGATTGGCGTGATACAGGCCAGACCGTTTTTACCGTTCATGTTCACGCCGTCGGAGCCACAAACGCCTTCACGGCAAGAGCGGCGAAACGCCAGCGTCGGATCTTGTTCTTTCAGTTGAATAAGCGCGTCGAGCAGCATCATGTCGCGCCCTTCTTCTCCTTCCAGGCTGTACTCCTGCATGCGCGGAGCATCGTCAACGTCCGGGTTGTAGCGATAAATAGAGAATTCGAGTTTCATCACTTTGCTCCGCTATTAGTAAGTACGCACTTTCGGTGGGAATGCCGGACGCAGTTTCGGCTGCATGTTCACCTCGCGGCGGGTCATGCTTTCTGAATCTGGCAGATACAGACTGTGGCACAGCCAGTTCGCATCGTCACGGTCCGGATAGTCGAAGCGGCTATGGGCGCCACGGCTTTCAGTGCGGAAGTTAGCAGAAACGGCGGTGGCAAAAGCGGTTTCCATCAGGTTATCCAGCTCCAGGCACTCCACACGCTGGGTGTTGAATTCGCTGGAGGTGTCGTCAAGACGGGCGTTTCTCAGGCGCTCGCGGATAACTTTCAGTTGCTCAAGCCCTTTGGCCATCGCGTCGCCTTCGCGGAATACCGAGAAGTTATGCTGCATGCATTCCTGCAAATCTTTACGAATTTGCACCGGATCTTCACCGTCGCGGTTACCGTTCCAGCGGTTCAGGCGTTCCAGCGCAGCATTAATCTGTTCTTCGCTGGCATCGCGCAGCTCGCCCTGTTCGGCGATAGATTCCAGCAGGTGCAGGCCGGCCGCGCGCCCAAATACCACCAGGTCCAGCAGCGAGTTGCCGCCCAGGCGGTTAGCGCCGTGTACCGATACGCAGGCGATTTCGCCTACGGCGAACAGGCCTGGAATCACAACGTCTTCACCCTGCTCATTCACCGTCAGCGCCTGGCCGGTGACTCTGGTCGGAATACCGCCCATCATATAGTGGCAGGTTGGGATAACCGGGATTGGCTCTTTAATAGGGTCAACGTGCGCGAAGGTGCGGGAGAGTTCCAGAATGCCCGGCAGACGGGATTCGAGCACCTCTTTGCCCAGATGATCGAGCTTCAGTTTTGCGTGCGGGCCCCATGGACCTTCGCAGCCGCGGCCTTCACGGATTTCGATCATGATGGAACGCGCCACCACGTCACGACCTGCAAGGTCTTTCGCATTCGGCGCATAACGCTCCATAAAGCGTTCGCCATGTTTATTCAGCAGGTAGCCGCCTTCGCCACGGCACCCTTCGGTAACCAGAACCCCCGCACCGGCGATCCCGGTTGGGTGGAACTGCCACATTTCCATATCCTGTACCGGCACGCCTGCGCGCAGCGCCATGCCAACGCCGTCGCCGGTGTTGATATGAGCGTTAGTAGTGGACTGATAAATACGGCCCGCGCCGCCGGTCGCCAGCACGGTTGCTTTCGCTTTGAAGTAAACCACTTCACCGGTTTCGATGCACAGCGCGGTGCAGCCCACGACTGCGCCATCGTCGTTTTTCACCAGGTCTAATGCATACCACTCGGAGAAAATCGTCGTTTTGTTTTTCAGGTTCTGTTGATAAAGCGTATGCAGAAGCGCATGGCCCGTACGGTCGGCCGCCGCTGCGGTACGCGCCGCCTGTTCGCCGCCGAAGTTCTTCGACTGGCCGCCAAACGGGCGCTGATAAATTTTTCCGTCGTCAAGACGGGAGAACGGCAGACCCATATGTTCCAGCTCCAGAATCGCTTCCGGGCCGGTTTTACACATATATTCAATGGCGTCCTGGTCACCGATATAGTCGGAACCTTTTACCGTGTCATACATATGCCATTCCCAGTTGTCTTCGTGGGTATTACCAAGCGCTACGGTAATACCGCCCTGCGCGGAGACGGTATGGGAACGGGTTGGAAAGACTTTAGACAGCAAGGCACAGGTCTGGCCCGACTGGGAAATCTGCAGCGCGGCGCGCATACCTGCGCCACCGGCACCGATGACGACTGCATCAAACTCTCTGACTGGTAAATTCATTACACACCCCACACCACAACAAATCCATAAATGACGTACACCAGCAGAGCCACAACGATAAGAAGCTGTAACCCAAGACGAATCGCTACCGGTTTAACGTAGTCGGTCAACACCTGCCACATGCCAATCCAGGCATGGATTAAAATCGAAAACAGAGCCAGCAGGGTGAACACTTTGGTGAAGGCGGAGGCGAAGAATCCACGCCAGACTTCATAGGTTACATCGCCGGTAACGGCGAAAAAACCGATCATATAGATAATGTACAGGGTGAGTACGATGGCGGTGGCACGAACCAGCAAAAAGTCATGCACGCCATTGCGACCTAATGCGGAGGCATTGCTTACCATACGAGGACTCCTGCGAGAATTGAAAGCACGACAGTTAAAACAAAGCAGATATTTGCGGATCGTTTGCCCGCTGCAAAAGTTTCTTCCAGATAACCGACATCCATCATCATATGGCGAATCCCGCCAACGGCGTGATAAGCAAGCGCGGTAAGAATGCCCCACATAATGAACTTAACAAAGAAGCCGCTCATCATTGATGAGGCAGAGAGAAAACCTTCAGGAGAGGAGAGTGACAGACCTAACAGCCAAAGCAGAATGCCGACAGCCACAAAGGTGATCACGCCGGATACACGATGGAGGATGGAAGCGATGGCAGTCACGGGAAACTGAATCGTTGAGAGATCCAGATTGACAGGTCTTTGTTTCTTCGCATTTTTTATCATGAATAGCGCCCACATGCTGTTCTTATTGTTTCCTTCCTCCGGATCTGCAGGCGGGGTCAGACAGCGTGAACTTTCTATAACTGTGCGTCATGCAAAAACAGCTACGTCCAGACGCCAAAAAAGCTGGCTACAACGCTGGGTGGCGCCCGGTGGCAAGGTATTCCGGAGACCTGGCGGCAGTATAGGCTCTTCACAAAATCATTACAATTAACCTACATATAGTTTGAAGGGTTTTGCTCGGAACAGTGAGCAGGATCACGATAACAACATTATTTTAAAATTTAATCATCTGATTTGACAAAAGTTAAACATTATTGTTACAAACAAGGCCAGAAAAGCCGTATAATTCGTAAAAGTTATAGGGTCAGCCTTTCACCTGAGAATAAGTTATGTAACAGTGTGTCGGTCTTGACCCAGTCAATCAGGACAGTTATTAGTGGTAGACAGGTTTGAATGATATGGACTGCTAACACCCTGATTTGCTGTTTTTTCGCCTGCGTGGCTACGTTACCTGCAAGCGCCCATCGCTCTGTACCCTGGCTGTATCCCTTTCGAAACAGAGCTGCGAGCCAAATAACAAACTGGTAATGAACATGGCGGGCTCGAATGCAAATCGGGCGCCCGCAGTCTTATGAAATAAGGCGCTAAGGAGACCGTAAATGGCTGATAAAAAAGCAACCCTCACCTACAATGGTGATGATGCTATCGAACTGGATGTGCTAAAAGGCACGCTCGGTCAGGATGTAATTGATATCCGTAGTCTTGGTTCTAAAGGTATGTTTACTTTTGATCCGGGTTTCACCTCCACCGCATCATGCGAATCAAAAATCACCTTTATCGATGGTGACGAAGGCATCCTGCTGCACCGTGGTTTCCCGATTGATCAACTGGCGACCCACTCCAGCTATCTCGAAGTAAGTTATATCCTGCTGTATGGCGAAAAGCCGACCCAGGAAGAGTTTGACGAATTCAAGACTACCGTCACCCGCCACACCATGATCCACGAGCAGATTACCCGTCTGTTCCACGGTTTCCGTCGTGACTCGCATCCAATGGCCGTTCTGTGCGGCGTGACCGGCGCGCTGGCCGCGTTCTATCACGATTCTCTGGATGTGAATAACCCGCGTCACCGCGATATCGCCGCCTTCCGTCTGCTCTCCAAAATGCCGACCGTTGCCGCGATGTGTTACAAATATTCTATCGGTCAGCCTTTCGTCTATCCGCGCAACGATCTCTCCTATGCCGGTAACTTCCTGAATATGATGTTCTCCACGCCGTGCGAGAAATACGAAGTTAACCCGATTCTGGAACGCGCAATGGACAGGATCCTGATCCTGCACGCTGACCACGAGCAAAACGCTTCCACTTCAACCGTGCGTACCGCAGGCTCTTCCGGGGCAAATCCATTCGCCTGTATCGCTGCCGGTATCGCTTCCCTGTGGGGACCAGCACACGGCGGCGCTAACGAAGCCGCGCTGAAGATGCTCGAAGAGATCAGCAGCGTTGAACACATTCCGGAATTCATCCGCCGCGCGAAAGACAAGAACGATTCTTTCCGCCTGATGGGCTTTGGCCACCGCGTGTACAAAAATTACGACCCGCGTGCCACCGTAATGCGTGAAACCTGCCATGAAGTGCTAAAAGAGCTGAATCTGAAAGATAACAGCCTGCTGGAAGTGGCGATGGAACTTGAACATATCGCGCTTAACGACCCGTACTTTATCGAGAAGAAACTCTACCCGAACGTGGACTTCTACTCCGGCATCATTCTGAAAGCGATGGGCATTCCTTCTTCCATGTTTACCGTTATCTTCGCGATGGCGCGTACCGTGGGCTGGATTGCGCACTGGAATGAAATGCACGACGACGGCATCAAAATCGCCCGTCCACGCCAGTTGTATACCGGCTATGAGCAGCGTGATTTCAAATCTGATTTGAAAAAATAAGCGCTGGCTGGCGGATGGCGCATTGCTTATCGGCCCTACGATTGTTCAGGCGAACGTAGGGCGAATAAGCGTCAGCGCATCCGCCGGTAAGCTTTAAAGCTGACAACGAGGGCACCAGTAAAAAGGCCGCGACGAAAGCATCGTTTTCTCTATCACCCCGCCGCAACGCTCGCATTTCTTCCCCGCCCGATGAAATACCTTAAAGCTAAAAATAGCGCCGTGGTGTTTATTTTCATCCACGCTGCCGCGCGTATTGTACGAAAGTCGCGGGATATCCAGCAGCGCGTTTGCCAGCCTGTCGAGCTGAACGTCTGTAAGATCCTGCGCTTTGTGCTGCGGGGCAAGCCCGACGTGCCAGAGGATTTCAACCCGCAGATAGTTACCCAGCCCCGCGAGAAAAGCCTGATCCAATAGCAGACCGCTGAACTGTCGCTTACGAAATCGCGCCGACAAAAGACGCTCTTTCACCTGCTGCGCCGTCAGCGTTAAATCCAGCACATCCGGCCCTACGCGCAGCAAAAAGGGATGCTTCAGCAGCTGTTCATCGTCGAACATGGCAATATCGGAGGCGCTGTAGAGCAATATAGCTTTGTCCGCCGTCTGCAACTTTACGCGCAGCACGCGCGTGGTTTGCGGTATTTCCCCCGAATTAACCACGCGCCACACGCCGTAAAGCTGATTGTGGCTGTACAAAGTGTTTCCGTTGGAGAAACGCGTCAGCAGCGCTTTTCCACGCGTTTCTATACGCTCAACTTTTTGCCCGATTAACGCCTGTTCAAAGCTTTTCAATTCGGGAAAAGCAAACCAGACATCGGTTAAAGGCTTATCCAGAACGGCGGCTTCAAGCGCGTCCGCCGCCCGTCTGATTTCCGGTCCTTCAGGCATCATAACCCCCGGGTTAAATCAGTCGCCATCATTCAGCCTCCAGGCCAGTTGCTCAAGGTAGATCTGCCGCTCGTGGCGAGCCTTAAGCGCTTCTTCCAGCGTGCACTGCACAAAATGGATCGGCTCGCCCAGGCGCAGCTGCGCCAGATGATACATATCCGCTTCAATCACGCAGGCGATTCGCGGGTAGCCGCCGGTTGTCTGCGCATCGTTCATCAGGACGATCGGCTGGCCGTTATGCGGCACCTGCACGACGCCCGGCAACAAGCCATGGGATAACAACTCGCGATCGGTATTACGTTCTAAACGCTGCCCCTGGAAACGGTAACCCATCCGGTTGCTCTGCGGGCTGAGCTGCCAGGGCAGGCGCCAGAAGCTCTCCTGCGCGGAACGGCTAAACTCGTGATATTCAGGCCCCGGGAGCGCACGAATGCGATTGCCCCACAGGAGCTGTTTTACGCCGCGCGCCTCGCGGAAATGGCGCGTTGAAGGCAGAAGCGGGATCGTATCGCCGTCCCGTAACAGGCGTCCGGCAAATCCGCCGACCTGCGCTTTCAAATCGGTGCTTGCCGATCCCATCAATAAAGGGATATCCAGCCCGCCCGCAACGGCGACATAGCTGCGCATGCCCCTTTGCGGAGACTGAAGACGGAGCTGTTGCCCGGCTTTCACCGGCAGCCGCCATCCCGTCCAGACAGCATGACCGTCCAGCTCCGCATGACAGCCCGCCCCTGTTAAAGCAAACCAGCCATCCTGCGTAAACTCAATCACGCACTGACCAAGCGTGATTTCTAACGCGGCGCTTTCGGGGTCATTTCCCACCAGCAAATTGGCGATGCGCAAAGCCGGCCCGTCCAGCGCGCCGCAGCGGCTGACGCCCAGCTGACGATAGCCATAGCGCCCGCTATCCTGCACAGAAGTGTGCATCCCGGCACGAATAATCTTCAGCACACGCCCTCCTTCTGAGGCACAAAGCGCACGGTATCGCCCGGCGCTAACAACGCTGGCGATTCCATCGCAGGGTTAAACAGTTTTACGGATGTCTGGCCGATAATCTGCCAGCCGCCGGGCGTCGCAAGGGGATAAATTCCCGTCTGGCTGCCGCCGATGCCGACGGAACCCGCCGGCACCAGCAAGCGAGGCTCAGCGCGGCGCGGTGTTTGTAACGACGCAGCAAGCCCGCCGAGGTAGGCAAATCCGGGCTGAAAGCCGAGGAAATAAACCACATATTCAGCGCCGGAATGCTGCTCCACAACCTGACGGGGCGTCAGGCCGCTATGTTCCGCAACCACGTCAAGATCCGGCCCGACTTCGCCGCCGTAGAGAACAGGGATCTCAATGCGCCGTGAGTCAGGGATCATCGCTTCGCTTTCTTCCCACCAGCGCTGGATCCGTTCGATGCCGTCCAGCGCCAGGCTCTGCGGCTCGCGCAGCACGACCGTAATGTTATTCATGCCCGGGATCACCTCCCGTACCGCATCGGCTTCTTCCAGCCTGCGGGTCAGTCCCCAGATACGTTGCTGGCTCTCAAGGGATATCGGCGGCTCCAGCTCCAGAACCACCGCGCTTTCGCCTAGTAAATAACACCGCGCTCTTTGCACTTTTCCTCCTGAATATCGCGTTATGCCGGGTTAGGAATATCGATAAAGGTAACGTCCAGATCCGTTTCGCTGTTGAGCCAGTCGCTCAGCGCCTGGATGCCGCCGCGTTCGGTCGCGTGGTGGCCGGCGGCATAAAAATGCAGGCCTTGTTCACGCGCCGAGTGGATGGTTTGTTCGGAAACTTCGCCGGTAATAAACGCGTCCACGCCAAAACGCGCGGCGCTGTCGATAAAGCTTTGCCCACCCCCGGTGCACCAGGCGATGCGACGAATGTTTTCCGGCCCGGTATCGCCGCACCACAGCGGCGTGCGGCCAAGCCGTATCTCAATCCATGAAGCAAGCTCCACCCCGGAAAGCGGCGCTGGAAATTCTCCCCACGGCACCAAAGGCTCTATTTCACCTTTAGTTTCAATGCCCAACAGGGAGCCTAACTGCGCGTTATTACCCAGCTGCGGATGCGCATCCAGCGGCAAATGCCAGCCGTAAAGATTGATGTCGTTCGCCAGCAGCGTTTTCAGACGGTTACGCTTCATGCCGCGAATAACCGGTGATTCGCCTTTCCAGAAATAGCCGTGGTGCACAATCACCGCGTCGGCATTCTGCCGCACCGCCTCGTCCAGCAGCGCCTGGCTTGCCGTTACGCCGGTAATGATTTTGCGAATCTCCTCGCGTCCCTCAACCTGCAGGCCGTTTGGCGCGTAATCGCTTATCGCCGCGCTGTTGAGTTTCTCATCGATCAGGCGTTCCAGTTCGCTATTTTTCATCTTATTGGTCTTCCGGTTTTCGGGCCGCCTCATAGGCGGCAAGTGTCGCAGTACGTGCCTGCTTATGGTCAACAATCGGGCGCGGATAGTCCAGAGTCTGCTGCTGTTTATCGGCCCACATCCAGGGAGAATGAATATGTTTGCCGGGAACGATCCTGAGTTCGGGCACCCAGCGACGAATAAACGCCCCTTCGGCATCAAATCGCTCCCCCTGCGTGGTGGGATTGAAAATGCGGAAATAGGGGGCGGCATCGGTGCCGGTGGAGGCCGCCCACTGCCAGCCGCCGTTATTTGCCGCAAGATCGCCATCAAGCAACTGCGAGATAAAATAGCGCTCGCCCGCCCGCCAGTCGATGAGCAAATCTTTTACCAGAAAGCTGGCTGCGACCATACGCAGGCGGTTGTGCATCCAGCCCGTGGCGTTGAGCTGACGCATTGCGGCATCGACAATCGGGTAGCCGGTTTTCCCCTGCTGCCAGGCTTTCAGATGCCCATCATCCTGACGCCAGCGCACCTTGTCTGTCCATGGGATAAACGGATGAAAGCGGCAGAGCTTAGGGTAAGCTACCAGCAGGTGACGATAAAATTCACGCCAGATTAATTCGTTTAACCAGCTAGCTCCCGCTCCGCCTTCCAGCGCCTGCGGATGCTCCTTTAATAATCGGTGAAGACACTGACGCGGTGATATCACCCCAAGCGTCAGCCAGGGCGATAAACGGCTGGTCCCTTCCACTGCCGGAAAATCTCGTTGTGCAGAATAGTCGGCGACAGGACGCAGGCAAAACTCCCGAAGCTTTGCGATCGCCGCACGTTCGCCGAGGGGAAACAGCGCGGTATCCACTTTTTCACGCGGATAATTAAACGGCGCTGGTTCTTTGATGGCGAGCGGTTCGCCACGCGGAGGCGGCGCCGCCACGCATTCCGGCAACTCTTCCCGCAGGCGTTTAATACATGCCTTGCTGAACGGAGTAAAAACCTTATACATCTCATGATTGCCAGTGGTCACGCTGCCGGGCGGCAGAAGCACGCTGTCGTCAAAACCCTGGCATATCACCTCCCGCCCGAGGGTTTTCTCCGCCGCCGCATCACGCTCGCGTTCATTGATTTCATACTGATAGTTGTAGAACAGCGCATCGACGTTCCGGCTGGCGCAGAAGTTTTTCAGGCATGCAATGGAAGCGGCGAAATCGGCCACCTGTTTTATGCAAAGCTCTATCCCTCGTTCGGCCAGAGCGTTTTGCAGCGCCAAAAGATGCTGCCAGATAAATTCTGCCTGACGGGGCGACATATTGTGCTGCCGCCACTGCTCAGGCGTGGCGATAAAAAAGCCGATAACCTTAGCCTGCGGATCGCGGCAGGCCGCCGCGAGCGCCAGATTATCGGAAACACGTAAGTCATTGCGAAACCAGACCAGATGAGTGGCCATACAACTCCCTGAATTAGTTGCCGTAGCGCAGGCGTAAAGCTTCCGGATAGGGTTCAAAATAGCGTTGCTGCGCTAAATACTGGTCAGGATATTCTGCCATGTAATGTTTTAACAGGGTGAGAGGCGCCAGAAGCGGCTGGGTTCCCTGCCGGTAGCGATCGATAAGCCCCGCTAACTCCTGACGCTGGCGGGAGCTTAACTGGCGACGGAAGTAGCCCTGAACGTGCATCAGCACGTTCGTGTGGTTGCGGCGCGTGGCCTGGTGCTCAAGCAAGGCCATTAAGCGCTGGCGGTATTCGATAAAGAACGCATCCAGCGAATCCCAGTTTTCGATATCCGCGACAAAGCGCCCGAGCTCGCGATATTGCGGCTGGGAATGCGCCAGTAAAAGCAGCTTATAGCGGCTGTGAAAACCGATAAGCCCGCCTCTCGTCAGCCCTTTTTTGCGCAGGTTATTGAGTTCGAAAAGCGTGTAAATACGCTCGACAAAATTCTCGCGGATGGCAGGATCCTGTAAACGACCGTCTTCTTCAACGGGTAGCCAGGGCATCTGGCTTTTAAGCTCTGCGGTAAAGATCCCCGTACCGCTTTTACGGTTGTTATTTCCCGCAGGCTCGTAAACCCGCACCCGCTCCATGCCGCAGCTCGGCGATTTGGCGCAAACGATATAGCCGCAAAGATGTTCCAGCCCGGCGATACGCCTGGCGGAAAAATCCCGCATCGCCGGGGTTAAATCCCCTTCGGTACGGTTGCTAAAGCGAAGCGCAATTTCGCCTTCATCGATTTTAACCAGACGCAGCGCCGGACGCGGCGTAGGCAAGCCTATCGCCATCTCCGGACAAACTGGCTCGAAACGCACCCAGGGCGCAAGCTCGTTAACGGCAAAGGCCAGCCGCTTATGGCCGCCGTCAAAACGGACCTTCTCCCCGAGTAAACAGGCACTGATGCCGACCGGAATGTTGTCGCTCATGGGCTGGCTCCTTTGTGTTGAATCCTAAGTGTAGCAAGTTGCCATAACAAAAAAGGCTACCCCTTCGGGTAGCCTTTTGGCTTCAGTTCAGGCTTCAGTAGAAGTCGCCGGAGGCGGCTTCCGCCTGAGCCATCCAGACCGGCTGATCGCTGGTTTTCGACCAGACGCGGTGCAGGTAGCTGTAAAAACGCGCGCGATCTTTCCAGAACAGCATCACCGGCAGCGCCAGCACGCCAATGATGACTGCGAAGGTGCGACGCAGGATAACCTGATGCGCAGGATATTCTTTGTATAAAGACATAGGCTTCTCCCTTTATTTTGTGACCGGCAGCAAAAGCCGGGAATTCAGAACTTGTTATCTGAACAAAATAGTATCGCATCGGCTGAAAATTTACTACTCATCCGACCACCGGATCGCACTCGTTGCGCAGATCTTTACGTTCATTCCGTAATTTAGTTACAGGAAAGTTAAATAAGTACTAATCATTAGTTAAATAATGGTCTTTGCTGGCGACAGGCGTAAAAAAGGCGCCCTGCGGCGCCTTTTTAGCTTTACAGCTGCTGACTATGCGTTCTTCAGCACTTCGCTGACAATCTCTACCGCTTCTTTCTCTATCTGCTGACGGTGCTCAGCGCCCAGGAAACTTTCACAGTAGATTTTGTACGCATCTTCCGTACCGGAAGGCCGCGCGGCGAACCAGCCGTTCTCCGTCATCACCTTCAGGCCGCCAATGGAAGCGCCGTTGCCCGGCGCCGCCGTTAAGCGGGCGGTGATCGGGTCGCCCGCCAGGGTATCAGCACTGACCATGTCCGGAGAGAGTTTTGACAGCGCCGCTTTCTGCGCGGAAGTAGCAGAAGCCTGCAGGCGGTTGTAGCTTGGCGCGCCGAAGCGGGCGGCCAGCTCGTCATAATGCTGCTGCGGGTTTTTACCGGTTACGGCGGTAATTTCTGCCGCCAGCAGGCACATAATGATGCCGTCTTTATCGGTTGACCATGGCGTGCCGTCAAAACGCAGGAAGGAGGCCCCGGCGCTCTCTTCGCCGCCAAAGCCGAAGCTGCCGTCAAACAGGCCGTCTACAAACCATTTAAAGCCAACCGGCACTTCCACCAGCTTGCGGCCCAGGTCGTTGACCACGCGGTCAATCATTGCGGAAGAGACCAGCGTTTTACCTACCGCCACATCTTTGCCCCACTGCGGACGATGCTGGAACAGGTAATTAATCGCCACGGCCAGATAGTGGTTCGGGTTCATCAGGCCGGCCGGGGTAACGATGCCGTGACGGTCATAATCCGGGTCGTTGGCAAAGGCCAGATCGAATTTATCGCGCAGCGCCAGCAGCCCTGCCATCGCGCACTCGGACGAGCAGTCCATGCGGATCGCGCCGTCTTTGTCGAGATGCATAAAGCGGAAAGTCTGATCCACCTGATCGTTTACGATGGTCAGATCCAGATTGTAGTGTTTCGCGATACGCTGCCAGTACTCGATGCCGGAGCCGCCGAGCGGATCAACGCCCAGCTTCAGGCCCGCTTTCTGGATGGCGGCCATATCGATGATATCCACCAGCCCTTCGATAAACGGCTGCACCAGATCCAGCTCCGTCACGTGCCCGCTTGCCCAGGCCTCGTCGAGTGAGATACGTTTCACATCCTTCAGGCCGCCTGCCAGCAGCGCGTTTGCACGCTCTTCGATAACTTTGGTGACGTTAGTATCGGCCGGACCGCCGTTAGGCGGGTTGTATTTGATGCCGCCGTCTTCAGGCGGGTTGTGCGAAGGCGTGATAACGATACCGTCCGCCTGAGCGCCGCCTTTTTTGTTGTGCATCAGAATCGCGTTAGAGACCGCAGGCGTTGGCGTATAGCCGTTCGCCTGCTGGACAATGACATCCACACCGTTTGCCGCCAGCACTTCCAGCACGGAGATAAACGCAGGCTCGGACAGGGCGTGAGTGTCTTTACCGACATAGCACGGCCCGGTGATGCCATTTTTAGCACGATCTTCAGCAATCGCCTGCGCGATCGCCAGAATATGCGGTTCGTTAAAGCTATGACGAGCCGCGCTGCCGCGGTGGCCGGAAGTGCCGAATTTCACCGCATGTTCGCTATTACCCGCTTCTGGTTTCAGCACGTAGTACTGGGCCGTTAGCTGGGCTACGTTAATCAAATCGCTCTGTTGCGCAGGTTGACCTGCACGGTTGTGGTTAGCCATTGGCCCTTCCTTTTGACGCTGATTAAATAGTGCCGCAAACCTTCTCAATCAATTCCGCCGGGAACTGCATTGATTGCATGATGTGTTCGATCATGCTGCATTTGCGACCCGTATTGGTATTGGTGATAACCCAGTATGGGGTGCCCGCAACGTGTTTTGGCTTGGTCTGATTGCCGCTGGCCAGCAGCGTCTGCTCGTTGCCGGCAAAATAGACGCGGGTACGGCCGTGCAAAGACTCGGTCGCTTCACCAAAGGTTTTCGCATCCAGCTGATAGAGCGTAGAAAGCACCATCATGAAGCGATTAACTGCTTTCTTTTGTTCCGCGTACTCATCAGAGAGTAGCAACTCACGGACGGCGCGCACGCGATCGCCAGCCCGATTTACAGGTTTCGCTTCGGAAGCAGGGGTTGCCGCGAGCTGTGCGGAATTCGCTGTAGGGGTAGTCGTCGCTGCGGAAGTCTGACCGGCGGTAAATTTCAACATACGCCGTAAAATATCGGACGCGCTCTCGCCAATGTGTTGCGTGTGGCTGGCAATATAGCGATACAGCTCGTCATCAACTTCAATCGTTTTCATCTTCATCCAGTGCGATATCTTATTCTGAATACAAGTCGTTGGGATTATAGGGGCAAATCCCAACAGCGGGTAGCGCCAAACAGGTGCCGCCGGGTAAAGCCAGATTAAACTGAATGTTCGCGGCACTGCGGCAGGAATGCCTTCATGATACCCTAACCCTACGAATCAAAAAAAAGAACTTTGCCATGAAATTAAACGCTCGCCTGCAAACTACGCAACAATCGACCAGCAATTCCCCTGTTGTTCTCATCCACGGCCTGTTTGGCAGCCTTGATAACCTCGGCGTGCTCGCCCGCGATCTCGGGCAGGATCATACGTTGCTGCAAATAGATCTGCGTAATCACGGCCTGTCTCCCCGCAGCGACGAAATGAACTATCCGGCGATGGCGCAGGACGTGCTGGAAACCCTGGACGAATACGGTTTTGAAAAGGCGATAATTATCGGCCACTCGATGGGCGGGAAAGTAGCAATGGCCTTAACGGCTATCGCGCCTGAGCGCATCGACAAACTGGTGCTGATCGATATCGCGCCGGTCGACTATCAGGTGCGTCGCCACGATGAAATCTTCGCGGGAATAAACGCCGTAAGCGAAGCTGGCGCGAAGACGCGCCAGCAGGCCGCAGCTTTGATGCGCGAGCATATAAAAGAAGAAGGCGTGATTCAGTTCCTGCTGAAGTCGTTTGCCGATGGCGAGTGGAAATTCAACGTGCCGGCGCTGTGGAAGGAATACGAAAATATCGTTGGCTGGCAAACCGTTCCCACCTGGGAGCATCCGGCGCTGTTTATCCGCGGCGGCGCTTCGCCTTATGTGGATGAAACGCATCGGGCTGCCCTGCTGGCGCAGTTTCCTCAGGCACGTGCTCATGTTGTTGCAGGCGCAGGTCACTGGGTTCACGCCGAGAAACCGGAAGCGGTTTTACGCGCCATTCACCGTTTTATCGATGAATCTTCCCCAAACTGATTAAAAACAGACCGACTGGCCGCAAGTTGCGGCTAACGCGTTGGCGCGCCGGACTCGCTGATGTATGATGGCGCGCTTAAATGCGCCGGAGCATTCTGCTCGCAGCATCCTGAATTCCCTGTCAGTACTCTAATCATGGCAAAAGAACAAACGGACCGTACAACATTAGATCTGTTCGCGGACGAGCGTCGCCCGGGGCGGCCAAAAACCAATCCGCTAACGCGCGATGAGCAGCTGCGCATCAACAAACGTAACCAGCTCAGACGCGATAAAGTCCGCGGCCTGAAGCGAGTAGAGCTAAAGCTCAACAACGACGCGGTGGATGCGCTTAACCAGCTTGCTGAAGCCAGAAATATCAGCCGCAGCGAACTGATTGAAGAGATATTGTTAGCGCAGCTAAAACGGCATCTGAGCTAACCTTCCCGCCCCGCCCCGTTATTTATCAAAGTGGCGCTTAATGCGCCATCATGTTGCAGTCTGTGCACAGCGCCATGATAGCTGTTTCCGCACCGCGGCCTGTTCTGCTATGATTGCCCTATCTGTGGGCAATTCTCCGCCACCATACCATTAAGTTTCAAGAGGTTATTTAACTCATGGCAATCGTAGGCATTTTTTTCGGCAGCGATACTGGCAACACCGAAAATATCGCAAAAATAATTCAAAAACAGCTCGGTAAAGATGTTGCTGAAGTGCGTGACATTGCGAAGAGCAGTAAAGAAGATCTGGAAAGTTTCGACATCCTGCTGCTGGGTATTCCTACCTGGTACTACGGCGAAGCGCAGTGCGACTGGGACGACTTCTTCCCGACGCTTGAAGAAGTGGATTTCAACGGCAAGCTGGTTGCGCTGTTTGGCTGCGGCGATCAGGAAGATTACGCGGAGTACTTCTGCGACGCGCTGGGCACCATTCGCGATATCATTGAACCTCGCGGCGCGGCGATCGTAGGCCACTGGCCAACCGCTGGCTACCATTTCGAAGCCTCTAAAGGGCTGGCTGACGACGATCACTTCGTAGGTCTGGCTATCGACGAAGACCGTCAGCCGGAGCTGACCGCTGAACGCGTTGAAAAATGGACCAAACAGGTTGCCGATGAGCTGAATCTGGCCGATATCATTAACGCCTGATGCAATGCGGCGCAAATAACTCGTTTGCGCCGTATCGATAGATATTACCAATGAAAATAATTGCTACAATTTTGTAACTTTTCTCGCTATCTCTGTACAATATCCCCCAGGCCTATTTGCTAAGATGCCAGCAAATAGCGACTCGGCCACGATTTTTTAGCTGTGTTATGCTTCACACTTACAGTTTCTATTTAGACGTGGCTGTACTATACCCACATGAGAAGGGTATATAATGAGATGCATTCACTTAACGCTCAACGAGTCCGAGCAAAACGTTAAGCAACAGGACAATTTCCGCATGACTGACAACAACACCGCATTAAAGAAGGCCGGCCTGAAAGTCACGCTTCCGCGATTAAAAATCCTTGAAGTGTTGCAGGGACCGGTGAACCACCACGTCAGTGCGGAAGAGTTATACAAGCGACTGATTGATATGGGTGAAGAGATTGGTCTGGCCACGGTTTACCGCGTGCTGAACCAGTTTGATGACGCAGGTATCGTTACCCGTCATAATTTTGAAGGCGGCAAGTCGGTATTCGAACTGACCCAGCAGCATCATCACGATCACCTGATTTGTCTGGACTGTGGCAAAGTGATTGAATTCAGCGATGACTCAATCGAATCCCGCCAGCGTGAGATCGCCACCCGTCACGGGATCCGTCTGACCAACCACAGCCTTTACCTTTATGGCCACTGCGCCGAAGGCGACTGTCGTACTGACGAAAACGCCCACGAAATCAGCGAAAAGTAATCCGCACGCTGACCTCCCCTGCGGGATGAGTCAGAGACAAAAAAACCGGTGAGGAAATTCACCGGTTTTTTATTATCTGCATCCGGCTCAGTTATTACTGGCGCGAATTTCCTGCCAGATTTTATCGCATTTCGCTTTAACAGCCTGGTCGTTGCCGGTACGCGTAGCCTGAATACATTTCTGATAATCAAGGGTGCGAACGGTCTCTTTCTTCGCAAACTCCTGATGCTGTTTCTCCTGAGCCAGCACGTTCAGCACGCTCTGACAGGCCTGCACCTTGTCCGGATTACCTTCTGCGGTATTAATGCAGGCGCTGTAGGCGGCTTTCAACTTTGTATCCTCAGGCGCCGCCTTCGGCTGCGCGCAGGCGGCCAGGGCCAGCGTAATCACAGACAGCAGAATAGCTTTCTTCATGGTCAGTATCCTCACTAAAGCCGGGCGCCTGCGCGCCCGGAATCAAATCAGAAGATGGTGAACGGCGCGATAACGATAAACTTCACGTCACGCTCATCCTGGAAGATATTGCCGTAACCGCCGCCCCAGCTTGGGATATCCGAGTGGTTGTCGTACTGGGTGAAGTGCAGTTTGAACAGCGTGCCTTTCGCACGTCCGTCCTGAACGGTATAAAGCGCATCCAGGCTGTAAGAGGACTCTTTCAGGCGACGATCCGCGTCGTAATAGCCGTCGGTGGTCGGCGTTGAGCCTGGCTTAGCATCCCAGGCATAAACGTAGGAAGCCCCAACCGCCCACCCCGGCAGATTCCAGTTGCTCAGGTCATACATAGCGCCCGCGAATACCGCTTTTTCGCCGTTGGCGTTGAAGTCGGAGCGGTTATCCCACCACACGTCCAGACGACCGTTGGAGGAAGCATACGTTGGCGTCATACGCTGCAGGAAGTAGCCCTGCTGGCCGTCGGCCTTAACCATGGTTCCTTCCAGGCGCAGGTCAACCTGACCAATTTTGTAACCGAAGGTCAGCGCCTGCAGCCACGCGGTGCCGTCATAAATGTCGTTAACGCCGCCGCTGGAGGCTTTATCGCGCGTACCGTAGAACTGATAGCTGGTGGTCAGCGGGCTGCCAGCGATATCAAATTTGTAGCTTGCTTTGGTGAAGTACTGGTCGATGTAACCTTCCGCCTGACCGAATGCCGCTTCGAGCACCAGATCGTTTTTAAAGTCATACTTCGCCCCGACCGAGTGCAGATAGTCGACTTTGGTGTGCTTATCGTTCTGATAGAACTTGTCCATTTCCAGATGCCACGGCGCTTTATACTCGTTCGTCCACATATACGAGAAGCTCAGCGCGCCCGCATCGCCGTAATCAAAATTAGCGCCCGCCTCTGCACCCTGGTAGGTACCAGGCATGAAGCTCCAGTGCGGCGCTAACAGCGTCTGGCCGGTTGGCTGGATATAACCTGCACGCGCCCAGACCGGGCCATATTTAAATTTTGCCGCAGCTTTATAGAGGCTGATGCCGCTTTTATCGCCGGAATAGTCTTCGGAGTAGGCTTTATTTTTAGAAGAAAAAGCGATTTCGTTCGGGTGACCGCTGTCGCCATTTTCAGCCATTTCAATGGCGGTAAACGCCGCGATATCCAGGCCAAACATATCGGCCGCATAGCCGGACTGGAAATCAAGGTTGGCGTTCCAGGTGGAATGAGAAAGGTTCGTCTCGTATTTATTGGTATTAACGTCTTTACGATCGCGTTCACGCTGCCAGTAATAGACGCCGCCGGTGAGCGTTGAATCATCAACAAATCCTGCACCTATTGCCTGCGGTACAATAACAATGCCTGAAAGGGCGGTGACACCGGCGATTGCAAGCGCCAGCGCACTACGTTTGCCACTAAACGTACGCATAGTAAAATCCTCTTTGACGTATAAATAATCACCCGGCGTAAAACACCTGACGGTGAAAAATAAAAATGCCTGACGGCTAAAAAGCGGTGATGAATATTTCCACCGCATTGACTTCTGAGTAACAGACTATTTTTCGCGACGCGAATTATCAACGACTTTATAAGAGTTAATTCCCGTAGTATGACGAAGAGCACATAATTTATGAGCATTTGTAACAGTTTGCTTAGCGGAAATTTTATGCCATTAAATTCAGTCAATTGAGCAAAATTTTAAAAATGAAAGCGCTCTCATAAGCGGTAATGAGAATTTTTACAAAATAAGGTCAACCGCAGACAATTATTATCAGGGCCTATATTAAGCATTAATTCGTGACGCGAATGTGAATAATGAATTAACCCGCTGAACGACAAGCGAAAAAAAACGCCGCTTTAAGCGGCGTTTGATATGCAGGCACAGCGGATTAATCGCCTATTTTTGCCCAGGTATCACGCAGGCCGACGGTGCGGTTGAACACCAGGCTGGTAGCGGTTGCATAACGGCTGTCGAGACAGAAATAACCTTCACGCTCAAACTGGTAAGCTTTACCTTTCTGCGCATTCTGCAGGCTCGGCTCAACGAAACCTTGTTTGATAACCAGCGACTGCGGGTTAATTGTCGCCAGGAAATCCTCCGCGCTACCCGGGTTCGCTACGCTAAAGAGACGATCGTAGAGACGAATCTCTACCGGCAGCGCATGGGCTGCGCTTACCCAGTGAATGACGCCTTTCACCTTACGACCGTCCGCCGGGTCTTTACTCAGCGTTTCAGGGTCGTAGGTGCAATACAGCGTGGTGATGTTGCCTTCCTCGTCTTTCTCTACGCGTTCAGCTTTGATCACGTAAGCGTTGCGCAGGCGCACTTCTTTGCCCAACACCAGGCGTTTGTACTGCTTGTTCGCTTCTTCACGGAAATCGGCGCGGTCGATATAGATTGCGCCGCTGAAAGGAACCTGACGGCTACCCATTTCAGGCTTGTTAGGATGATTTGGCATGGTTACCCTCTCCTCCCCACCCTGCGGATAGTTTTCGAGGATTACTTTCACCGGATCCAATACGGCCATGGCGCGCGGCGCGTTCTCATTGAGATCGTCACGGATGCACGACTCCAGAGAAGCCATCTCAACGGTGTTGTCCTGTTTAGTCACGCCGATACGTTTGCAGAACTCACGGATAGAAGCCGCGGTATAACCACGGCGACGCAGGCCGGAGATAGTCGGCATACGCGGGTCATCCCAGCCCTCGACAATCTTCTCGGTCACCAGCAGGTTCAGCTTGCGCTTGGACATGATGGCGTATTCAAGATTCAGGCGCGAGAACTCGTACTGACGCGGGTGAGCCGGAATGGTGATGTTGTCTAACACCCAGTCGTAAAGACGACGGTTATCCTGGAACTCCAGCGTGCACAGCGAATGGGTAATGCCTTCCAGCGCATCGGAAATGCAGTGGGTGAAGTCATACATCGGGTAGATGCACCACTTGCTGCCCGTCTGGTGATGATCGGCAAACTTAATACGGTAAATCACCGGATCGCGCATCACGATGAAAGGCGACGCCATATCGATTTTCGCACGCAGGCACGCGGTTCCTTCGGCAAACTCACCGTTACGCATTTTCTCGAACAGGGCGAGGTTTTCCTCAACGCTGCGATCGCGATACGGGCTGTTTTTGCCGGGCGCCGTCAGGGAGCCACGATATTCGCGGATCTGCTCAGGCGTCAGCTCGTCTACGTACGCCAGACCTTTGTTAATCAGCTCAACGGCGTAATTAAACAGCTGGTCGAAGTAGTCAGATGAGTAGCGCACGTCACCGGACCAGTGAAAGCCCAGCCACTCTACGTCGTGCTTAATCGAATCTACATATTCGATGTCTTCTTTTACCGGGTTGGTGTCATCGAAACGCAGATTGCACTGCCCCTGATAATCCTGGGCGATACCAAAGTTCAGGCAGATAGATTTCGCATGGCCGATGTGCAGGTAGCCATTTGGCTCCGGCGGAAAACGAGTGCAGATACGGTCATGCTTACCATTGGCCAGATCTTCATCGATAATCTGGCGAATAAAGTTAGTTGGGCGGGCTTCAGCCTCACTCATCGCGGATTCCTCAAGACAAAACTTTCGTTAACGGTGCATGATCCAATAAGCAGGGACGGGAAACAACCTTTAGTTGCACAAATTAGGCGAGCGCGGTGAAAGCGCAGGGAAGTTTAATTCGACGCAATAAAAAAGCGGCTGAAGATTAACCCCAGCCGCTTAAGGCACAAATGCTTACTCAGGAGCGATTACTTGCCTTTAATCTCATACAGAGGCGTTTGACCGGCAACCACGTGACCCTGAGCCTGGAGAAGCAGACCGCTGAAGTCATCGATGTTGCTGCAAACTACCGGGCTGATCATGGAGCGCGCGTTAGCGTTCAGGAAATCCAGATCCATTTCCAGAATCGGCTGACCGGCCGCCACTTCCGCGCCCTCTTCCACCAGGCGAGTAAAGCCTTTGCCGCCAAGCGCTACGGTATCAATGCCCATGTGGACAACAATTTCCGCACCCTTTTCCGTCTCCAGACAGAACGCATGGTTGGTGTTAAAGATTTTTACGATGGTGCCCGCGGCCGGCGAGACCACGGTTTTATCCGTGGGCTTCACGGCGACGCCATCGCCTACCGCTTTGCTGGCAAAGGCTTCATCAGGAACCTGATCCAGCGCCACCACATCACCGGTTACTGGAGAGACCAGCGCCGCGATGGTAACCGCATTTGGCACAGCCTGTGGTTTAGCCGTAGCCGTAGCGGCAACGGGAGCCGTAGGCGCTTCTGCCGCAGGGACATCACCGGTAGTTTTCATGGCGTTGGCGATTTTCTCTGCCACGAAGCCGACGATAATCTGCACGCTGGTTTTGTTCAGGCGAATCACGCCGGTTGCGCCCAGACGTTTAGCCAGCGCTTCGTTAACCAAAGAAGAGTCTTTTACGTTCAGACGCAGACGAGTGATACAGGCATCAATACCGGTCAGGTTAGCAGAGCCGCCAACCGCCGCGATGTACTGACGAGCCAGACCAGAAACGTCCTGGTTTGCCGTACCGCTAACGTTCACATCCTGACCATCTGCCTCATCACCGGCAACCGCCAGTTCGCGACCCGGGGTTAACAGGTTGAATTTAATGATAGTGAAACGGAACACCACGTAGTAAATCACGAAGAACACAAGGCCCTGCGGGATCAGCATCCACCAGTGTGTCGCCAGCGGGTTACGGGAAGAAAGCACCATATCCACCAGGCCCGCGCTGAAACCGAAACCTGCGATCCAGTGCATGCTTGCTGCGATGAACACGGAGATACCAGTCAGCACGGCGTGGATAACGTACAGAACCGGCGCAACGAACATGAAGGAGAATTCCAGCGGCTCGGTGATACCGGTAAAGAACGCGGCGAAGGCGGCGGCCATCATGATACCCGCTACTTTCGCTTTGTTTTCCGGACGAGAGCAGTGGTAGATAGCCAGTGCCGCACCCGGCAGACCGAACATCATGATTGGGAAGAAGCCCGCCTGGTAACGACCGGTGATGCCAACCACCGCTTTACCTGCTTCGATGGACTGCGCGCCGCCCAGGAAGTTAGGGATATCGTTAATGCCGGCCACGTCAAACCAGAATACGGAGTTGAGCGCATGGTGCAAACCAACCGGGATTAACAGGCGGTTGAAGAAGGCGTAAACGCCAGCGCCAATGGAGCCCAGCTTCTGAATGTGCTCACCGAAGTTGACCAGACCGTCGAAGATCATCGGCCAGACATACATCATGATGAAAGCAACAACGATCATTACAAAAGAGGTAAGGATCGGCACCAGACGACGGCCGCTGAAGAAGGAGAGCGCTTTCGGCAGCTCGACGCTGCTGTAACGGTTGTACAATTCTGCAGAGATAATACCAACCAGAATACCCACGAACTGGTTGCTGATTTTACCAAACGCCGCCGGAACCTGATCCGCCGGGATTTTCTGGATCATGGCAACCGCTGCCGGAGAGCACAGGGTGGTCAATACCAGGAAGCCGACAAAGCCGGTCAGCGCTGCGGCACCGTCTTTATCTTTGGACATACCATAAGCCACACCAATGGCGAACAGTACGGACATGTTATCAATAATGGCAGAACCAGATTTAATGAAGAACGCCGCAAGCGCGTTATCTCCACCCCAGCCAACCGGGTCAATCCAGTAGCCTACCCCCATTAAAATTGCTGCTGCAGGTAGTGTAGCCACGGGCACCATCAGTGCGCGGCCAACTCGTTGTAAATAACCTAGAATACTCACTTTATTCCCCCTATGAGACCCTGTTAAGGCTCGCTCAAAGCAGTGTTTTTATTGTCTTAACTACTTAAATAAACGGCGACGGTTCACATCACACCCCGAAGTGTGAAAAAATTTAATTCGTATCGCAAATTAAACGCGCGCTTTTTGTGACTACAGTCACCAAATATCGCTATAACACCTCCCTTTGACTGGCTATCACACAAAACTTATTTTATCATTCAAAAAATCAGGGCAGATTGCTCCCTCAGGCGCCAGTATAAAACTGGTTTACCCTTAGAAGGGTGAATATCAATCTGGCTAAACCCGTTTTCTTTTAACTTTTAAGAGGTGAATGATGAGACTGATTCCCCTGGCTACTCCGGCTCAGGTCGGCAAATGGGCAGCTCGCCATATTGTTAAACGCATCAACGCATTTAACCCAACCGCAGACCGTCCTTTCGTGCTCGGTCTGCCAACCGGCAGCACGCCGCTCGAAGCCTATAAAGCGCTGGTAGAGATGCATAAAGCGGGCCAGGTCAGCTTTAAAAACGTCGTCACCTTTAATATGGATGAGTACGTTGGCCTGCCAAAAGAGCATCCGGAAAGCTATCATACCTTCATGCACAAGAATTTCTTTGAGCATGTTGATATCCCAGCAGAAAATATCAACCTGCTGAACGGTAACGCGGAAGACGTTGACGCAGAGTGCCGGGCTTATGAAGAAAAAATCCGCTCCTACGGCAAAATCCATCTCTTTATGGGCGGCGTGGGTAACGACGGCCATATCGCATTCAACGAACCCGCTTCTTCTCTGGCGTCCCGTACCCGTATTAAAACCCTGACCCATGACACCCGCGTGGCAAACTCCCGCTTCTTTGACGGCGACGTAAACCAGGTTCCAAAATATGCGCTGACCGTAGGCGTTGGTACCCTGCTTGACGCGGAAGAAGTGATGATTCTGGTGCTCGGCCACGTTAAAGCGCAAGCGCTGCAGGCGGCCGTAGAAGGCAACGTCAACCATATGTGGACTATCAGCTGCCTGCAACTGCATCCAAAAGCGGTTGTGGTGTGCGACGAACCCTCCACCATGGAGCTGAAAGTGAAGACGTTGAAGTACTTCAACGAACTTGAAGCAGAAAATATTAAAGGCCTTTAAGCACTATTTTTACCGGGGGTAATTATGTTTGCACTAACCCACGGTCGGATTTATACCGGCCATGACATTCTGGATGACCACGCGATTGTTATTGCTGATGGCCTGATTGAGCGCGTTTGTCCGCTTTCCGAAATCCCGACAGGGATCGAAACCCGCGACATGGGCGGTGCAATCATCGCCCCCGGTTTTATTGATGTGCAGCTAAACGGCTGCGGCGGCGTGCAGTTCAACGACACCGTCGATGCCGTCACGGTTGAAACGCTGGAAATCATGCAGAAAGCCAACGAGCGCTCCGGCTGCACCAGCTATCTGCCAACGCTTATCACCGCCAGCGACGAGCTGATGATGCAGGGCGTTAAAGTGATGCGTGAATACCTGGCTACGTACAGCAACCAGGCGCTCGGCCTTCACCTGGAAGGCCCGTGGCTGAACATGGTGAAAAAAGGCACGCATAACCCAGGCTTTGTACGCAAACCCGAGGCGGGACTGGTCGATTTCCTCTGCGAGAACGCAGATGTCATCACTAAGATCACTCTGGCGCCAGAAATGGTCGAGCCTGAAGTTATCAAAAAACTGGTTGCGGCCGGGATTATCGTTTCCGCCGGCCACTCAAACGCAACGGCAAAAGAAGCCAGAATCGGTTTCCGGGCGGGCATCACCTTTGCCACGCATCTGTTCAACGCCATGCCTTATATTACAGGCCGCGAGCCTGGCCTTACTGGCGCTATTTTTGATGAACCGGATGTTTACTGCGGTATCATCGCCGACGGCCTGCACGTGGACTACGCCAATATTCGCACCGCAAAACGCATGAAGGGCGATAAGCTTTGCCTCGTTACCGATGCCACCGCTCCGGCAGGTGCCAATATTGAGCAGTTCATTTTTGCTGGTAAAACAATATACTACCGCAACGGTTTATGTGTAGATGAGAACGGTACGCTAAGCGGCTCCGCCCTGACGATGATCGAAGGGGTGCGTAATCTGGTCGAGCATGCCAGCATCGCGCTGGATGAAGTCCTGCGTATGGCGACTCTCTACCCTGCCCGTGCGATGGGTGTGGAAAAGCAGTTGGGCACTATTGAGGCTGGTAAAGTTGCCAACCTGACTGCCTTTACCCGCGATTATAAAATCATCAAGACTCTCGTTAATGGTAATGAGGTCGTAACTGGATAAATAAGGCATGACGACTGGCGGACAGGCTCAAATAGGTAATGTCGATCTGGTAAAACAGCTTAACGGCGCGGCGGTATACCGCTTGATTGACCAGCAGGGTCCAATCTCGCGTATACAGATTGCCGAACAGAGCCAGCTCGCCCCCGCCAGCGTCACCAAAATTACTCGCCAGCTTATTGAGCGCGGCCTGATTAAAGAGGTCGATCAGCAGGCCTCTACCGGAGGCCGCCGCGCTATCTCTATCATTACTGAAACCCGTAATTTTCACGCCATTGGCGTGCGCCTTGGCCGCCATGACGCCACCATTACGCTGTTCGATCTCAGCGCCAAACCGCTGGCGGAAGAGCACTACCCTCTTCCGGAGCGCACCCAGGAAACGCTTGAGCACGCCCTGCTCCACGCTATCGCCCATTTTATCGAACAGATGCAGCGCAAAATCCGCGAGCTGATCGCCATCTCAGTGATCCTGCCGGGCCTGGTCGACCCTGAAAGCGGCGTGATTCGCTATATGCCGCACATTCAGGTAGACGACTGGTCGCTGGTCGAGAGCCTGGAAAAACGCTTCAAGGTCACCTGTTTTGTCGGACACGATATCCGCAGCCTGGCGTTAGCTGAGCACTATTTTGGTGCCACTCACGACTGCGAAGACTCCATTCTGGTGCGTGTTCACCGCGGGACGGGGGCCGGTATTCTGTCAAACGGCAGGATTTTTATCGGCCGTAACGGCAACGTGGGCGAGATTGGCCACATCCAGGTCGACCCGCTGGGTGAGCGCTGCCACTGCGGCAACTTTGGCTGTCTGGAAACTATCGCTGCGAATGCCGCCATTGAAGGGCGGGTGCGTCATCTGCTTGAGCAGGGCTACCACAGCCGCTTAACGCTTGACGACTGCAACATTGTCGCGATTTGCAAAGCGGCCAACAAAGGCGACGCGCTGGCCTGCGAAGTCATAGAGCACGCGGGCCGCTACCTTGGTAAAGCCATCTCTATCGCCATCAACCTCTTTAATCCGCAAAAGGTGGTGATCGCCGGCGAAATTATTGAAGCAGAGAAGGTTTTGCTTCCCGCCATTGAAGGTTGCATCAACACCCAGGTGTTAAAAGCGTTCCGCAAAAACCTGCCCGTCGTACGTTCACAGCTTGACGATCGCTCGGCGATTGGCGCCTTTGCGCTGGTAAAACGCTCCATGCTGAACGGCATGCTGTTGCAGCGCCTGCTGGAAAGTTAACGCGGGCAAACGGCGATTTGCGCTATAGTTAGAACCTTTAGATTTCGAGTTGCGGCCGGGCGACAAGGGCGCGAATGCCAGGAGTTTATTCAGGTAAATGACTGGGATTAGTGAGCGCTGTCAACACCGCTGCAGCCTGAAAGATGAAGGTTATACGCCTTCTGAGAATATGAGCCTGAGTAATCAATGACCCTCCAGAATGTAATTTGTGATATTGACGGTGTGTTGATGCATGACAACATCGCCGTGCCGGGCGCCAACGAGTTTCTCGCCCGCATCCTTGAAAAAGGTTTACCGCTGGTTCTGCTGACCAACTACCCTTCGCAGACCGGACAGGATCTGGCTAACCGCTTCGCATCAGCGGGCATAGACGTGCCGGACAGCGTGTTCTATACCTCGGCAATGGCGACCGCGGATTTCCTGCGCCGTCAGGAAGGCAAAAAAGCCTATGTCGTGGGCGAAGGCGCGTTAATCCATGAGCTCTATAAAGCGGGATTCACCATCACCGATATCAATCCGGATTTTGTTATCGTTGGCGAAACGCGTTCCTATAACTGGGAAATGATGCATAAGGCCGCATACTTCGTGGCAAACGGCGCCCGTTTCATCGCCACCAATCCGGATACTCACGGGCGCGGTTATTACCCGGCCTGCGGTGCGCTCTGCGCGGGCATTGAAAAAATCTCCGGCCGCAAGCCGTTTTATGTCGGCAAGCCCAGCCCGTGGATAATCCGCGCGGCGCTGAATAAAATGCAGGCCCATTCCGAACAGACGGTTATTGTGGGCGACAACCTGCGCACCGACATTCTGGCGGGCTTCCAGGCCGGCCTGGAAACCATTCTGGTGCTCTCCGGGGTTTCGACGCTCAACGATATCGATGCGATGCCTTTCCGTCCTTCGTTTATCTACCCGTCCGTGGCTGAAATCGACATCCTTTAAGCGGCCGAATATCCAAAAATGCCCGCCCGTCGGGCTTTTTTATCCATCCCATATTCCTTCTTTGCTGCACCTCGCAATCAATAAAATCCTCTAATAATTGCCGATCCGCTAATTTTTTAACCCTTCTGGACATTATTTTTCACATATCAGCAATCACTGTTGCGGTATTTATGGCGTAAATGGCTAATCGCTTGCATTCCCGCTAATGATTGAGCAAATTTGAAGGCATGCAACGCAGCAACGCCGCTAAAAAATGAATAAACGGCAATGCGGCATCACGATTAAACAGCCTATGCGCAGTGTTACGGAGAAAGCTCTATGTGTTCTATTTTTGGTGTGCTGGATATTAAAACCGACGCGGTTGAACTGCGTAAAAAAGCGCTGGAATTGTCGCGCCTGATGCGCCACCGCGGCCCGGACTGGTCAGGCGTTTACGCCAGCGATAAAGCGATTCTGTCCCATGAGCGCCTCTCTATCGTTGACGTTAACGCCGGCGCCCAGCCGCTTTATAACAAACAAAAAACGCATGCGCTGGCCGTAAACGGAGAAATCTACAACCATCAGGCGCTGCGTGCCGAGTATGGCGATCGCTACGCATTCCAGACCGGTTCAGATTGCGAAGTTATCCTCGCCATGTACCAGGAAAAAGGGCCTGAGTTTCTGGACGACCTGCAGGGCATGTTCGCCTTCGTACTTTATGACAGCGAAAAAGAGGCGTACCTGATTGGCCGCGACCATATCGGCATCATCCCGCTATATATGGGATACGACGAGCATGGCAACATGTACGTGGCTTCTGAAATGAAAGCCCTGGTGCCCGTTTGCCGCACCATTAAAGAGTTCCCGGCCGGCAGCTATCTGTGGAGCCAGGACGGCGAAATCCGCAGCTACTACCAGCGCGACTGGTTTGACTACGACGCGGTAAAAGACAACGTCACCGATAAAAACGAACTGCGCCAGGCGCTGGAAGACGCTGTTAAGAGCCACCTGATGTCCGACGTGCCTTACGGCGTGCTGCTTTCCGGCGGCCTGGATTCCTCGGTGATTTCCGCCATCACCAAAAAGTTTGCCGCTCGTCGTGTAGAAGACGAAGAGCGCAGCGAGGCCTGGTGGCCGCAGCTTCACTCCTTCGCCGTCGGCCTGGTGGGTTCACCGGATCTTAAAGCGGCGCAGGAAGTGGCAAACCATCTGGGCACCGTTCACCACGAAATTCATTTCACCGTGCAGGAAGGTCTGGATGCGATCCGTGACGTTATCTATCACATCGAAACTTATGATGTGACGACCATCCGCGCGTCGACGCCGATGTACCTGATGTCCCGTAAAATCAAAGCGATGGGTATCAAAATGGTGCTGTCTGGCGAAGGTTCCGATGAAGTATTTGGCGGCTACCTCTACTTCCATAAAGCGCCGAACGATAAAGAGCTGCATGAGGAAACCGTACGTAAGCTGCAGGCGCTGCACATGTTTGACTGTGCCCGCGCCAATAAAGCGATGTCCGCCTGGGGCGTTGAAGCCCGCGTACCGTTCCTGGACAAGAAGTTCCTCGACGTAGCGATGCGTATTAACCCGCAAGACAAAATGTGCGGCAACGGCAAAATGGAGAAGCATATCCTGCGTGAATGTTTTGAATCCTATCTGCCGGCAAGCGTGGCATGGCGCCAGAAAGAGCAGTTCTCAGACGGCGTGGGTTATAGCTGGATCGACACGCTAAAAGAAGTGGCCGCAGGCCAGGTAACGGATCAACAGCTGGCAACCGCGAGCTTCCGATTCCCGTACAACACGCCGGGTTCGAAAGAAGCTTACCTGTACCGTGAGATCTTCGAAGAATTATTCCCGCTGCCAAGCGCTGCAGAATGCGTTCCGGGCGGTCCATCCGTTGCCTGTTCTTCCGCTAAAGCGATTGAATGGGATGAAGCATTCAAAAGTATGAATGATCCTTCAGGCCGTGCGGTAGGCGTCCACCAGTCCGCCTATAAATAAGCGCTCCTTATCAGGAAACGGGCCTGCGGGCCCGTCGTGATTTCTGCATCAAACTCGCCGTTTCCCGGCTGTTTTTTTGCCGGGAAATGCCCGAAATAACCGATTGTTGCCGATATTTCCACCAAGCTGTTCGCAAGCTGGTCAAACAGACCATTCCAGCCCCTTTTCGGGAAAAAATTTGTTGACGCTGTTCGGTCAACTACGCATAATGCGCCCCGCAACGCCGATAAGGTATCGCAAAAAAAGAAGCTACTTAGCTCAGCTGGTTAGAGCACATCACTCATAATGATGGGGTCACAGGTTCAAATCCCGTAGTAGCCACCATCTTTTTTAGCGCGGGAGTGGCGAAATTGGTAGACGCACCAGATTTAGGTTCTGGCGCCGCAAGGTGTGCGAGTTCAAGTCTCGCCTCCCGCACCATTTTATAGCGTTGCATGGATGGGGTATCGCCAAGCGGTAAGGCACCGGTTTTTGATACCGGCATTCCCTGGTTCGAATCCAGGTACCCCAGCCAATTTTTCGATTTTTGCGCTCTGCGTACGGGTTTTGGGGTATCGCCAAGCGGTAAGGCACCGGTTTTTGATACCGGCATTCCCTGGTTCGAATCCAGGTACCCCAGCCATCGAAAAGGTTGTATCGGCTACGTAGCTCAGCTGGTTAGAGCACATCACTCATAATGATGGGGTCACAGGTTCGAATCCCGTCGTAGCCACCATATTATTGGGGTATCGCCAAGCGGTAAGGCTCTGGTTTCTGATACCAGCATTCCGAGGTTCGAATCCTCGTACCCCAGCCATAAAAAAGACGTTTGCATCTGTGAACGCACCCCGTTGGGGTATCGCCAAGCGGTAAGGCTCTGGTTTCTGATACCAGCATTCCGAGGTTCGAATCCTCGTACCCCAGCCACTCTAAAAAAAGCTTGCCTCGGCGAGCTTTTTGCTTTTTGGCGTTCCGCTGTCTGAAAAGGCGGTTTCCCGCCCGTTGCTTATAAACCCAGCGCATACTTCAGGGCCCGGCGTTTCAGCACGCCGCCGCGTTCGGCGGCCATCAGCCCCAGGTTACGCATCACACGCAGCGGCGTAAGATTGTTGCTGAATCCTGCATAAAACAGATCCATGCCGCTTTGCATAAGAAAGTTATCCATCTGACGACGGTTCTGATAGCGCTTCAAAATACGTGCATCGGCCCAGTTTTCACCGTAGCCGCGCGCGTTAATCATTACCTCAAGCAAGGCGTCTACATCGCGATAGCCAAGGTTTACGCCCTGCCCAGCCAGCGGATGAATGGTGTGCGCTGCATCGCCAATCAGCGCCAGGCCCTGTTGCGTATACTGCAGCGCGTGCCGACGGATTAGCGGGAATGTCCCACAGGCAACCGGCGTTACCGCACCCAGCCGCTGGGGGAACGTTGCGGCAATGGCTTTCGCAAGCTGCGGCATCGTCATCGATTTTAACTGACGGATACGCGTCGGGGTGTCGTACCACACCAGCGAAGCCCAGTTATCAAACAGCGGTAAAAAGGCATGCGGCCCTGTCGGCGTGAAGTGCTGCCAGGTGCTGTCGCCGGGCGCATCTTCGCACTGAACGGTGATCAGCATACAGGCCTGGCGATAATCCCACGCGTGAATGCCAATGCCCGCCCGTTGGCGAACTTTTGAATTCGCGCCGTCTGCGCCAATCACCATCGGCACGGTTAACGCTTCATCCTCCGCAAAGCTCAGCGTCCAGCGCCCTTCTTTACTTTGCATATGCGTTAACTCCGCCGGGCACATCAGGATGATATTTGGCTGAGCTTCCAGCGCTTTCCACAGGGCAACCTGTAAAACGTGGTTTTCCACCATGTAACCCAGCTCGGGCAGACCAAGCTCTGAGGCAGTAAAGGAAACGTGCGCGCTTTCCCACTCCCAGGTTTCCAGCCGGCGATAAGCATGGCTGCGCATAGAACGAATCGCTTCCCATACGCCCAACGTTTTAAGCAGGGCCACCGAGGCGCTGCTGATTGCGGAGATGCGCACGTCGGGCTGGCTGTCACTCTCAAACGCTGTCGGCGCCTGATGTTCGATAACGGCTACCTGAAAGCCATTTTGCGCAAGCCCGAGCGCTGCCGCCGCACCGACCATTCCCCCGCCGACAACCGCGACGTCGATTGGTTGATTTGCCATGGTTATCCCATCCTCAATTTGTCTGAGCTAATTCTACCGGATTTTTACGCGAGTTACGCAGGCTGGTCACATCTCCCGCAAAGCATTACAATACGCGCCCAAGATTTCGGGCTTAACTGAGCAATGGCAAAGTCGATGACAAAAAAACTCCATATTAAAACCTGGGGCTGTCAGATGAACGAGTACGATTCATCGAAGATGGCCGATTTGCTGAACAGCACCCACGGCTATGTCCTCACGGATGAGCCAAAAGAAGCGGACGTATTGCTGCTAAACACCTGTTCTATTCGTGAAAAAGCCCAGGAAAAAGTATTCCATCTCTTAGGCCGCTGGAAACTCTTAAAGCGAAAAAACCCCGATCTTATTATCGGCGTCGGCGGCTGCGTTGCCTCCCAGGAAGGCAAGCTTATTCGTCAACGCGCTCAATATGTCGATATCGTTTTTGGGCCACAAACGCTGCATCGCCTGCCGGAGATGATCAACCAGGTGCGCGGCACCCGCAGCCCGGTCGTTGACGTCAGCTTCCCGGAAATCGAAAAATTCGACCGTCTTCCGGAGCCGCGCGCAGAAGGCCCGACGGCCTACGTTTCTATTATGGAAGGCTGCAACAAATACTGCACCTACTGCGTGGTGCCCTATACCCGCGGTGAAGAGGTCAGCCGCCCATGCGATGACATCCTGTTTGAAGTCGCACAGCTTGCGGCGCAGGGCGTGCGCGAAATTCACCTGCTGGGCCAGAACGTCAACGCTTATCGCGGCGCGGCTTACGACGGCGGCATTTGCTCCTTTGCCGAGCTGCTGCGTCTGGTCGCGGCGATTGACGGCGTTGACCGCATTCGCTTCACCACCAGCCACCCGATTGAGTTTACGGACGATATCATCGAGGTTTACCGCGATACGCCGGAGCTGGTGAGCTTCCTGCACCTGCCGATTCAAAGCGGCGCGGATCGGATTCTGAATCTGATGGGCCGCACCCACACGGCGCTGGAATATAAAGCTATTATTCGCAAACTGCGCGCGGCGCGGCCGGACATTCAGATTAGCTCCGACTTCATCGTCGGCTTCCCTGGCGAAACGCAGCAGGACTTCGAGCAAACCATGAAGGTCATTGCCGAGGTGAACTTTGACGTCAGCTACAGCTTTATCTTCTCTGCCCGTCCGGGTACGCCTGCGGCAGATATGGTCGATGACGTGTCGGAAGAGGAGAAAAAGCAGCGCCTGTATATTCTGCAGGATCGCATTAACCAGCAGGCGATGGAGTGGAGCCGTAAAATGGTCGGCACCACCCAGCGCATTCTGGTGGAAGGCACGTCGCGCAGAAACATTATGGAGCTGACCGGACGTTCCGAAAACAATCGCGGGGTAAACTTTGAAGGCACCCCGGATATGATCGGTAAATTTGTTGATGTAGAGATTACCGAAGTCGCTACCAACAACTCCCTGCGCGGCAAGGTGGTGCGCATCGAGGAAGAGATGGGCCTGCGCGTGGCAGAAACGCCAGAGGCAGTTATTGCGCGCACCCGCAAAGAGAACGACATCGGCGTAGGCCTCTATCAGCCATAATTCCGCCCTGCTCCGCCCATCGGTTCGCTAACATAATGAACCGCTGGGCGTTTTCATTGTTTGCACTTGCATTCTGAATCCGCCACCCAAATATCAAAGCCGAGGCTTGCGCCATCAACACTCGCCGTAAATACTCTCTTTATGGCCTGATGAGAACAGGCAAGGCATGACAACTACTATTGAACCGGCCCCGAGCGACCCAGAGGATAAGTTTGAATATCGAAACACGTGAAATTACGCTGGAACCTGCAGACAATGCCCGTTTATTAAGCCTGTGCGGTCCGTTTGATGACAATATTAAACAGCTCGAACGTCGGCTGGGTATCGAAATCAACCGTCGTGACAATCACTTCAAGCTCACCGGCCGTGCGTTACTGGTGAACGCCGCCGCTGATATCCTGCGCAACCTTTATGTTGATACAGCGCCAATGCGTGGCGAAACCCAGGATATCGACCCGGAACAAATTCACCTGGCGATTAAAGAAATCCGCGTGCTGGAACAGTCGGCGGAACACGTCCCGGAGTATGGCAAAGCGGTCAACATCAAGACCAGGCGTGGCGTGATTAAACCCCGCACGCCGAACCAGGCGCAGTACATCGCAAACGTGCTTGACCACGATATCACCTTTGGTATCGGCCCTGCCGGTACCGGTAAAACCTACCTTGCGGTAGCAGCCGCTGTGGACGCGCTGGAGCGTCAGGACGTCAGGCGTATTCTGTTGACCCGCCCGGCAGTAGAAGCAGGTGAAAAGCTCGGCTTCCTGCCAGGCGACCTAAGCCAGAAAGTCGATCCCTATCTGCGCCCGCTTTACGACGCCCTGTTTGAAATGCTCGGCTTTGAACGCGTTGAAAAGCTGATGGAACGCAACGTCATTGAAGTGGCACCGCTGGCCTACATGCGCGGGCGCACCCTGAACGATGCCTTTATCATCCTTGATGAAAGCCAGAACACCACCATCGAACAGATGAAAATGTTCCTGACGCGTATCGGCTTTAACTCCAAAGCGGTGATCACCGGCGACGTTACGCAGATTGACCTGCCGCGCAGCATGAAGTCGGGCCTGCGCCATGCCATCGACGTACTGGCGGGAGTCGATGAAATCAGCTTTAACTTCCTCAATAGCGAAGACGTCGTGCGTCATCCTGTGGTCGCCCGCATCGTCAACGCTTATGAAGCGTGGGAAAACGCCGAGCAAATCCGTAAAGATGAGCTGGCGGCCGAGCGTAAGCGTGAAGCGATGGCGATTAACACCGCCGCGCAGGAGAGCAAATGAGCCAGGTTATTCTGGATTTACAGCTCGCCTGTGAAGATACCGCAGGTTTACCCACTGAAGCGCAATTTCAGGCCTGGCTTGATGCGGTCATCCCTCAGTTCCAGGAAGAGTCGGAGGTAACGATTCGCCTGGTCGATGACGCGGAAAGCCACGAGCTGAATCTGACTTATCGGGGTAAAGATAAATCCACCAACGTGCTCTCCTTCCCGTTCGAAGCTCCACCGGGCATTGAGCTGCCGCTGCTTGGCGATCTTATTATTTGTCGCCAGGTGGTTGAGCAGGAAGCAAAAGAGCAGGACAAGCCGCTGGACGCGCACTGGGCGCATATGGTTATCCACGGCAGCCTGCATCTGCTCGGTTACGATCATATTGAAGATGAAGAAGCCGAAGAGATGGAATCCCTGGAAACAGAGATAATGCTTGCTCTTGGGTATGCCGATCCGTACATTGCCGAGAAAGAATAGTCGCCGCTATCAACCATGACTGCGGCGCAACAGGTGCAGGTAGCGACCCATTCTCCTACCTGCTATCTATCCATAACCGAGGGGCCAAAAACCTAACGCCATGAGCGACGACAATTCACAAAACGGTGACACGCCTGCCAGTAAAAAGGGATTCTTTTCCCTGCTTCTCAGCCAGCTATTCCACGGTGAGCCAAAAAACCGTGACGATCTGCTAGAGCTTATCCGTGATTCTGAGCAAAACGATCTTATCGATCAGGACACCCGCGACATGCTCGAAGGCGTGATGGATATCGCCGACCAGCGCGTCCGCGATATCATGATCCCGCGCTCGCAAATGGTGACGCTCAAACACAACCAGACGCTGAATGAATGCCTCGATGTCATCATCGAATCGGCACATTCCCGCTTCCCGGTGATAAGCGAAGACAAAGATCACATCGAAGGGATTTTGATGGCCAAAGATCTGCTGCCGTTTATGCGCAGCGATACCGAGCCGTTTAGCATGGAAAAAGTGTTACGTCAGTGCGTAGTTGTGCCTGAAAGCAAGCGTGTAGACCGCATGCTGAAAGAGTTTCGTCAGCAACGCTATCACATGGCGATTGTGATTGATGAGTTTGGCGGCGTCTCCGGCCTCGTCACCATTGAAGATATTCTCGAACTGATCGTCGGGGAAATCGAAGATGAGTACGACGATGAGGAAGACAGCGATTTCCGCCAGCTCAGCCGCCACACCTGGACGGTGCGGGCGCTGGCCTCTATCGAAGACTTTAACGATACCTTTAACACCCATTTTAATGACGATGAAGTGGATACGATTGGCGGGCTGGTGATGCAGGCGTTCGGGCATCTGCCCGCGCGCGGCGAAACCATTGAAATAGATGGTTACCAGTTCAAGGTCGCCATGGCCGACAGCCGCCGTATCATTCAGGTTCACGTCAGAATTCCGGACGATTCGCCGCAACCGAAACTGGAAGATTAATTTAAAGATGGCAATTGCCTTACTACTCCAACGCCAGCGCGTGCGTCTGCTGCTGGCGCTGCTTTTTGGCGCCTGCGGGACGCTGGCTTTTTCCCCGTATGATGTCTGGCCCGCCGCCATTGTCTCTCTGGCAGGTTTGCAGGGGCTGACCCTCAACCGTCGCGCTATTCAAAGCGCCTGGATCGGCTTCTTCTGGGGGCTTGGCCTGTTTGGCAGCGGCATTAACTGGGTTTACGTCAGCATCGCGCAGTTTGGCGGGATGCCGGGGCCGGTGAATGTCTTGCTGGTGGTCCTGCTTGCCGCTTACCTGTCGCTTTATACCGGCCTGTTCGCGGGTTTTCTGAGCAAGCTGTGGCCAAAAACGAGCTGGTGGCGTATGGCGATTGCCGCTCCGATGCTGTGGCAGTGCACCGAATTCCTGCGAGGCTGGGTGCTGACGGGCTTCCCCTGGCTGCAGTTCGGCTACAGCCAGATTGACGGCCCGCTCAAAGGCATAGCGCCGGTGCTGGGGGTGGAAGCCGTCACCTTCATGCTGACCATCATCAGCGGCCTGCTGGCCTTCGCCCTGCATCAACGCAGCTGGCGTCCGGCGGCGATTGCAGCCGCTCTGCTGCTGCTGTCATGGCCGCTGCGTTCGGTGCAATGGTTTCAGCCGGAGAAAGCGCGCGCCGTTGATATTGCTATGGTTCAGGGCGATATTCCGCAGTCCCTGAAGTGGGATGAGGATCAGCTGATCAACACGCTGAAAATCTATCTCGATAAAACCCAACCGCAGATGGGCAAAGCCCGGCTGATTATCTGGCCTGAATCAGCGATTCCCGATCTTGAAATCAACCAGCAGCAGTTCCTGACCATGATGGACGATCTGCTGCGCGCAAAGCACAGCGCGATGATCACCGGAATCGTGGACGCACGGCTCAATAAGCAAAACCGTTACGATACCTACAACAGCATCATTACGCTGGGTGAAGGTAACCCTTACAGTTACAACAGCGCGGATCGTTACAATAAGAACCATCTCGTCCCCTTTGGCGAGTTTGTTCCACTGGAATCCATTCTGCGCCCGCTTGCGCCGTTCTTTGATCTGCCTATGTCCTCCTTTAGCCGAGGACCCTATTTACAGCCGCAGCTGCATGCCAACGGCATTAAACTGACGGCGGCCATCTGCTATGAAATTATTCTTGGCGAACAGGTACGGGACAATTTCCGGCCGGATACCGATTTCCTGCTCACCATCTCCAACGATGGGTGGTTTGGCAAATCGATTGGCCCATGGCAGCACTTCCAGATGGCCCGTATGCGCTCGCTGGAATTAGGCCGCCCGCTGCTGCGCAGCACCAATAACGGCGTAACGGCGGTTATTAACGCCAGCGGCGACGTTGAAGCGTCGATCCCTCAGTTCACTCGTGAAGTGCTCGAAGCCAAAGTCACCCCAACGACGGGGCTCACGCCTTACGCCCGTTTCGGAAACTGGCCGCTGTGGATTATCACGCTGCTCTTCGGATTCAGCGCCATACTGATTAGCTTACGTAACCGCAGGAAGACGTAATTCCCTGTTAAAGGCCAGCAAATCTGCTGGCCTTTTTATTTCTGGCACACCAATTGCTTTGTAATTGACTTAGAAAACGTCAAACGGCGACGCGATAAGCAAGCGCTACTTAGCCCTGCACCAGTTTAACTCACCGTAAGCACCATTATGGTGCAATGGCGGATTTTTGCCTTTAAACGGTGCGGCGCACTTCGCAAAAATAAACATCTGCATAGCAATAACTTTACATTCAGCTAGGTTAAATGTTAACAAAAGGCGAAGTTTCGCCCGTTTTTATCACCACACAACAACAAAACACAACGCTCACATCGGGCATCAGTGCCATACGTGGCACGAAGATTAAGGAGTTGGAAATGCAATTGAGAAAACTTGCCGCAGCATTGTTAGTTATGGGAATGAGTGCCGGTCTTGCGCATGCAGAAGATGCTAAACCTGCCGCAGCACCAGCGGGTGACGCGCAGCAGAGCACGTTAGATAAAATCAAAGCTAACGGTGTGATAGTCGTCGGCCACCGTGAATCTTCCGTCCCGTTCTCTTACTACGATAACCAGCAAAAAGTTGTCGGTTACTCCCAGGACTACTCTAACGCCATAGTTGAAGCCGTCAAGAAACAGCTCAATAAACCGGATCTGCAGGTTAAGCTGATTCCAATCACCTCGCAAAACCGCATTCCTTTGCTCCAGAACGGCACCTTCGATTTTGAGTGCGGCTCCACTACCAATAATCTGGAGCGCCAGAAACAAGCCGCCTTCTCAGATACTATTTTCGTCGTCGGTACTCGCCTGCTGGTGAAAAAAGGCGGCCCGATTAAAGATTTCGCTGACCTGAAAGGCAAAGCGGTGGTGGTCACGTCCGGGACAACTTCCGAAGTTCTGCTACATAAGCTGAACGAAGAGAAGAAGATGGATATGCGTATTATCAGCGCCAAAGATCACGGGGACTCCTTCCGTACGCTGGAAAGCGGCCGTGCGGTTGCCTTTATGATGGATGACGCCCTGCTCGCCGGCGAACGCGCTAAAGCGAAAAAACAGGATAACTGGGAAATCGTTGGCACGCCTCAGTCTCGCGAAGCGTACGGCTGTATGCTGCGTAAAAACGATCCGCAATTCAAAAAGCTGGTGGATGACACCATTGCGAAAGTACAGACCTCCGGCGAAGCGGCCAAATGGTTTGATAAATGGTTTATGAACCCAATCCCGCCGAAAAACATCAATATGAACTTCGCCCTGTCTGACGACATGAAAGCGCTGTTCAAAGAACCAAACGACAAGGCACTTAACTAATTAAAACTACAGGGGCGGGGTGACCTTCCCCTCGATTGACGGACTGAAGCTCGGACAGACTATGCGTTGGGTGGTCGTTCCCCACCCGACGTGAAAGTATCCCAGTTAAATCTCAGGCACAGACCTGCATGGGGTACAAGCTTCGCATCAATCTTAGAGGGTAGCGCTGCTGCCCTCGCTTGCTGACGAACGCCAGAATCTACTTTTGGGCGTTCGGGGTAAACCAGATGACAGCATTCATTGTTTTTAATCGTTGTGCTTTCGGCAGCCTTTAATCACCGGATGCTTTGTCAATGGTCTTAGGGCAGCGGCGCTGCCCTCATTTTTTCGGAGTCGTTTATGTCTACAGACTGGAACTGGGGAATCTTTTTACAGCCCGCCCCGTTCGGCAACACCACCTATCTGGGCTGGATCTGGAATGGCTTCCAGGTCACCGTCGCCCTTTCTGTTTCCGCCTGGATCATCGCTTTTCTCGTCGGTTCTCTATTTGGCATCCTCCGTACCGTTCCTAATCGCTGGCTTTCCGGCTTAGGCACGCTTTACGTTGAGCTATTCCGTAACGTGCCGCTGATCGTGCAGTTCTTTACCTGGTATCTGGTAGTACCGGAACTGCTGCCGGAAAACCTTGGCATGTGGTTTAAAGCAGAGCTGGATCCGAACGTACAGTTCTTCCTGTCGTCGATGATTTGTCTTGGTCTGTTCACCGCCGCGCGCGTCTGTGAGCAGGTCCGTGCCGCCATCCAGTCGTTACCTCGCGGACAAAAAAACGCCGCGCTGGCAATGGGCCTGACGCTGCCGCAGGCGTACCGCCATGTCCTGCTGCCGAATGCGTATCGCGTGATCGTGCCGCCGATGACCTCTGAAATGATGAACCTGGTGAAAAACTCGGCCATCGCTTCCACCATCGGCCTGGTCGATATGGCAGCGCAGGCTGGGAAACTGCTCGATTATTCAGCCCATGCCTATGAATCTTTTACGGCCATCACGCTCGCCTATGTGCTGATTAACGCCGTGATTATGCTGGTGATGTACGTGGTGGAACGCAAAGTTCGCCTGCCTGGCAATATGGGAGGCAAATAATGTACGAATTTGACTGGAGTTCAATTCTGCCGGCCATGCCTTACCTGATGCAGGGGCTGATCATCACCCTGAAAATCACCGTAACCGCCGTGGTCTTTGGTATCGTGTGGGGCACGCTGCTTGCCGTCATGCGCCTGTCGCCGATTAAACCTATATCCTGGTTTGCCAGCGCCTACGTTAACGTTTTCCGCTCCGTGCCGCTGGTAATGGTGCTGCTGTGGTTCTACCTGGTGGTGCCCGGTTTCCTGCAAAAAGTGCTGGGGCTGTCGCCGCAAACCGATATCCGTCTGATATCAGCGATGGTGGCCTTCTCGATGTTCGAAGCGGCTTACTATTCGGAGATTATCCGGGCCGGTATCCAGAGCGTCTCTCGCGGGCAGTCTAACGCTGCGCTGGCGTTAGGCATGACCCACTGGCAGTCGATGAAATTAATCATTCTGCCGCAGGCGTTCCGCGCCATGGTGCCCTTGCTGTTAACCCAGGGCATCGTGCTGTTCCAGGATACCTCGCTGGTTTACGTTTTAAGCCTTGCCGACTTCTTCCGCACCGCCTCCACCATCGGCGAACGTGACGGAACCCAGGTGGAGATGATCCTGTTTGCCGGTCTGGTCTATTTTGTTATCAGTCTTAGTGCCTCGCTGTTGGTCAGCTACTTGAAGAAAAGGACAGTGTAATGATTTCCCTGAAAAATGTTTCTAAATGGTATGGTCACTTTCAGGTGCTAACCGACTGCTCAACCGAGGTGAAAAAAGGTGAAGTGGTCGTGGTCTGCGGGCCTTCCGGCTCGGGCAAGTCCACGCTGATTAAAACCGTTAACGGGCTGGAGCCGGTGCAAAAAGGCGAGATTGTCGTTAACGGTACGCAGGTGAACAGTAAAAAAACGAACCTTGCCGAGCTGCGTTCCCACGTCGGCATGGTATTCCAGCATTTCGAGCTGTTCCCTCACCTGTCGATCCTTGAGAACCTGACGCTGGCGCAGGTCAAGGTCCTTAAACGCAACAAAGAAGAGTCGCGCAAAAAAGGCCTTAAGCTGCTTGAGCGCGTTGGGCTGATAGCCCATGCCGATAAATATCCGGCGCAGCTCTCCGGCGGCCAGCAGCAGCGTGTGGCTATCGCCCGTGCGCTGTGCATGGACCCCGTAGCCATGCTGTTTGACGAACCTACCTCAGCGCTCGATCCAGAAATGATCAACGAAGTGCTGGACGTGATGGTCGAACTGGCGCAGGAAGGGATGACGATGATGGTGGTAACCCACGAAATGGGCTTTGCCCGCAAGGTGGCGAACCGCGTGATCTTTATGGACGAAGGAAAGATTGTTGAAGACTCCAATAAAGAGGACTTCTTTAACAACCCGCAGTCCGAGCGCGCCAAGGATTTCCTGGCGAAAATCCTGCACTAAAACAAAAGAGCCTTCTGCAAAGAAGGCTCTTTATTTTACGGCTCAAACGGCCGACGATGAAACTGATTGTGTCCGCATTTCGGGCAAACCGGCAGAACGTCCGGCGTGTAAACGGCAAGATGAAAATGGCAGTTCTCACAGACCAGATTGCCTAAACCGACAACTTCCCCGCTGTGGTAAACGCCGTGATGGTTGAGATCCTGGAAAACTTCCCGCCACTCTAACTGCGTTTTGTCCGTGATATCCGCCAGCTCCTGCCAGAGGCTCTCTTTAATCACGCGCATAAATACACTGTCGGTGAACTCGCCCTGGCTTTCGTTATAGCTGCGAGCGAACTCTTCCAGGTCGCGCCGGACCGCACGCGTGACCTCATCCACTTCCGTCCGGGTCAGCTCCCCTGTGTCGTTCATGCGTTTGCGGGCGCTGGCGACCAGCGCGTCAATATCGCGTTCCCCGTTGCGTAATCGTTCGGTGAGCGAGGCCACCAGTTCACGGTAAAATTGAGCAACCTTGTTCATCGTCTGTCTGCCTCCTTGAAGATATTCCGGCGTGCATGGTTATGTAACCTGCTCTAATAGTAGACCTTAATCGGCCATCCCTTTGTCAGATTGTCCACAGGCAGCGTAAAAAAAGCGCAAACGAGAAAAGGGCGCAACGGGTGTCGAAAGGCTGTTTTGCCGCTGCCTTATCAGCTATGCTATGCGGATCTGAAACCTAATACGTTACAGGCTACAACTTGTAGCTGTCTTTCATTACAGGACCACTGGCCGCCATGCAAGAGCAATACCGCCCGGAAGAGATAGAATCCAACGTACAGCTTCACTGGCAAGAGAAGCGTACCTTTGAAGTCACCGAAGACGAAGGCAAAGAGAAGTACTACTGCCTGTCAATGCTCCCCTATCCTTCTGGCCGACTACATATGGGCCACGTCCGCAACTACACCATTGGCGATGTTATCGCACGCTATCAGCGCATGCTGGGTAAAAACGTTCTGCAGCCAATCGGCTGGGATGCGTTCGGTCTGCCTGCGGAAGGCGCCGCGGTAAAAAACAATACCGCCCCAGCGCCCTGGACGTATGACAACATCAACTACATGAAGAACCAGCTTAAAACGCTGGGCTTCGGCTACGACTGGAGCCGTGAGCTGGCAACCTGTACCCCGGAATACTACCGTTGGGAACAGCAGTTCTTCACCCAGCTGTATAATAAGGGGCTGGTTTACAAGAAAACCTCCGCCGTTAACTGGTGCCCGAACGATCAGACCGTGCTGGCGAACGAACAGGTTATCGACGGCTGCTGCTGGCGCTGCGACACCAAAGTCGAGCGCAAAGAGATCCCGCAGTGGTTTATTAAAATCACCGCTTACGCGGACGAGCTGCTTAACGATCTCGATACGCTGGACCATTGGCCCGATCAGGTCAAAACCATGCAGCGCAACTGGATTGGCCGCTCCGAAGGGGTGGAAATCACCTTCGACGTGGAAAACAGCGCGGAAAAGCTGAAGGTTTACACCACCCGCCCGGACACCTTTATGGGTGTGACCTATCTGGCGGTGGCAGCGGGTCACCCGCTGGCTCAGCAGGCGGCGGCGAACAATCCAGCGCTGGCTGAATTCATCGAAGAGTGCCGTAACACCAAAGTCGCTGAAGCCGAAATGGCAACCATGGAGAAAAAAGGCGTCGCGACGGGCGTCAACGCTATTCATCCGCTGACCGGCGAAGCGGTGCCCGTTTGGGTAGCCAACTTCGTGCTGATGGAATACGGCACCGGCGCGGTGATGGCCGTTCCGGGCCACGACCAGCGCGACTGGGAATTCGCGACCAAATATGATCTGCAGATCAAACCGGTGATCCTGAATGCGGACGGCAGCGAGCCCGATCTGTCTGAGCAGGCGATGACCGAGAAAGGCACGCTGTTTAACTCAGGCGAATTTGACGGCCTGGACTTCCAGCACGCGTTTAATGCGATTGCGGATAAACTGGCAGCAAAAGGCGTGGGCGAGCGTAAAATTAATTATCGTCTGCGCGACTGGGGCGTTTCCCGTCAGCGTTACTGGGGCGCGCCTATTCCGATGGTCACGCTGGAAGACGGCACCGTAATGCCAACGCCGGAAGATCAGCTGCCGGTTATTCTGCCGGAAGATGTCGTGATGGACGGTATCACCAGCCCAATCAAAGCCGATCCCGAGTGGGCGAAAACTACCGTTGACGGCAAGCCTGCGCTGCGCGAAACCGACACCTTCGACACCTTTATGGAGTCTTCCTGGTACTACGCGCGTTACACCTGCCCGCAGTACGACAAAGGCATGCTTGATGCCAAAGCGGCTAACTACTGGCTGCCGGTTGATATCTACATTGGCGGCATTGAGCACGCCATCATGCACCTGCTCTACTTCCGCTTCTTCCACAAGCTGATGCGCGATGCGGGCATGGTCACCTCAGACGAGCCGGCGAAACAGCTGCTGTGTCAGGGGATGGTGCTGGCAGACGCCTTCTACTACAACGGCGTAAACGGCGAGCGTAACTGGGTCTCCCCGGCTGATGCTATCGTTGAGCGCGACGAGAAAGGCCGCATTATCAAAGCCCGCGACGCACAGGGCCACGAACTGGTCTATGCTGGCATGAGCAAAATGTCGAAGTCGAAAAACAACGGCATCGACCCGCAGGTCATGGTTGAACGCTACGGCGCGGATACCGTTCGCCTGTTTATGATGTTCGCCTCACCAGCGGATATGACGCTTGAGTGGCAGGAATCCGGCGTTGAAGGAGCTAACCGCTTCCTGAAGCGTGTCTGGCGACTGGCTTACGAGCACACCAGCCGTGGCGCCGCCCCGGCGCTGGATGTAGCAGCATTAAACGACGATCAAAAAGCCCTGCGCCGCGACGTTCATAAAACTATCGCGAAAGTGACCGATGATATTGGTCGTCGTCAGACCTTCAACACCGCGATTGCCGCGATTATGGAGCTGATGAACAAGCTGGCGAAGGCGCCGCAGGATGGCGACCAGGATCGCGCGTTGCTGAACGAAGCGCTGCTGGCCGTTGTGCGCATGCTTTATCCGTTCACGCCGCACGTCTGCTTTGATATGTGGCAGTCTCTGGGCGGCGAAGGCGATATTGATAACGCGCCGTGGCCGCAGGCTGATGAAAAAGCGATGGTGGAAGACTCTTTGCTGGTTGTCGTGCAGGTTAACGGCAAAGTACGCGGCAAAATCACCGTCCCGGCTGATGCTACGGAGGCGCAGGTCCGTGAACGTGCGGGCCAGGAACACCTGGTAGCGAAGTACCTTGAGGGCGTAACCGTGCGTAAAGTGATTTACGTACCGGGTAAGCTGCTGAACCTGGTTGTGGGCTAAGCGCAGGAGGAACCGTGCGACATCCCTTTGTCACCTTGTTAGTTACTTTGGCGGTGCTTCTCACCGCCGGGTGTGGTTTTCACCTGCGTGGCAGCACGCAGGTCCCCGCGCAGTTGAAGACCATGATCCTCAACTCCAGCGATCCTAACGGGCCGTTAACGCGTGAAATCCGCTCTCAGCTACGGCTGAACGGCGTGACCATCGTTGAGGATACGAAAACCGGCGTTCGCCAGGATATTCCTTCGCTTCGCGTGCTGGGAGGGACCGTCGGTAAAGACACGGCGTCTATCTTCCAGAACGGCCGTACCGCGGAATATCAAATGGTGATGACCGTCAGGGCTCAGGTTTTAATCCCGGGCCATGACATCTACCCGATCAGCGCCAAAGTATATAAATCCTTCTTTGATAACCCGCTGACCACGCTGGCGAAAGATGCCGAGCAGGATCTGCTTATCAAAGAGATGTATACCAACGCCGCGCAGCAGCTGATCCGCAAGCTGCTTTCTGTCCACGCGGCGGACGTTGCGGAAACAAATGAAGCGCAGGCAAACCCGGCTGACAGCGCGCCGGCAAGCGCCGAAACGTCCTCCGGTCGCGTTTCCACTACGCTTCCGGCTACTTCCGGCAGCCAATGATTCGGTTGTATCCGGAACAGCTCCGCGCGCAGCTCAATGAAGGGCTGCGCGCGGCGTATTTGCTGCTTGGTAACGACCCTTTATTGCTGCAGGAAAGCCATGATGCGGTGCGCCAGGCGGCCGTCGCTCAGGGCTTTGAAGAGCATCACAGGGTACAGATCGACGCCAGCACCGACTGGCAGGCCCTGTTCTCAATTTGTCAGGCGCTAAGCCTTTTCGCCAGCCGCCAGACGCTTCTGCTCCAGCTCCCCGATAACGGCCCGAATGCGGCTATCAACAGCCAGCTGGAAACGCTTATCGGCCTGCTGCATAACGACCTCCTGCTGCTGGTCCGCGGAAATAAGCTCACCAAAGCGCAAGAGAACGCCGCCTGGTATACCCGGCTTGCGGATCGTAGCGTTCTGGTGACCTGCCAGACGCCGGAGCACGCGCAGCTTCCGCGCTGGGTCGCACAGCGCGCAAAACAGATGAATCTCGCGCTGGACGATGCGGCAAATCAGCTCCTCTGTTACTGCTATGAAGGCAACCTGCTGGCCCTCTCCCAGGCACTGGAGCGGCTTTCGCTTATCTGGCCGGATGGAAAATTAACGCTGCCGCGCGTAGAGCAGGCGGTCAGCGATGCGGCGCATTTCACGCCCTTTCACTGGATCGACGCCATTCTTGGCGGAAAAAATAAGCGCGCCCTGCATATTTTGCAGCAGCTAAGGCTTGAAGCAAGCGAGCCGACGATCCTGCTGCGCACCATTCAGCGTGAATTAATACAGCTGGTGACCCTTAAACGCCAGTCCGCGCATACGCCTTTGCGCACGCTGTTTGATCAACAGCGGGTCTGGCAAAATCGCCGCGCGCTGGTGACCGAAGCCCTGAATCGCCTCAGCGCAGAACAGCTCTATCAGGCCGTGCGCCTGTTAAGCCAGATTGAACTGACGCTAAAACAGGATTACGGGCAGTCGGTATGGGCCGAGCTGGAAGGGCTTTCTTTGCTGCTGTGCCATAAAACCCTGCCGGAAATCTTTATTGATGGCTAGCCCGTCCCTTCCGCTGTGTGCGATCTATGGCGGAACATTCGACCCTATCCATTACGGGCATCTGAAGCCCGTTGCAGCGCTGGCAGCGCAGGTAGGGCTCCATCGCGTAACTATCATGCCAAATAACGTTCCGCCGCATCGCCCCCAGCCCGAGGCGAATAGCCAACAGCGCAAGGCAATGGTGGAGCTGGCGATTGCGGGCAATTCGCTTTTCAAACTTGATGCGCGGGAGCTTGCGCGCGCCGCGCCTTCCTGGACCGTTGAGACGCTGGAGCAGGTACGCGCCGAACAAGGCTCGCAGCAGCCTCTGGCCTTTATTATTGGCCAGGATTCACTGCTGAGCCTGCAGCGCTGGCATCGGTGGGAAAACCTGCTCGATCTGTGCCATCTGCTGGTCACCCAGCGTCCTGGCTACCCGGTTTCGATGGATACCGCCGGGCAACAGCGCTGGCTGGACAGCCACAGCACAACCTCGGTTGACGATCTGCACGCCACGCCTGCCGGAAAGATTTATCTGGCGCAAACGCCGATGTATGACATCTCCGCCACCGCCATTCGCCAGCGGCTGGCGCAAAACCTGCCGTGTGACGATCTCGTCCCTGCCCCGGTGCTGGCCTTTATTCAGCAACATAACCTGTATCAGCGATAACGATGAAATTATGGCTAGTGCGCCACGGGGAAACCCGGGCGAACCTCGATGGCGTGTATAGCGGTATTTCGGAAACGGAACTAACGGAGCTGGGCATAAACCAGGCGCTGGCCGTCGGGCACATGCTGCGCGGCGTCGCTTTCGATCGGGTGCTCTGTAGCGAGCTGGGCCGGGCGCAGCATACGGCAAGGCTAATTCTGCAGCAGCGCGATATCACCCCTTGCGTAGACCCGCGCCTGAACGAAATGCATTTTGGCGACTGGGAAATGCGTCATCATCGCGATCTGCAGCGTGACGATGCGCAACGCTACGCGGCCTGGTGCAGCGACTGGCAAAATGTCATTCCGACAAACGGCGAAGGTTTTCAGCGGTTCAACCAACGGGTTAGCGAATTCAGCGAGTCGATAAAAGCGCGGCAGCATAATGACGAAAATATGCTGATTGTCAGCCATCAGGGCGTGCTGAGCCTGTTCCTCGCCACGTTGCTGAATATGCCGCCCGCTTCCCTGTGGCACTTCGTTATCGAACAGGGGACATGGAGCGCGGTGGAGATTCATCACGGCTTTGTCACGCTGAAAACTCTTAATAGCCGCGCGGAATACCCGCCGCTGGCAAGTTAACCTTGTCAGCCATTGACACTGCACCTCAGGCTGTTATGCTCCGCTGCCATAATTTCCTGCCCGTAAGCATGACTTTTCGAAAATAGTTTTACAAAAATGGCGATGCAAACCAGGCCATCCGGTGGGATGATAGCCCACTTTGAGCGCCGCGCCGCCAGTTTTCGGCAAGCTCAGCCAGCAATCAAGTATAATGGCTTTTGATACGGGCCACATCGAACACTTTTATTCTCCCAGGGGGAACACTTGCAGGGTAAAGCACTCCAGGATTTCATCGTCGATAAGATCGACGATCTCAAGGGCCAGGACATCATCGCGATCGATGTTCAGGGCAAATCAAGCATCACCGATTGCATGGTTATCTGTACCGGCACATCCAATCGTCACGTTATGTCCATCGCTGAACACGTCGTCGAGTCCGTGCGTAAAGAGGGTCTGGACGCGCTGGGCGTAAAAGGCATCAACGCCACCGACTGGGTGGTGGTTGACCTGGGCGAAGTTATCGTCCATGTCATGCAGGAAGAAAGCCGTCAGCTCTACGAGCTGGAAAAGCTCTGGAGCTGATGGGTGAAGCTGCAACTGGTGGCGGTCGGAACCAAAATGCCTGACTGGGTGCAAACCGGTTTTACCGAGTACCTGCGTCGTTTTCCTAAAGATATGCCGTTTGAACTCGTTGAGATCCCGGCGGGAAAACGCAGTAAAAACGCTGATATCAAGCGCATCCTCGACAAAGAAGGCGAAATGATGCTGGCGGCAGCCGGTAAAGGCAACCGCATCGTCACCCTGGATATCCCCGGCCAGCCCTGGGATACGCCACATCTTGCCACCCAGCTTGAACGCTGGAAGCAGGACGGTCGCGATGTCAGCTTGTTGATTGGTGGCCCGGAAGGGCTGGCTCCGGCCTGTAAAGCCGCCGCGGAACAGAGCTGGTCGCTTTCCACGCTGACCCTTCCGCATCCGCTGGTGCGGGTTCTGGTGGCGGAGAGCCTTTATCGTGCATGGAGCATAACGACCAATCATCCTTATCATCGTGAGTAAACATCGAGCCTGGTAAAACAAACCTACGGATGAAATTACAGAATTCTTTTCGCGACTATACGGCTGAGTCTGCGCTCTTTGTGCGCCGGGCGCTGGTCGCTTTTATCGGCATATTGCTGTTGACCGGCGTGCTTATCGCCAACCTTTATAATCTGCAAATCGTCCGTTTTACCGACTACCAGACCCGTTCAAACGAAAACCGCATCAAGCTGGTGCCGATCCCGCCCAGCCGCGGAATTATTTACGACCGTAACGGCACGCCGCTTGCGCTCAACCGCACCATTTATCAGGTCGAAATGATGCCTGAAAAAGTGGATAACGTGCAGGCCACGCTTGACGCGCTGCGCCCGGTGGTCGATCTCACCGATGACGATATCGTCAACTTTAAGAAAGAGCGCGCCCGTTCGCACCGCTTCACCTCCATTCCGGTAAAAACGAACCTGACCGAAGTGCAGGTCGCCCGTTTTGCCGTGAACCAGTACCGTTTCCCGGGCGTGGAAGTGAAGGGCTATAAGCGTCGCTACTATCCGTATGGTTCCGCGCTGACCCACGTCATTGGCTACGTCTCGAAGATCAACGATAAAGACGTTGAGCGCCTCGACAAAGACGGCAAGCTCGCCAACTATGCCGCAACCCATGATATCGGCAAGCTGGGCATAGAACGATATTACGAAGAGGTGCTTCACGGGCAAACCGGCTATGAAGAGGTTGAAGTTAACAACCGCGGTCGCGTTATCCGTCAGCTTAAAGAGGTGTCTCCGCAGGCCGGGCACGATATCTATCTGACCATCGATCTGAAATTACAGAATTACATTGAAACCTTACTGGCGGGCAGCCGTGCAGCGGTGGTGGTAACAGACCCGCGCACCGGCGGCATTATGGCGCTGGTTTCTATGCCAAGCTATAACCCCAACCTGTTTGTAGACGGTATCTCCACGAAAGATTACTCCGGACTGCTTAACGATCCGAACACGCCGCTTATCAACCGAGCGACTCAGGGCGTTTATCCACCAGCCTCAACGGTTAAACCTTACATGGCCGTGTCGGCGCTAAGCGCGGGCGTGATCAACCGCAACACCTCGCTGTTCGACCCGGGCTGGTGGCAGCTTCCGGGTTCCGAGAAACGCTATCGCGACTGGAAAAAGTGGGGGCACGGCCGCCTGAACGTCACCAAATCGCTCGAAGAGTCAGCGGATACCTTCTTCTACCAGGTCGCCTACGATATGGGCATCGACCGCATCTCAGAGTGGATGGGCAAGTTTGGCTACGGACACTACACGGGCATCGATCTTTCCGAAGAGCGTTCGGGCAATATGCCAACGCGCGAATGGAAGCAAAAACGCTATAAAAAGCCGTGGTATCAGGGCGACACCATTCCGGTCGGCATCGGCCAGGGCTACTGGACAGCCACGCCGATTCAGATGAGCAAGGCGATGATGATCCTGATTAACGACGGCATCGTACGCGTCCCTCATCTGCTGCAGAGCACCGCTGAAAACGGCAAACAGGTTCCCTGGAAGCAGCCGGTGCAGCCGCCGGTCGGCGATATTCACTCAGGATTCTGGGAGATAGCCAAAGACGGCATGTACGGCGTCGCCAACCGCCCGAACGGTACGGCGCATAAGTATTTTGCTAACGCTCCCTACAAGGTTGCTGCGAAATCCGGTACCGCGCAGGTGTTTGGCCTGAAGGCCAACGAAACTTACAACGCGCATAAAATTGCCGAGCGTTTACGCGACCACAAATTAATGACCGCATTTGCCCCGTATGAGCATCCGGAATACACCGTGACCATCATTCTGGAAAACGGCGGCGTCGGTCCCGCGGTAGGTACGATTATGCGTCAAATCCTCGACCACCTGATGTTAGGGGATAACAACACGGATTTGCCGGCCGAGGCGCCTGCCGCACCCGGCTCTGAGGATCAATAACCATGACTGATAATCCGAATAAAAAATCGTTCTGGGATAAAATCCATATCGACCCGCTTTTCCTGGTCACTATCCTTGCGCTGCTGGTCTTCAGCGCGCTGGTCGTCTGGAGCGCCAGCGGCCAGGATATGGGCATGATGGAGCGTAAAGTCGGCCAGATCCTGATGGGGCTGATGGCGATGATCGTCATGGCGCAGATCCCGCCCCGCGTCTATGAAGGCTGGGCGCCTTATCTGTATATCGTCTGTATTATTTTGCTGGTCGCGGTTGACGCCTTCGGGGCCATCTCGAAAGGGGCGCAGCGCTGGCTGGATTTAGGCATCGTGCGCTTCCAGCCGTCAGAGATTGCAAAAATCGCCGTCCCGCTGATGGTTGCTCGCTTTATTAACCGCGACGTCTGCCCGCCTACGCTGAAAAACACCGGTATCGCGCTGGTGCTGATCTTTATGCCAACGCTGCTGGTCGCGGCCCAGCCGGACCTTGGGACATCCATTCTGATTGCGGCCTCAGGCCTGTTCGTACTGTTCCTTTCCGGCATGAGCTGGCGTTTAATTGGCGTCGCGGTGCTGCTGCTCGCGGCGTTTATTCCGATTCTCTGGTTCTTCCTGATGCACGATTACCAGCGTGCGCGCGTGATGATGCTGCTCGATCCGGAAACCGATCCGCTCGGGGCGGGCTATCATATTATTCAGTCCAAAATTGCGATCGGCTCCGGTGGTTTGCGCGGCAAAGGGTGGCTACACGGCACGCAGTCGCAGCTTGAGTTCCTTCCCGAACGCCATACGGACTTTATTTTCGCCGTTCTGGCAGAAGAGCTGGGGCTGGTTGGCGTACTGGTGTTACTTGCGCTTTACCTGCTGCTTATTATGCGCGGGCTGTATATCGCCGCCCGGGCGCAAACAACCTTTGGCCGCGTAATGGCAGGCGGGTTGATGCTAATTTTATTCGTCTATGTGTTTGTTAATATTGGCATGGTTAGTGGTATCTTACCGGTGGTCGGCGTGCCGTTGCCGCTGGTGAGCTACGGGGGCTCGGCCCTCATCGTACTGATGGCCGGGTTTGGTATCGTGATGTCGATACATACCCACAGGAAGATGTTGTCGAAAAGCGTGTAACGAGGTGCGCAATGGTTAAGCATTGGCCAGGTATTTTTGTAGCAGCCGCCATTCTGGCTGGCTGTTCGTCCGGTGATGTCGAACAACCGCAGGTAAACCAGCAGCCGCAACCGGCGGCCTGTAATGGTCCGGCGGTAGAAATTAGCGGTGCTGAGCCGCGCTATGAGCCGTTGAATCCGTCGGTGAATCAGGATTACGAAAATAACGGTAAAAGCTACAGGATTGTCCAGAACCCGGCCAACTTTAGCCAGGCTGGCCTGGCTGCTATCTATGATGCGGAGCCCGGAAGCAACCTGACGGCCTCAGGCGAACCTTTTGACGCCATGGCGCTGACGGCCGCGCATCCAACGCTGCCCATCCCAAGCTATGCGCGCGTCACTAACCTCGCTAACGGCCGCATGATTGTGGTACGCATTAACGACCGCGGCCCTTACGGCAACGATCGCGTGATTTCACTTTCCCGCGCTTCCGCGGATCGCCTTAACACGTCGAACAATACTAAAGTACGGATCGACCCGATTCTGGTGGCGCAAGACGGCACCCTGTCAGGTCCGGGTACGGCCTGTACCACCATTGCTAAACAAACTTATGCCCTGCCCCCTCGTCCGGATTTAAACACCGGCATGGGAAGCGCCTCTTCCGCTCCGGCGGATGCGCCGCAGGGCGATGTTCGCGCCATCAGTAACGCTTCGCTGCGAAGCGAAGACGCAACAGGTGCGCCAGTGAACAGCAGCGGTTTCCTGGGCGCTGCAACGCCGCTTGCACCTGGCGTTATTGAAACCAATGAGCCTGCGCCAGCGCCGGCCACGGAAGTTGCAGCGCCAGCCGCGGAAGCTCCAGCTCCGGTTCAGCAAACCGCCGCGCCTGCTGCTCCGCCAGCTCCGGTCCAGCAAACTGCTCCTGTGACTGCTCCAGGTTCCGTACAGGGCAACGTTCAGACCGCGGCGCCAGCCGCAGCTTCAGGGCGCTACGTGGTTCAGGTAGGCGCCGTCAGCGACCAGGCCCGCGCGACGCAATGGCAGCAGAAACTCAGCCAGCAGTTTAAGGTGCCGGGCGCGGTCTCAAGCAACGGCGCCGTTTACCGCGTGCAGCTTGGCCCCTTTGGCAGCCGTAGCGAAGCCGCGGCGCTGCAGCAGCGGCTGATGAGCGAAGCCCAGCAGCAGTCATTTATTACAAACGCACCTGCTATGTAAGCGAAACTTGCTGGCCTGCGCAGCGCGTAAATTAGTGTAAAGCTCATTAACAAATCATGCGCAAAGTCGGATGTCAGCAAAAATCGCATTTGCTATAGTAAGGCACTTTTTTTAATTCCATCACGGATGTCGTTGTTCTTATCATGAATACAGCCCTTCCTGTACGTTTTGTTAAGCGCCTGGCGCTTTCTACGGCCCTTACCTTTAGTGCTTTGGCTTGCGCTCAAGCTGACGACCTGAACATTAAAACAATGATCCCGGGCGTTCCGCAGATTGATGCGGAAGCGTACATCCTGATCGATTACAACTCAGGAAAAGTGCTGGCTGAATCCAACGCCGACGCCCGCCGCGATCCGGCAAGCCTCACCAAAATGATGACCAGCTATGTGATTGGTCAGGCGATGAAAGCCGGCAAGTTTGATGAGAACGCGGTAGTCACCGTGGGTAACGATGCCTGGGCGACCGGCAACCCGGTTTTTAAAGGCTCATCGCTGATGTTTCTCAAGCCCGGTATGCAGGTGCCGGTAGCCCAACTGATTCGCGGGATTAACCTGCAGTCCGGTAACGATGCCTGTGTGGCGATGGCCGATTTTGTCGCCGGCAGCCAGGACGCCTTTGTTGGCCTGATGAACAGCTATGTTTCCGCCCTTGGCCTGAAGAATACCCATTTCCAGACCGTTCACGGCCTGGACGCCGAGGGACAATTTAGCTCCGCACGCGATATGGCGTTGATTGGTCAGGCTCTGATCCGCGACGTGCCGAACGAATACAGCATCTATAAAGAAAAAGAATTTACTTTCAATAATATCCGTCAGATGAACCGTAACGGCCTGCTGTGGGATAAGAGCCTGAACGTCGACGGTATCAAAACCGGCCACACCAGTTCCGCAGGTTACAACCTGGTCGCCTCCGCGACCGAAGGGCAGATGCGTTTGATCTCCGCAGTGATGGGCGGGCACACCTATAAAGGCCGCGAAACGGAGAGCAAAAAGCTGCTTACCTGGGGCTTCCGCTTCTTTGAAACCGTTTCTCCGCTTAAAGCCGGGAAAGAATTCTCCTCGGAGCCAGCCTGGTTTGGCGACAACGATCGTGCGTCCCTTGGCGTGGATAAAGACGTTTACCTGACCATCCCGCGCGGTCGTATGAAAGATCTGAAAGCCAGCTATGTGCTGAACACGCCTGAACTGCACGCTCCGCTGCAGAAAAATCAGGTTGTCGGTACCATTAACTTCCAGCTTGACGGCAAAATTATCGAACAGCGTCCGCTAGTGGTGCTGCAGGAAATGCCGGAAGGGAATTTCTTTAGCCGAATCATCGACTACATCAAACTGATGTTCCACCACTGGTTCGGTTAATAATTGAACGCTTGAAAGTGTGAATAACGCCCCCATATACTGTTCATCAATGCAGCTCCCGCCTTTGCGCGGGAGTTATTTTATTGCCGTAACGCTGGAGCTACCATGAAAACCAATCTTAAAGAACTGCTCGAATTCCCTACGCCGTTTACTTACAAAGTAATGGGACTGGCGAAGCCGGAGCTGGTTGATCTGGTCGTTGAGGTGGTGCAGCGCCACGCGCCGGGCGACTACACGCCGCAGGTCAAACCAAGCAGCAAAGGTAACTACCATTCGGTTTCCATCACCATCACGGCTACCCACATTGAGCAGGTAGAAACCCTGTACGAAGAGCTGGGTAATATCGAAATCGTTCGTATGGTGCTGTAATTTCTCACCCGGCGTCAGCCGGGTGTTTTCATTCTGCTGTGGTATAATCCGCCCACCTTTTCTTACCTGCCGGGGACAGTATTTTGTCTCAAGAAACCATTCTGATTCGCCAGCTCGGCCTCAGGCCCTATGAACCTGTCTCACAGGCGATGCACGACTTTACCGACCAGCGCGATGAAACAACCCGCGATGAAATCTGGCTGGTGGAACACCCGAGCGTGTTTACCCAGGGCCAGGCCGGAAAAGCGGAGCACGTGCTGGTGCCGGGCGATATCCCCGTTATCCAGAGCGATCGTGGCGGCCAGGTGACCTATCACGGCCCGGGACAGCAGGTGATGTATGTTCTGCTGAATCTGCGGCGCAGAAAGCTCGGCGTGCGTGAATTAGTCACCATCCTTGAGCAAACCGTCGTCAATACCCTCGCTGATGTCGGCATCGAAGCCTGCCCACGCGCTGACGCGCCGGGGGTTTACGTTGACGGGCGTAAAATCTGCTCTCTGGGCCTGCGGATCCGTAAAGGCTGCTCGTTCCACGGCCTGGCGCTGAACATCGATATGGATCTGGCGCCGTTTTTGCGCATCAACCCCTGTGGCTATGCCGGCCTTGAGATGACCCAGGTAAAAGACCTTAAGCCGGGGATGACGGTCGCAGATATTCAGCCGCGCCTGGTGGCCAGGCTTATCGAGCTGCTGGATAATCCGCAAACGGAATACCTTTCCGCCTGATTAATTATTTCCCTGAGACTGACAGACACACCTGTGTGAGATCACCCACACAGGTCAGCCACTTATCCCCGCCTTTACCTGAAGCGCCTTCTGCCCGGCCCGGTTTCAGCGCCTGGAGCGGCCATCAACTCCCGCATCATCGTCTATGATTACTCTCGTATGTTGCCTGATGCTGGGACAATCGGACACCGTTTCAACATCACCACTCTGAAGGCGCGCCATTTTTCGTGGCGACCAGGGGCGCTCCGACCCGTTACGGCATCCGGACTATATGACAAATTAAGCTAATAAAGCTCGCATCACCGGAGCAGATCCCGCGCGATGTCGTCCATTGCTCACTTCTGGGTTAAACGAGGCAATCGAATGGAGTCCAAATCATTTCCTAAAAGTTGGGGGGCCGAATACGTAGCCGCCAACGAAGTTCGTTTTCGTCTCTGGGCGCCCGGTCAGGACAAGGTCACGCTCAGGCTTTCCGGCGAAGAGAAAGAGATGAACCGGAGCGGCGACGGCTGGTTCGAACTGCTGGTCACCGGGGTTTCACCAGGCGCGGAATATAACTACGTCCTTGTCGACGGCACGGTCGTGCCGGATCCGGCCTCCCGCGCTCAAAAAGCGGATGTTAACGGCCCTTCCCTCGTCATCGACCCGACCCGCTACCGCTGGCAGAACAGCGAATGGCGCGGCCGCCCCTGGATCGATACGGTAGTCTACGAGATGCATATCGGCACCTTCACGCCGGAAGGCACGTTCCGGGCCGCGATAGACAAACTGCCATACCTTGCCGAACTCGGCATCACCATGATCGAAGTTCTGCCCGTCTCGCAGTTCGGCGGCAATCGTGGCTGGGGCTACGATGGCGTGCTGCTCTACGCGCCGCATTCCGCCTATGGCGCGCCGGAGGATTTCAAAGCCTTTATCGATGCCGCGCACGGTTATGGCCTCTCGGTGGTGCTCGATATCGTGCTCAACCACTTCGGCCCGGAGGGCAACTACCTGCCGCTGCTGGCGCCCGATTTCTTCCATAAGGAACGCTCGACGCCCTGGGGCGCCGGCATCGCCTATGATATCGAGGCGGCCCGCCGCTATATCCTGGAAGCGCCGCTCTACTGGCTGCATGAATACAATCTTGACGGCCTGCGCTTCGACGCGATCGATCAGATCGAGGACAGTTCCGACAAGCACGTGCTGATCGAAATCGCCGAACGTATTCGCGCCGGCATTACCGACCGGCCTGTCCACCTGACCACCGAAGACAGCCGCAACGTTATCTTTCTGCATCCGCGCGGGGAAGACGGTTCGGTGCCGCTCTTCACCGGCGAATGGAATGATGACTTTCACAATAGCATCCACGTATTCGCCACCGGCGAAACGCACGCTTACTACCAGGATTTTGCCAGCGAGCCGGAAAAGTTCGTGGCGCGCAGCCTGGCGGAAGGTTTCGCATGGCAGGGCGAGGTCTCGCCGCACACGGGCGAGAAGCGCGGCGTGAAAAGCGCCGGACAGCCGCCGGTCGCCTTCGTCGACTTCATTCAGAATCATGACCAGGTGGGCAACCGCGCCCGGGGCGAAAGGCTGATCGAACTGGCCGGCGCCGACCGCACTAAGGTTCTGCTCGCCGTCCTGCTCCTCTCGCCGCATATCCCGCTGCTTTTTATGGGCGAGGAATATGGCGAGACCAGGCCCTTCCTCTTCTTTACCGATTTCCACGGCGATCTCGCAAAAGCCGTGCGCGAGGGCCGTGCGAAAGAGTTCGAGGGTCACGCCGGTCATGAGGGCGAAAGCGTGCCCGATCCGAATGCTGAAAAAAGCTTTGCAACGTCAAAGCTTGACTGGCGGAAACCGGAGAGTAAAGAAGGCAAAGCGTGGCTGGCTTTCACCCGCGAGCTGCTGGCGCTGCGCCAGGAATATATTGTGCCATTGCTTGCCAGGGCCGGAGGCGATGCCGGCAAGGTAGTAAAAACAGCGGAAGGATCCTTCGCCGTGCGCTGGAGCTTTCCGCAGGGCACGCTGTCGATGGCGCTCAATATCGGCGAGGAAACCCGGCCGCTTCCCGATTTACCTGGCGAGACTATTTTCGCCTGGCCGAAAGCGGCAAATGCGCTGCCGCAGCACTCCATCCTTGTCCGACTTGCCCGGGGAGACGTTAAGTGAAGATCCCAACCGCGACTTACCGCATTCAGTTCCGCAACGGCATGACCTTCGACCACGCCGCGGACCTTGTTCCCTATCTGAAGCGGCTTGGCATCAGCCATCTCTATGCCTCGCCGATCTTTACCGCCACAGCCGGTTCCACCCACGGCTATGACGTGACCGACTTCAATGAAATAGAGCCTGCTATCGGCGGCCGCGAAGGCTTCGATCGCATGGTAACGGCGCTGAAGGAAGCCGGGCTCGGTCTGATCCTCGATATCGTGCCGAACCATATGGCCGCCTCGCTGGAAAATGCATGGTGGCGTGACGTTATTGAGAATGGCGCCAACAGCCGCTACGCCCGCCATTTCGATATCGACTGGTCGCGTCGCCTGACCCTGCCCTTCCTCGGCGACGCTTTCGGGAAGGTGCTGGAAAATGGCGAGATTACTATAAAGCCCGATCCGCAAACCGGCAGGCCCGCTTTCGCCTATTTTGAGAGCTTCTACCCGCTGGCGCCCGATACCTGGCAAGGCCGCGAGGCCGAACTTCTGCAGCTTACCGACAAGGCGGAGATCGCCGCCCTGCACGAGCGCCAGCCCTGGCGATTAATCTCCTGGCGGGATGCGCCGCGCGATCTTTCCTACCGCCGCTTTTTCGAGATAACCGGGCTTGCGGGCGTGCGGGTTGAGGAGCAGAACGTCTTTGACGATGCGCACAGGCTGATCCTCGAGCTGGTCCATTCCGGCGCGGTCGACGGGCTGCGGGTGGATCACGTGGACGGGCTGGCCGATCCGCAGGCCTACCTTGAGCGCCTCCGCCAGCAGGCCGGGCCGGCGTGCTATATCACGGTTGAAAAAATCCTTGGCAGGGGCGAACAGCTTCCGGCGGCGTGGCCGGTTTCCGGCACCACCGGTTATGAATTTATCGAATCGCTCTCCGATGTGCTGGTGGATGGCGACAGGATCCGCGTCCTGCGCACGGCCTGGCATGAGGTTATGGGCAAACAGATAAATATGGCAGCCGAGCTGCGGGCGGCCAAGCTGCTGATGGTGACCAGGAACTTCGAAGGCGAGTTCACCAGGCTGCTGACGCTTGCTATGGCTATCGCCGGCAGCGAAAAGGTGACGCTGGAGGAAGACGCTATTCTGCCAGCCCTGCGCGAACTGCTGATCGCCTTTCCGGTCTACCGCACCTACGGCACGGCGCAAGGATTACCGGCGGAAAGCTATGACATGCTGCAAAGGGTAGCCGAAAGTGTGAGAACCAGCGCGCATGCTCCTGCGCCCGAGGCGCTCGATTTTCTTACCCGTATCCTCGCAGGCGAAGTTTCCGCAGAGGCTGCCGACGAGGCCGCCATCTTCCGTACGCGCTTCCAGCAGCTAACGGGTCCGCTGATGGCGAAATCGGTAGAGGATACGCTCTTCTTCCGGCAGAACATGGAGCTGGCCCTGAACGAGGTGGGCGCCGAACCGATACCCCGCGCCTTCTCGCTTGACCGCTTCCACGCGGAGATGAAAACGCGGCTCGAAAGGCAGCCGGATGCGCTTTCAGGCACCTCGACACATGATACTAAACGCGGCGAGGATGCCCGCGCGCGGCTCTATACGCTTACCGAAGCGCCGGAGCGCTGGACCGAATGCGTTGCCCGCTGGCGCCAGATGAACCAGGACAAAGTCATAAGGCTCGAGGATGGTACAGCGCCGAAACCGTCCGTCGAATGGATGCTCTATCAGGCGCTGGCTGGCGTCTGGCCGCCCAGGCTACGCCCGGAAGATGCGGCGGGACTGCAGGCGCTTGAAGAGAGGTTTCTTGCTTTTGTGGAAAAAGCGCTGCGGGAGGCGAAGCTGCGCACCGACTGGGGCGACAGCAACGACGCCTATGAAAAAGCGGTACTCGACTATGCCCGCCACCTGCTCTCACCGGAAAACCAAGCCTTCCTGCAGGATTTTTCCGACGCGCTGCAGCCCTTTATCCGCGCCGGCCTGGTCAACAGCCTCACCCAGACGGTCATCAAGCTGACGGCGCCGGGCGTACCGGATATCTATCAGGGAAGCGAGGCGCTTAATTTCAGCCTGGTCGATCCTGATAACCGCCGTGCACCCGATTTCGCCGCGCTCGCACGGATGCTTGATGAAGATAAAAAGTTGGCCTTTAACACCGAAGAGGATCGGAGCGGCCAGCTTAAGCAGCACCTTGTCGCCAGGCTCCTGCATTTGCGCCAGCAGAAGCCGACGCTGTTTCGCAGAGGCGACTATCTGCCGCTTACCGCTACGGGCAAGCAGGCAGAGAATCTCATCGCCTTCGCCCGCGCGGAAAGCGACGATGCGCTGATTATTATCGCGCCGCGCCTCGTCTTCAGCGCGCTGCTGGAAAACCAGTCGATGTCGCCTGCACAGGCGGAAATCGCCCTGCCCGATAAGCTTGCTCACCGCCGCTACCGCAACATACTCAGCGGAGAAACGCTCTCCCTGAGCGACCGTATCGACCCAGAAATTGTCGATTGTTTTATGGCTACCGTGCTCGTAAGTCTATGACGACAATGACATAAAAAATCTTAACTTGCTGTTATGCATGAAAAATTCAATGAGGAAGAATAAATGACAAACGGTAAAGCTTTTGAAATCACAGCGGGCTCAAGCCATCTGCTCGGCGCCAATTTCGATGGCGAGGGCGTCAATTTCGCTATCTTCTCGGCGCACGCGGAGCGCGTTGAACTTTGTCTTTACGATCCGAGCGGCAAGGTCGAAATCGCAAAACTGACGCTGCCGGAGTATACCCACGAGATCTGGCATGGCTATGTGCCGGGCCTGAAACCCGGTGCGCTCTATGGCTTTCGCGTCCACGGCCCTTACGATCCCCAACAGGGCCACCGCTTTAATCCCAACAAGCTCCTCATCGATCCCTATGCGCGCGAGCTGGTTGGCGATATTGAGTGGAATGAAGCGCATTTTGCCTACGATCTGCTGCATCAGGAGAAGGACCTTACTTTCGATACACGCGACAGCGCGCCATTTATGCCGAAGTGCCGGGTTATCGATCCTGATGAGTTCAACTGGCAGGACAATAACCGCCCGGAGATTCCGTGGCCAAAAGTGGTGCTCTACGAAACCCATGTAAAAGGGTTTACGCAGCTCAACTCCGCTATACCCGGGCAGCTGCGCGGCACGTTTGAAGGCATGGGCCACAAAGCCACCGTCGACTATATCAAAAGCCTCGGCATCACCTCGGTTGAGCTGTTGCCGGTCCACTGGTTCCCGGACGACCAGCATCTGCTCGATAAGGGGCTGAAGAATTTCTGGGGTTATAACTCGCTCGGCTTCTTCGCGCCCGCCTCACGCTATTACGGGCCGAAGGGCATCCAGGGCTTTCGCGATATGGTGCGCTCGTTTCACGATGCCGGTATTGAGGTGATTCTTGACGTGGTTTACAACCACACGGCGGAAGGCAACGAACTTGGCCCGACGCTGTCGTTAAAGGGCATCGACAACTTTTCCTATTACCGCACCCTGACCGACAGGCACCGCTATTACATCAACGACACCGGCACGGGCAACACCGTAAATACTTCGCATCCGCGGGTGCTACAGATGATAATGGATTCGCTGCGTTACTGGGCGGAATCGATGCATATCGACGGTTTCCGCTTCGATCTCGGCACTATCCTTGGCCGCGAGCCGGGAGGTTTTAACGAGCGCGGCGGCTTTTTCGACGCCATAATCCAGGACCCGGTGCTCTCCCGGCTGAAGCTGATTGGCGAACCCTGGGATATCGGCCCGGGCGGCTATCAGGTCGGCGGCTTCCCGCCAGGCTGGGCCGAGTGGAACGACAAATATCGCGACACGGTGCGGGAATACTGGCGGGGCGATAATGTACCGACCGATTTTGCCGCCCGCCTGCTCGGCTCCGGCGATCTCTACGATCAGCGCGGGCGTCGCCCCTGGGCGAGCGTCAACTTTGTCACCGCTCATGATGGCTTTACGCTCAACGACCTGGTTTCGTATAACGATAAGCACAACGAGGCGAACGGCGAGGAGAATAAGGACGGTCACAACGACAACCGTTCTTACAACTACGGCGCCGAAGGCCCGACCGACGATGAGGGCATTAACGCGGTGCGTGATCGCCAGAAGCGCAATTTCCTCGCCACGATGATTTTTTCCCACGGCACGCCGATGCTGCTGGCCGGCGACGAGTTCGGCCGCAGCCAGATGGGCAACAATAACGGTTACTGTCAGGACAGCGAGATCTCATGGATCCACTGGGATAATCTGCCGGAAAGCAGCGAGGCGCTACGCGAATTTACCCGCCAGCTGCTTAAGCTGCGGGCCGCGCAACCCCTGCTACGCCGCGAGAACTGGCGCGACGGCATGGTTATCAAGTGGTTCAACGCAGGCGGCGGCCCGCAGCAGCCGGAACACTGGGACGAGGGCTCAACGCTCGGTGTTTATATCGGCCGCCCGGATCTTCAGGAACAGGAAGGTATCTGGCACGACGTGCTGATGCTGTTCAACCCTTTCGAAGGCAACGTGCCGTTCCGTATCCCGCAGTTCGGTGAGGGCGGCTGGGTGCTTGAAGTCACCACCTCCGATACCGCAAAGCGCGGCCTCGTCATCACCAGGGAAAAGGATTTCGAGCTTGAAGGCCGCAGCATCGCCCTGTTCAGGCGGCCATAAATATATAAAACCGGAACGGCCAGGCGGCAGGCTGGCCGTGCTCCGCTAGCGCAGCGCAGGGTTCTCCTGGCAGAAAGTCCTTTGCCAGCCGTTAACCTCTGAAGCACACAAAACAACAGTTCATTTACAATTCTTTCCCCATTTCCTGCGCGTGCTGGCTGATTTCTCCCCGCTACTGATGGTATACTGCGGCGCGAAATCAAAAATAGTTGATAAATAAAACACTAGCTTGAATTCAAACAGACCGACCTCGTTATCCGCAACTGGAACACGCACCATATGAGTAAACCCATTGTAATGGAACGCGGCGTCAAGTACCGCGACGCCGATAAAATGGCTCTGATCCCGGTTAAAAACGTGGTGACAGAGCGCCAGGAGCTGTTAAGAAAGCCTGAGTGGATGAAGATCAAACTTCCATCTGATTCTACCCGCATTCAGGGTATCAAAGCGGCGATGCGTAAAAACGGTCTGCATTCCGTGTGCGAAGAGGCCTCCTGCCCGAACCTGGCAGAGTGCTTTAACCACGGCACCGCAACCTTTATGATCCTTGGCGCAATCTGTACTCGCCGTTGCCCATTCTGTGATGTTGCCCATGGCCGCCCCGTTGCGCCGGATGCCAACGAACCCGTTAAGCTTGCGCAGACTATCGCTGATATGGCGCTGCGCTACGTGGTTATCACCTCCGTTGACCGTGATGATTTACGCGACGGTGGCGCGCAGCACTTCGCCGACTGCATTACCGCAATCCGCGAAAAAAACCCGACGATCAAAATCGAAACGCTGGTGCCGGACTTCCGTGGCCGTATGGATCGCGCTTTAGAGATCCTTACCGCAACGCCGCCGGACGTGTTCAACCATAACCTGGAAAACGTGCCGCGTATTTACCGCAAAGTACGTCCGGGTGCGGACTATAACTGGTCACTGAAGCTGCTGGAGCGCTTTAAAGAAGCGCATCCGGATATCCCGACAAAATCGGGTCTGATGGTTGGCCTGGGTGAAACCAACGAAGAAATCATCGAAGTGATGCGCGATTTACGCCGTCATGGCGTGACGATGTTGACGCTGGGGCAGTATCTGCAGCCAAGCCGTCATCACCTGCCGGTGCAGCGTTACGTGAGTCCGGATGAGTTCGAAGAGATGAAAGCCGAAGCCTTAGCTATGGGCTTTACCCACGCCGCCTGCGGCCCGTTTGTTCGCTCCTCATATCATGCAGACCTGCAGGCCAAAGGCATGGAAGTCAAATAGTAGCGTTACAAAAAGTTACATATAATCCACAGGATAATAAAAAACCGGCTCTCAGAAGCCGGTTTTTTTATCTTAATGACCGCAAATAATGCGGAAATCACTCTTTGTGCGAAATGCGTTCCGCCGGAACTTCTGTGCCGGAGGCGGGCTTAGCGCTGCTTTCGTCATCGTTCATGGCCTTTTTAAAGCCTTTGATAGCCGCGCCGAGATCGCCGCCTAACGTACGTAACTTTTTGGTACCAAATAACAATACAATCAGTACGCCAACTACCAGCAGCTTGGTGATGCTAATCTCTCCCATACCTACCTTCTTAAGTCATACCTGCCGTGGCTACGGCAAAAAATAATCCGGGCTAATTAACGAATATTTGCCCGCGCGACACAATAGCAATCTGTAACAAGGTGAATCAAGCCCTGTTTAAAAAAACATCAGCACAGACGAGGCGGCGCGAAACGGCGATTCTTCAGTACCGGCAGCATTGCACGTACGGATGCTACGCGCTCGCCTGCAAGCTCGGCATAAATCAGGGCAGGCGCTTCCGCCGCGCTGGCAATGATAACACCCAGCGGATCGATAACCTTACTCTGACCAATGTTTTTATTGCCACATTCGCCGGATGCTACCACATAACAGGTGGTATCGAGCGCACGCGCGGTCAATAATGTTGACCAGTGCAGCTCTTTATGCGGACCACACAGCCAGGCCGCCGGCAAAACAAGCACCTCGGCCCCCGCTAAAGCCAGACTCAGCGCCATTTCCGGAAAGCGCAGATCGTAACAGGTGAGCAATCCCACTTTCATCCCCGCCACGTCAATTAACGGCGCGAGCTGCCCGCCCGCATCGACTAACCGGGACTCCTGCACGTTAAACGCGTCATAGAGATGAATTTTCTGGTAGCGGCCGATAACTTCACCAGCCCGTAAAACCAGCAGGGTATTTGCCGCTCTGCCCACCGTGGTGCGAATATGCAGGGTAAAAATCGTGGTTAGCTTATTTTTACGGCTCTCTTCAAGAAGCATCTGGAGATACTCCCCCCTGTCTTCCTGAGCAGAATTGACCGATAAATCAGGATCTTTGTCGTCCCGCGCAAGGATAGCTTCCGGCAAAACCAGCAGATCGGCGCCCTGCAAAGCCGCCTGCGCCATTAACCCTACGCAGGTACGCGCGTTATCCTGCCAGACATTACCTACTGCAAACTGCCCCACCGCGACTTTCATTCCCGTTCCCCTGCCCGTCATAATTAATTTCAGTATATCGGGTGTAAAACAGATTGTGCGAGCGCTACACTCCTGACTTCTGAATTTTGAAAACAGGAAAACGTAGTGTTACAAATACTGGCAGCCGTATTTATCGGGGGCGGAACGGGCAGCGTGATACGCTGGTTTTTGAGTCTGAAACTCAATCCTGTTCACGCCGCGATCCCTACAGGCACATTAACAGCAAACCTTTTGGGCGCGTTTATTATCGGCCTGGGCTTAGCCCTGTTCAGCCGCCTCACCCATCTTGATCCCTTCTGGAAACTGCTTATCACCACCGGTTTTTGCGGCGGTCTGACAACGTTCTCCACTTTTTCAGCGGAAGTTGTCTTTTTGCTGCAGGAAGGACGCCTTGCCTGGGCCGCGCTGAACGTTCTGCTCAACCTGGCTGGCTCATTTATGATGACCGCGCTCGCATTCTGGCTGGTTTCCGTTGCGGCCAGCCACTAAAAGCTGACGCGTTAAGGTTGGCTTAATGATTGTCTGCCACGATCCCAAAAAATGACAAGGGGGCAAGGCAATGAAAGAGCAAGTCATGAGCTGGGGAACGGTGCTGCTGGGTGCGTTGGTTGTCGCATGCTTTTTGAAAATGTATCTGTTCGCCTGATCGACAGACGAAAAAAAACCCGCCTTGGCGGGTTTTTAAATTCTGCCGGTAGCGACTAGATAGCCATTACGTTTGCAGCAGAAGGGCCTTTGGCACCGTTAGTGATTTCAAACTCAACGCGCTGGCCTTCAGCCAGGGTTTTGAAACCATTGCTCTGGATTGCAGAGAAGTGTACGAACACATCTTTGCTGCCATCTTCCGGAGTAATGAAACCAAAGCCTTTGGACTCATTAAACCACTTAACGTTACCTTTAATCTTAGACATCAAAATTACCTTTACATGAAAAATAGACACAAATGCTGTGTCGCGCATCAGTACAACAATTGTGATGGGTTTTGTCCAGTACCGAAATGAGAAAAAGTGACAAAAGTCGCTAATTTTTTTATCAATTGTCGATTAACCCTTGTTTTTAAAAGGTTATAAAAAACAGGCGATTTTGCGCCGCCGCCCGCCCGGTTCAGAACTGAAAACGCATCCAGGCAAAGTAGACGTTGCCGTTGTTATAAGTCCCGGGAATATAAGTCATCTGGAAGGTTGCCGGACCATAGCCCACTGAGGCTAAAGGCAAAATAACCGGGACGGGAATATACTTCCAGTTATCACGCGCGGTGGCGCCAACGGTATAGCCTAACCCCAGATGAAAATGCTCATCCGCTAACGGACGCCAGGTTTTCTCCCAACCGTAACCGCCAATGGGCTCCCATTTATTGTAAGAATCCTTAAAAGCCATCAGGTAGATGCCGTGCCAGTTGCCTTTATCATCCCAGCGGGACTGACCCACGCCTCCGCCCCACGGGCGTTCGTTATAACGATCGGTTTTCTCTTTATCATAGGCAAAACGGGCATGCCAGGTAATGGCCGGAACATAGAGATCGTAATGCTCAGGATTGCGCCAGGTCTCTGAAACGTTTGCAGAAAAGGTATCCCAGGTTTTGCTGAAAAAGCCCTGCTCTGCCGCAAAAGTGACGGGAGTAACAACCAGGAAAGTAATAAATAAAATAAAAGCCAATAAATTATTGTTCAAATTCACAACGCCATACCACATTAAGTTTCAATCTAAAGCCTACTAAATTTTAATTTAATAGAATCTAAATGGGATGGTAGGTTTTTCTTAAAATCACCGCCATAGTGTAAATATATTTCAGCGCGCTAGCTGCTTAACAAATATCGCGCATTAAAGTCAATTCCCCTTAACATTTTATTTATGGCAGAGAGTTGGGAAATATCTTACTTTTCTTTTTTAAATAATACCTGCAGCGCCGGAATCGCCAGCGTGGAGAGCAAAGGTGCGACGAGCGTTCCGCCAGGGACAGACGCCGCATGATTCTCGACCCGACGGCGTCGTCTCACATAACCGGCATGCTAGTCGCTACCGACTTGATTTTTGGCCGCACGCGCAGCACCGCATCTTCGTGAATTACGCGCATCAGCATCTCGTTTCCGCCATCAGGATCGGACGCCTTATGTTTAGCGAAAGCATGATTTTAATAAAGCGCCATAATAGCGCCAGATTCAGCCGCCGATCCGGCTAAAGCAATAAAACCAACGGCACCGGCCACGGATAAATTATATCCCCAAAAGAGAGCATCCGGCCACGCCTGTTAATAAAAAACTTAAATCCCCCGTAATTAATACTGCACAGCTAACCCGGGAAAATGTCATATAAAACAGTATGAAAACGATCGGCAACGTAAAAGTTAAAACGCTTTTTAATTTCTCGACTGCGCGTTTGGGATATTCTAATTATTCCGACCATGATAAGGACGCGGCCTTGCGGTAATATCACCTGTTCAGATAAAACTTTCTGCATCTCTTTCACTGGCTACTTCAGGTCGCGTCCGCGCAGGTCAACGTCAATCCAGATAGACTGGCGCGCATTTTCGCTTTTCGGCACTGGCGGGCCGTCGATAATCGTAATATCGGCCAGTTCAGAGAGCGCACTCTGGCTGCCGTTTGCCGTTTCACCCGGCATACCAGGCGGAAGTGGAACAAAAACAGCGTACAAATAAAGGTTTTTTAGCCTGCTTTACGTTCAGGGTTTTAATTAACAAACCGGCAATATAAATTTAATTATATGACTACCAAACCGCCTCTTATCGCGTTATTTACGGCAAATAACCATAACGATAAGCAATAAGTAAATGTCATAATTGCAAAGTTGCCAGCAAAAGCGTTACGAGCGCTGAACCGAGTGTCTGAAAGTTGATGCTTATCAGAAAACCGCGTTAATCGCTCAGGCACATTTTTACCGCTTTGCAGAATACGGCAAAAGCGACTATTGGTTATTTTTCAGGCATTCGGTTGCGTGCGGCCCGGCTAACCGCGGCTGGCGCAACGGGGGACATTATGCTTACTTTTCTGGAATTACTTATTGGGGTTGTGGTGATCGTTGGCGTAGCTCGCTACATCATCAAGGGCTACTCCGCCACCGGCGTGCTCTTCGTCGGCGGCTTGCTATTACTGATCGTCAGCGCCTTAATGGGTCATCAGGTATTGCCTGACAGCGCTGAAAGCACCGGCTATAACGCAACCGATATTGTCGAATACGTAAAAATCCTGCTGATGAGTCGCGGGGGCGATCTCGGCATGATGATTATGATGCTATGCGGATTTGCTGCTTATATGACCCATATTGGCGCCAACGATATGGTGGTAAAGCTCGCCTCAAAACCGCTAAAATTTATTAATTCGCCCTATATTCTGATGATCGCCGCCTATTTCGTGGCGTGCCTGATGTCGCTGGCGGTTTCTTCCGCAACCGGCCTCGGCGTGCTGTTAATGGCAACGCTGTTCCCGGTGATGGTCAACGTGGGCATCAGCCGCGGCGCGGCAGCGGCAATATGCGCCTCGCCGGCGGCGATTATTCTTTCCCCGACTTCCGGCGATGTGGTGCTGGCCGCCAAAGCCGCTGAAATGTCGCTGGTGGATTTTGCCTTTAAAACGACCGTGCCGATTTCCGTCGCCGCCATTATTGCGATGGCGATCGCCCACTTCTTCTGGCAGCGCTACCTGGATAAAAAAGAGCACATCAGCCATGAAGTGCTCGACATCAGCGAAATCCAGACCACCTCGCCGTCGTTCTACGCCATTCTTCCCTTCACCCCCATCATCGGCGTGCTGATCTTTGACGGCAAATGGGGCCCGCAGCTGCATATTATTACCATTCTGGTTATCTGCATTCTGCTGGCGGCGCTGATCGAGTTTTTCCGCAGCTTCAATACGCAAAGCGTCTTTTCGGGGCTTGAAGTGTGCTATCGCGGCATGGCAGACGCCTTTGCTAACGTGGTGATACTGCTGGTTGCAGCGGGCGTCTTCGCGCAGGGGCTGAGCACCATCGGCTTTATCCAGAGCCTGATCTCGATTGCCACGTCGTTTGGTTCCGCAAGCATCATTCTGATGCTGGTGCTGGTGATTCTGACCATGCTGGCGGCGATGACCACCGGTTCCGGTAACGCGCCTTTCTATGCTTTCGTTGAGATGATCCCAAAGCTTGCCCACTCCTCGGGCATCAACCCGGCATACCTCGCCATCCCGATGCTGCAGGCCTCTAACCTGGGCCGCACTATCTCCCCGGTTTCCGGCGTTGTGGTCGCCGTCGCGGGAATGGCGAAAATCTCCCCGTTCGAAGTGGTTAAACGCACATCGGTGCCGATTGGCGTAGGTCTGTTAGTGGTGATTATCGCCACTGAAATACTGGTGCCTTCGGCAGCGCTGGTTCCCTGATCCCGCCCCGCTGAATAAGCGCCTCTGTGAGGCGCTTTTTTTATGGTTTAATAAGCCACTTCTGGAAATTATCACCTGACGGAACCTCATTATGTGGCGAAACGCGCTTGTCCTGAGCATCACCCTTGCAGCTATCCAGCTTGCCCACGCCGGGCCTCTGCAACCGAAACAGTACGGCGATTTTGACACCTATGTGCTGGCGCTCTCCTGGCAGACAGGTTTTTGTCAGAACATGCATGAGCGTAACCGGAAAGAGCCCGGCGAATGCAAGCTCCAGCGGGAACAGGCGGACAAGCGGGCATTCCTTACGGTACACGGCCTGTGGCCCGGCCTGCCGAAATCAGTTTCCTCACGCGGCGTGGATAACAAACGCTGGATGCGCTACGGCTGCGCCACACGTCCGGTTCCGAATATGGCGGAGGCCCGCAGCGCGCAAAAATGCAGCGCTCCGGCTGCGGAATTATCAGCCGATATGGCAGCAAAGCTTTCTGGCGTGATGCCGGGCGCGGGCGGCCAGTCATGCCTGGAACGCTACGAGTTTACAAAGCACGGGGCTTGTTTCGGCTTTGACCCGAACGCCTACTTTGGCGCTATGGTGCGCCTTAACGCGCAGGCCAGACAAAGCCCCTTCGGCGAGTTCCTGGCACAAAACTATGGCAAAGTTGTCACGCGAAAAGCGTTCAATAAAGCGCTGGATAAAAGCTGGGGAAGCGATGCGGTGAAGGCGGTAAAGCTGACCTGTAACGGCAATCCGGCGTATCTGACGGAAATGCAGGTATCGCTTAAGGCGAACAAAATTAACGACGCGCTAAGCGGCGCCTCCTTCGCCACGCAAAAAAATCCAGGCAGCTGCCCTAAGCAGTTCCGCCTGGATGCAGTGGGTTACTGATTATTCCGCAACGCGTGCCTCGCCTGCGGCTGGCTTACGGTTCTCTTCCGGCGTCAGATCGCAGTGCTTTGGCAGCGTTAAGGTTAGCAATGCGGCAATTACCAGCGAGCCTGCCTGTGCGCATACCGCCACGTTTGCCCATAGAGATAAATCATCATCCCTACCGACCAGGGTTCGTTTACCCGCCCTGGAAAGGGCGTTGCACCGGGTGAGTAAGCGCTATCTGCCGTAAAATGGTTATGAATGTCCCGCCTTCCATTCTGTTGCTTAAATCCTGTAAACCCGGGTCTCCCAGGCGTGCAGCCTGTAATCCTCATCCACCCGCGGATAATTCCCCAGTACGCAATGCATCCCCTGAAGCGACAGCTCCATATCCGACCAGCTGGCGGCCTTCGAAGACATATTGCACAGTACCAGGAATCTGTCATCTGCTAGCTCGCGACGATAGGCGTAAATCTGTTCGTGCTGCGGCAGTTCCAGCGCGTAGCGCCCGTAAATCAGCGTTTGTTCCTGCCGGCGCAGCTGGATCAGCGCGCGATAGAAGTTCAGCACCGAATTCGGGTCCTGCTGCTGGCTGGCGACGTTTATCATCTCGTAGTTGGCATTGACCGGGAACCACGGCTCGCCGTCGCTAAATCCGGCGTTGGGCCAGTTATTCCACTGCATCGGCGTACGGGAGTTATCGCGCCCTGTATTGGTCAGAAATGCGACGATCTCCTCTTCGCTTCTGCCCTGCCCGGCTAATTCCCGCCACATATTTTTCGCAGATACATCGTCAAAATCTTCCACCCCGCCAAAGCGGGTATTGGTCATGCCGATTTCCTGGCCCTGATAGATAAACGGCGTGCCCTGCATCAGGAAATAAAGCGCGGCGATGCAGGTGGCGCTTTCCCGCCAGTGGTGCTCGGTATCGCCCCAGCGCGACGTGATGCGCGTCAGATCGTGATTTTCGACATAGAGCGCGTTCCAGCCTTTTCCTTCCAGCGCCTCCTGCCAGGCGGTAAAGATTTTCTTCAGCACGGCAGGCTCCGGCCGTAGCCCTTCTTCCGGTTCCCACAGGCGCACATGTTCAAACTGGAATACCATGCTCAGTCTGTTGCGGTGCTCGCCAACCCACTCCTCGGCGCGATCCGCATACAGGCCGTTCATCTCACCGACGGTGACGATATCGTAATGTTTGAGCACGTTGCGGCTCATATCGTCCACGTAGTCCAGCAGCCCATCGTAATTCAGATGGCTTTTCATCGACGGCGCATAGCGTAGCTTGTCCGGGTTAGCGACATCGGCAAGCAGCGGCTCTTTTTTCAGATGGGCGATAGCGTCGATGCGGAAGCCGTCGATGCCTTTATCCAGCCACCAGCGCATCATGTCGTACACCGCTGCGCGCATGTCGTGATTTTCCCAGTTAAGATCGGGCTGACGGCGGGTGAACAGATGCAGGAAATACTGTTCGGTCTGGGGATCGAACTCCCAGGCCGAACCTTTGAAAATCCCTTCCCAGTTGTTAGGCTCCGCCCCGTTTTTGCCATCGCGCCAGATGTACCAGTCGCGCTTTGGATTATCGCGTGAGGAGCGGGATTCAAGGAACCACGGATGTTCGTCGGAGGTGTGGTTCACCACCAGATCGATAATCAGCCGCATGCCGCGCTCATGAGCGCCTGCCAGCAAGCGGTCAAAATCCTCCATGGTGCCGAACTCATCCATGATGGCCTGATAGTCGCTGATATCGTAGCCGTTATCATCGTTAGGCGATTTGTACATCGGGCAGATCCAGAGCAGATCGATGCCGAGATCCTGCAGGTAATCGAGCTTCTCGGTGACGCCGTTCAGATCGCCGATGCCGTCGCCGTTACTGTCTTTAAAACTGCGCGGATAAATCTGGTAGGCTACCGCCTCCTTCCACCAGTTCGCCATCGTTACCTCCCGATAAGTAATGCAAATGATTCATAAGGTTGTAGCTCAAGGCTTACCGCCAGCTGGTCGCGCGGCGCGTAGTTGCTGATAAGACATTCGCCGTGCCAGGCCTGCATTTCCTGCGGAATATCAAGCGTGAGATGCTCGCGGGTAAAGTTGTTCACCACCAGCAGCTGCTCTTCACCAAGCGTTCTTAACCAGGCGAATACCTGCGGATGTTCTTTCAGTATGGGCCTGAAATCGCCGTAGACCAGAATCGGATACTGCTTACGCAGCGCCACCAGCTTCTGGTAATGCCAGAGAATAGAATCCGGCTCGGCCAGGGCTGCGGCGACGTTGATTTCACGATAGTTGGGGTTGACCGCAATCCACGGCGTACCGGTGGTGAATCCGGCGTTCGGGCTGTCGTCCCACTGCATTGGCGTGCGCGCATTGTCCCGCCCGTTGGCGTGTATCCCGGTCATCATCTCATCGTGACTGAAGCCGTCCGTCAGCCGCTCTTTGTAGAGGTTAAGGCTTTCGATATCGCGATACTCGTCGATTGTGGCGTAGCGCACGTTGGTCATGCCGATTTCTTCGCCCTGATAGATATAAGGCGTGCCTTTCAGGCAGTGCAGCGCGGTGCCCAGCATTTTGGCGGAAGCTTCGCGGAACTCGCCTTCATCGCCAAACTTCGACACGGCGCGGGGCAGATCGTGGTTGCTCCAGAACAGCGAGTTCCAGCCGCGGTCGGCAAGCGCCGTTTGCCACTTTTCAATCACCGCTTTAAAATTCGCCAGCACAAACGGTTTGCTGCGCCATTTGCCCGCCTGCTCGTCCCAGAACTGTTTGATATGGTCGAACTGGAAAACCATCGACAGCTCTTCGCGATCGCTTGCGCTGTAAAGCAGCGCATCCTGCGGCGAGGCGCTCCAGGCTTCGCCGACCGTCACATAGTCACCTTTACCGAATGTGGCGCGGTTCATCTGGCGGATAAGCATGTGCAGATTTTTACCGTTCGCCATAATCTGCTTATCCACCTCTTTTCCGATCAGGTCGATAACGTCCATGCGGAAGCCGCCGATCCCTTTGTCCAGCCAGCGGTTCATCATGGCGTGGACTTCTTCATGCACGCGGGGATTGTCCCAGTTGAGATCCGGCTGCCGTTTAGAAAACTGGTGCAGATAATACTCGCCGCTGGCCTCGTCATACGCCCAGCCGCTGCCGCCGAAATAGGAACGGAAATTGTTCGGCGGGCCGCCGTCGGCCGCCGGTTTGCGCCAGATGTAGAAGTCGCGATAAGGGCTATCCGGGGATTTCAGCGCTTCGATAAACCAGGGATGTTCATCGGAGGTATGGTTGACGACGAGATCCATCAGGATATGGATATCACGCTGTTTCGCCTGGCGGATCAGCGCTTCCATCTCCGCCATGGTGCCGAACTCGGCGGCAATGTCTTCGTAGTCGGAGATGTCGTAACCGTTATCGTCCATCGGCGAGCGGTAGACCGGCGAAAGCCAGATTAAATTAATGCCGAGCTGCTGAAGGTAGTCGAGTTTGCTGATGATACCGGCAAGGTCGCCGATGCCGTCGCCGTTGCTGTCCATAAAACTGCGCGGATATATCTGGTACACCACCGCGTTATGCCACCATTTTTTTTCCACCTCTTCCCTCCTTTTTGTCGGGTGGCGCTGTGCTTACCCGACCTACGTCTGAGTGCATTTACAGGATGGATAAGCGCAGCGCCATCCATGATTTATATCCGGTGACGATGCGTTTACCCGACCGGCTTCTGAATGCATTCGTAGGGTGGATAAGCGCAGCGCCATCCACCATTTATATCCGGTGGCGATGCGTTTACCCGTCCGGCTTCTGAGTGCATTCGTAGGGTGGATAAGCGCAGCGCCATCCACCATTTATATCCGGTGGCGATGCGTTTACCCGACCGGCTTCTGAGTGCATTCGTAGGGTGGATAAGCGCAGCGCCATCCACCATTTATATCCGGTGGCGATGCGTTTACCCGACCGGCTTCTGAATGCATTCGTAGGGTGGATAAGCGCAGCGCCATCCACCATTCATACTCTTTTCTATTTTTGTCGGGTGGCGCTGCGCTTACCCGACCTACGTCTGAATGTATTCGTAGGGTGGATAAGCACAGCGCCATCCACCATTTATATTCTTTTCTATTTTTTGTCGGGTGGCGCTGCGCTTACCCGACCTACGTCTGAATGCATTTGTAGGGTGGATAAGCACAGCGCCATCCACCATTTATATTCTTTTCTATTTTTTGTCGGGTGGCGCTGCGCTTACCCGACCTACGTCTGAATGCATTTGTAGGGGGGATAAGCGCAGCGCCATCCACCATTTATATTCGGTAACGCAGCGCCATCCACCATTTTAAAAGCGCATAAAAGCCTTCCCTTCGCTGTCAAACAGGTAGCAGTTCTCCGGCGGTAAACGCAGGCCGATACGCTGGTCGGGTTTGATTTCGAGTCTTTCAGTATGGCGCATCACTAACGGTTCGCTACCGTAACCGCTATTGACGTAGAGCAGCGTTTCGTTGCCCATATGCTCCACAAACAGCACCTCCCCCTCGACGTCCGCCTGGGCAAGCTCGGTAAGCTGAATATGTTCAGGGCGGATCCCCAGCCGCACGCTTTGCGCTTCTCCCGGGCTTGCTATCGGCAAAATAATTTGCTGGCGGTTCTCAAGCATCACCTCGCTGCGCTGCTCGCCACCGTAAGTCAGCACGCCCGGAATCAAATTCATTTTTGGCGAACCGATAAACTGCGCGACAAACTCGTTCGCCGGGCGATCGTAAAGATCGAGCGGCGTACCCACCTGTTCGATTTGTCCCTGGTTGAGGACCACTATGCGGTCGGCAAGCGTCATCGCTTCGACCTGATCGTGGGTGACGTAGAGAATGGTGGCGTTGATGCGCTTGTGCAGCGCGGCGATTTCCATACGCATCTGCACGCGTAAAGAGGCGTCCAGGTTCGACAGCGGTTCGTCGAACAAAAACAGGCTTGGTTCCCGCACGATCGCCCGGCCAATCGCCACGCGCTGCCGCTGGCCGCCGGAAAGATCTTTAGGTCGCCTGTCGAGTAAATGCTCCAGCTGCAAAATGCGCGCGCTTTCACGCACTTTTTCGTCGATCTGCTTGCCCGGCAGCTTCGCCATTTCCAGCGCGAACGCCATGTTCTGATACACCGTCATGTGCGGATAGAGCGCATAAGACTGGAACACCATGCCGATGCCGCGCTCGGACGGGGAATCGTCGTTAACCCGCGTGCCGTCAATGCGCATCTCACCGCCGCTGATCTCCTCAAGCCCCGCCACCATGCGTAACAGCGTGGACTTGCCGCAGCCGGATGGCCCCACCACCACCACAAACTCCCCGCTGTTCACTTCAAGATCGAGGGGTTTAATCACTTCTGACGAGGTGCCGTAGCGTTTCTGGATTTTATCGAGTACGAGTTGCGCCATAGTTATCCCTTAATCGCTCCACTGGTCAGCCCGCTGACAATACGTTTCTGGAAGATGAGCACCAGCACGATTATCGGCAGCGTCACCACCACCGAGGCCGCCATAATGCTGCCCCAGGGGAGTTCAAACGTGGAGGCGCCGCTGAACATGCTTATCGCCACCGGCACGGTGCGTTTCTCCCCGGAAATAATGAACGTCAGCGCGAACATGAATTCATTCCACGCGCCGATAAACGCCAGCAGCCCGGTCGTGACCAGCGCGGGCGCAAGGATCGGCGCGAAGACTCGCCGGATGATGGTCCAGGTTTTCGCCCCGTCGACAATCGCCGCCTCTTCCAGCTCCACGGGAATCGACTTCATAAACGTCGTTAACACCCAGACGGTAAAGGGCAGCGAAAAGGTGGTGTAGGAGAGAATGAGCGCGCCGAGTGAATTATAAAGCCCCAGGAAACGCACCAGCTCAAACATGCCGGTCAGCACCGCCACCTGTGGAAACATCGAGACGCAAAGAATGGTGAACAACAAAAACTTACGGCCGCGAAACTGCACGCGCGCCAGGGCAAATGAAGCCGTGATGGAAACCAGCAGGCAGATGCCAACGGTAATAGTCGCCACCAGCACGGAGTTCATCAGGCTGCGCGCGATGCCGTTATCCACCAGCGCCACCACGTAGTTGTGCCAGTGGTAGCCGCTGGGTAAATAGGCCGGTAAAAACAGCTCCTGGCCGGTGCGTAACGACGTCACAATCGCGTAGTAAAACGGGAATACGCAGAACAACACGGCGAAAGTCGCCCCGGCATATATCACAAAATTTTGCGCGAATTTGCGCTGCCGACGAGTGGTTTTCATTACCGCTTCTCCTTCTCGTTTAAACGTGAGACGCGGATAAAGCAGGCGGCAATGCCCGCCACCATTATAAACACCAGCACCGACGCCGCGGAGCCCACGCCCATGTCCTGATAGGAGACGATCTGCTCGCGCGCGTAGCCGGAGACGGACATCGTAGCCTCGCTGTTAGAGGTCAGCACAAATATCAGATCGAAGATGCGCATGGCGTCCATCACGCGGAAGATCAGCGCCACGATCATCGCGGGCATGATCAGCGGCAGCGTGATGCGCCTGAAGCGCTGCCACGCGCTGGCGCCGTCCACCCGGGCCGCCTCGTAAAGATCGTTGGGAATAAGCTGCAGCGCCGCCAGCAGCATCAGCGCCATAAAGGGCGTGGTCTTCCAGACATCGGCGATGACCACCGCCCACATGGAAAGCGACGGTTCAGCAATCCACGCCAGATGCGCCTGATAGCCAAAGATCTTCGCCAGCAGATCGTTCACCACGCCGTACTGATCGTGGAACATCCAGCCCCACATTTTGGCGCTCACAATGGTCGGGATGGCCCACGGCACCAGAATGGCGGTGCGCACCAGCCCCTGGCCGCGAAACTTCTGATTCATCAGCAGCGCCAGCAGCATGCCGAACAGCAATTCAAGACCAACCGACATCACGGTAAACCACAGCGTATTGCCTACCGCCTGCCACCAGAGCGGATCGACCAGCACCCCGCTGCTGTCGCCGGCGTTGCTGGCGTAGTAGTTCGCCAGCCCCACCATTTCATACTCGGACGGGTTATCGAGCATCGCATTGGTGAAGCTGAAGAAGAAGGTACGCACCAGCGGCCAGCCGGCCGCCAGTGCAAGCAACACAAGCGCGGGAGCCACCAGTATCCACGCGATACGACGGCGGCGCTGTTGATAGCCTGAATGAGCCAATTAATGCCAGTCCTTGCCTTTCACGCGTTCCAGGCGTTTTTGCAGATCCGCCACGGCAGCTTTCCCGTCAGTGCCGCCGTTAAGTACTTTGAACGTGACGTTGAAGATGGCGTTAGAGACGCGCGGATACTGGCTTTTGGTCGCCGTTGCCGGGCGTGGCACCGCGTTGGCGAAGATCTCTTTAAACATCGTCAGATGCGGCGCGGTTTCCAGAACGCTCTTGTCTTCATAGAGCGCGGAACGTGTCGGAGAAAAACCAAGATATTTCAGCTGCATTTTCTGCGACTCTGCATCGGTCAGGATCTTCAGCAAGGCGATAGCCGCCTCTTTGTTTCTGGTGTTGGCGTTAACGGACCACTGCCAGCCGCCCAGCGCATTGGCAGATTTGCCGTCCGGCCCGGCCGGGAGCGGCGCCACGCCAACTTTACCTTTCAGCGGGCTGTCTTCGCCCTGCGAGAGCAGATAAGCGTAAGGCCAGTTGCGCATAAACAGCGCGTCGCCGTTCTGGAACACGGCGCGGGACTCTTCCTCTTTATAGCCAAGCGCCCCCTTCGGCGTAATTTTACCGATCCAGCCTGCGACCATATCCAGCGCCGCTGCGGCCTTAGGATTGTTGATGGTCACGTTCCCTTTTTCATCGATAAAGGTGCCGCCGCCGTAAGAGTTAATCCACTCCAGCGCGTTACAGGTCAGCCCTTCATACGATTTGCCCTGGAAGATCATCCCCCAGAAGTTTTTATGGCCGGCCTTGCGCTCTTCCGCCTGTATTTTGGTAGCGATACGCGTCAGATCTGCCCAGGTTTTCGGCGGCTGCTCTTTGTATTTTTCCAGCAGATCTTTGCGGTAGTAGAGCACGCCGGTGTCCAGATAAGCCGGGATCGCTTTCACTTTACCGTTCACCGTGTCGTTCGCCCACGGGCCGGGGAAGAAGTCGTCTTTCATGTCGGCAACCGCATCGGTTAAATCGAGCGTCTGCCTGTCGAGCAGCCCTACCCAGATGGTGTCGGACTGGAACAGATCCACCGCTTTTTCATCTTTGGCAGCGAACAGCTGCTGCAGCAGCGCCAGTTTTTCATCCGAGGCCGCCGGGAATTCGATAAATTCCAGCTTGTTGCTGGTTTGCTTTTCGAAACGGTCTTTGACGTAGTTGCAGTATTCCTTACCGCCGGGGGAAATCGGGCATTCCATGCGCAGGGTATCGGCAAGCGCGGCGTTGGTGATGCCCGCAAGCGCTAAGGTAATAAGACTTAACGTCAGCTTTTTCATTTTGTCCTCTTTTGTCAGACGTAACCGGAGGTGGCGTAAAAATAGCCATGACATCCAGAACGTTAGTTAACGATCTGACCAAGCGGCAAGATTGCAGCCTAAACTTTGTGCAAAATCTGGAGCTACTGCACGGATATAGCTTTTTTATTACGTTTTTAGCCGACACGCGCTATGCAGCAGAATAAATACGGAAGAGTAAAAACGATCGCTTCACTATTACTTCAGGGTTTGTGGGATTAGGCTTGTCGTATCAAATACGGAGGTCACTGTGAACACAACCAGACGCTATCTGCTCCAGCTTAAAGCCCAGTTTGAACGGGAAGGAAAAAAACGAAAACTGCTGGGATTGATCTGGCTTTCTCCCCGGCAGCGTTATGAGATTTTGCAGGAAATAATGATGCCGGAAAGCGGCAAAACGGATAAGCGATAGCTTTACTTCGCGTAAACTTTAACACCAGTCGCTTATCCTTCCTGCGTAAAACGGCAGGATGAATAAGCAAGGCATCATCCGGTAGTTTTTAGCTTTTCAAAAAGGCCAGCAAATCAGCATTCACCCGGTATTTTTCCGTGGTGCAAATCCCGTGGAAACCGCCCTCTTAGACCTTAAACTGCGAGTCAGACAGCCGCTGAGCCGTGGCTTTAGCGCAGGTTTCAAACGGTACAATCTGGCCCTCATCGCCGTGGATCATCAGCGTCGGGATAGCCATTTTCTCTAAATCTTCACGTAGATCGGTCTCAGAAGCGGACTGGCCGCAAGGCAGGTTTATTTATGAGGAGCAATCTGCTGGATCTCATTTTACGGTGTTTATTTTGATAGTTTGACCTTGCTCGCAGAATGTTAACAAATATTACCGCCCCCGTTCCCGAACAGGCAATGTTACCGATATCATGTTACCGGTATCAGAAACGTAGTGAATTATGCTTAACAGCTTTTCACCTGAAATTCGGCCCGAGGATAATTATTATGACCGAAATAACTGCTCATTACGGTGCGGGAACCCTGCTAGGGATTGCAGCCTGCGCGGTGGTGCTCCTGCTTGTTCTTATCATGCGTTTTAAAGTGCACGCTTTCCTGGCGTTAACCTTTGTAAGTATCGCCACCGCGCTAGTGACCGGTGTGCCGTTTGATAAAGTGGTCCCGACGCTGCTGACCGGTTTTGGCGGCACACTGGCAGGCGTTGCGCTGCTGGTAGGTCTGGGCGCAATGATTGGTCGTTTACTGGAAATTTCCGGCGGTGCGAAAGTGCTGGCGGATACGCTTATCGGTAAATTTGGCGCGCACCGTGCGCCGTTCGCGCTGGGGGTGGCTTCGCTACTGTTCGGTTTCCCCATCTTCTTTGACGCCGGCCTGGTTGTTATGCTGCCGATTATTTTCAGCGTGGCAAAACAGTTTGGCGGCTCGACCCTGAAGTATGCCTTCCCGGCAGCCGGTGCGTTTGCCGTTATGCATGCTCTTGTGCCGCCGCATCCGGGCCCGGTTGCCGCCAGCGAACTGCTGGGCGCAAACATCGGCCTGCTGGTAATCACCGGCCTGGTTATCGCGATCCCGACCTGGTATCTGGGCGCCTATCTGTACGGCCAGTACGCGGGTAAGAAGTTTGATATCAAACTGCCTTCTTCATTCCTGGGCAGCCTTGAAGCCGACGTTAACCATCAGCCGCCGTCGTTCGGCATGGTGCTTTCCATTCTGCTCATGCCGCTGGTGTTAATCTTCCTTGATACCGGCCTGAATACCGCGACCGTGCTGGGTTGGGTAAGCGCCGATAATACGCTGGTGAATTTCCTGCGTATGCTGGGTAAAACGCCAATCGCGCTGCTGATCACCGTATTCTTTGCCCTGCTGGTCTTTAGCCGCAACCATACCCGTCAGCACCTGGAAAAGGTATGCGACGGCGCGCTTGGCCCAATCTGCGGCATTATCCTGGTGACGGGCGCAGGCGGTATGTTCGGTGGCGTTCTGCGCGCAAGCGGCATTGGCGATGCGCTGGCTGGCGTGCTCTCCCATACCGGTATGCCGGTTATCGTTGCAGCTTTTGTTATCTCTACCGCCCTGCGTGTAGCACAAGGTTCCGCAACGGTTGCTCTGACAACGACCGCAGCGCTGGTTTCACCGATGGTTGCCGCAACGGCTGGCCTGAGCCAGTTCGACCTGTGCTTTATCGTCATCGCGATTGCCGGTGGCGCTACCGTGCTGTCACACGTTAACGACTCCGGCTTCTGGCTGGTTGGCCGTTTCCTTGAGATGGACGAGAAGACCACGCTGAAAACCTGGACCGTGATGGAAACCCTGATCGGCACCATCGCCTTCCTGTTTGCGCTGATAGGCAGTATCATTCTGTAATCAGCTGAGGATACGTGTTTGTGACTCAGGTCACTTTTAACCAGCGGTTAAGCTCAGTATCATCGGTAAAGACCAGACCCTCATCGTTTACGGTGAGGGTTTTTCTTTGTACGGTTTCTATGCCACGCACATGAGTGCCTGTTTTTTACACGGAGAGAATTATGTCCAGACCTGCCATCATCATTAACGACCTCGATGCCGAGCGTCTCGATCGTCTGCTGGAGCAGCCGCAGTACGCTACCCTTCCGGTGGCGCAGGCGCTGAATGCGGAGCTGGACCGTGCCGAGATGTGCAGCCCGGAAAAGATCCCTGCGGATGTGGTCACTATGAACAGCCGCGTGAAGTTCCGCGACCTGTCGTCCGGCGAAGAGCATGTTCGCACGCTGGTTTATCCCGCTAACCTGACGGACAGCGATAATCACTTATCCGTGATGGCCCCGGTTGGCGCAGCGCTGCTGGGCTTGCGCGTAGGAGATACGATTAACTGGGTATTGCCAAACGGCAACCAGACCAACCTCGAAGTGCTGGCGTTAGAGTTTCAGCCGGAGGCGGCTGGCGAGTTCCATCGCTAACGGGCTCCGTTCACCGGGAAGCGGTGGTTTATATCACCACCGAACCGGTGAACGGAAAATAGGCAAAGCTTATCTAATTATATTTTCCTGAATAATTCTTCAGCTGCTGTTTAATATTATTTTCAGCGCTGCCTTAGCAAGCAAGGCAATAAAAACCCCTCCGCCAGATATCCTTCCAGCCTTAAACTTCAGGCCAGCTAAACAGTTTAAATACTCTGGCCATTTCCGCAATGTGATTATAACTACAGAAAAACACAAAAATCGCTTCAGACGATCGAAGGTGCAACATAGCATTCATAATAATTTATTTTGGTTACAAAAAATGATAGTTATTAACCTGCCCTGCGCCTTCTTAAAAACGCATAAGAACCTTCGCAAGGTTATAAGTTGCGCAGTACATTTTTATAGCGTAAAAAGGCAGCAGCAAGGCTGTTTCCTGGCGCCGCTCCGATCACAGGCGCGCTTCTGTTGCCCTCTTGCTGCGGGTAATAATCACCGCGCCAGGCGCCGGCGGCGCTTAAATTTCACCCGCCGCGAGCAGCCGTTTAATAATGAGTGCTGAACGGCCTTAATGATTAGATTTCATTATGAGTTGTGCTTTTTTTGGGCCCAGCTAAAATCAATTTGTACCTACAGGAATGGTTTACTGCCGCTATTGAAAATGAACAAATCCTATTGCTCTGTAAATAACTGGTTAATCGATATTCCTTCCGGCTCTATTCTTCATCTGACCACCGGCGAACGAAAAAGGTTAGGTGAGTATCAATTAAAACTCCTTGAGGTATTTATCCAGAATACCGGGGTCATTCTCACCCGCGAACAGCTGACCAATCTGGTTTGGGAAAGGAGAGTCATTGGTAATAACAGCTTACCGAATGCGATTCACGCTTTGCGTTCAGCGCTGGAAGACGATGGCAAACACCAGAGGATTATCAAAACCATACCTAAAAAAGGTTATCTGCTGGAGGCGAAATATTGCTGCTCGGTAATTAAAGCGGAAAATGAAGTCAAAGAAAATGACGACGTATTGCCTGCAGAGGACTCGCTCCTCTCTTTAACCGCCCGGCAGCCCACCTTAGTTACTTTGCCGGAGCAGGACCATGCTGCTTCGGTAGGGCAAACGCTCCCGGCAGAACCGACCGGAGAGCGGCCTGCGGGCATTATTTCGCCATCGCCTTATGTCCCTGCGCAGCATTATCGCCGCCTGTTCATTGTGCTGATCGTGGTGATACTGACCGCGCTGATAGCCTGTGGAGGCATGTGGTATTTCATGGAAGGCCGGCAAAATCGCCTGCTGGTGAATGAGCAGGAGGCCAATGTCTACAGCAATATTCATATCTACAAGATTGTGCCAGCCAGCAACCCGGATCGTAACAAAGACCAGATTTACGATAAGCTAAAGGACACGCTTTATCAGCTAAATCAAATGCTCAAAGCGCAGGCCAGCACGATGAATGTCTATTATCTGAGTATCGATCAGACGCTGAACTACACCTTTTCCATAGAGAGCCGCTGCGACAACAAGCAGTTGGCCATGGCTATCTATCACTGGCGTATCGATAGCGTGCAGTTAAACAACCTAATCCTGCGGGAAACAAAGAGGAAGCTGAATGAAATGGCTGGCTGTTCCGGTGAATAGGTGGTTATCCGGCGGTGCCTTGTTGCTGGCGATGCTAATAGCGATGATGTTCTTCATATGGCCAGCAAAGCCGCCTCTTCCGCAAAAGGTTCAGGGCGTGATCCAGCTGGGATTCTACGATCTGATGTCGCAACGCAAAGAGATTTACGACTCAGGTATGCAGACCGTCGGCAATACTATCCTGACGACCATTACCAGCCCGGACGATAACCGCTTTGTGCTTAAAGGTAAGTTCACCCGGGTGGGGCTTGATGATGGAAAAATGTTCTTTTCCTATACGCCCATTTATTCAAGCACCACCCGATCAGGATTAATGATCGATGGCCTGGTCGATCTGCTGCTGCATTCGGATATCTGGATGGAACCGTTGCAGCTGAAAGATCAGCCTGCCGTGGTTGGTCAGAGCGGGATGATCTTTCTGTATCCGTTACATCGATGATGCGTTGCGGCCGGGCTTGCTTCCGGGTCAGCTTAGCGCCGCCTGATACTGAAACTTTTACTTTTTTATCCCTGCCGGCATCAGGAGTAACATTCAGTATCAAGCCCTTTGTCGCGCATTGACGCCAGCCGATAACGCAATGCCCGCGGGGTGATACCTAAAAAATCTGCGGTTTTCGATTTATTGCCTTTGTGCCGCTTCAGTAAATCGATGATGTACTGGTATTCCGCCATGCGGCCACATAGCTTGACGTTACGCATGGCGGACATCGCCCCACGAACGCCGCCACTTTGCGTTTCCTGATATACAGGCATCACGTCAGCGGCAGTCGTTGCCGCTAAACGGGTCTCCTTCTGCAGCAGGCCAAAATCCTGTGGAGTCATTTGCGCGCCGTTACACAAAATCAGCCCGCGCTGAATGACATTCTCAAGTTCGCGCACGTTGCCCGGCCAGTCGTAGCTCAGTAACGCATCGCGCGCCTCGTCGCCGAGGCGGATTTCACCCTGGCGGAAGGCCCGGTATTTATTGATAAAGCGCAGCGCCAGCGGAATGATATCCTGTTCGCGTTCGCGTAACGGCGTGATATGCATCGGCACCACTGAAAGACGATAAAACAGATCCTGCCGGAAACGGCCTGCGGCTATCTCAACCTGCAAATCTTTATTGGTTGAGGCTACCAGGCGACTATTCAAAGGAATGCGCTGGTGGCTTCCCGGCCGTTCAAACGCCTGCTCTTGCAGCACGCGTAATAATTTAGCCTGCAACGCCAGCGGCATATCTCCAATTTCATCAAGTAATAATGTGCCGCCGTTCGCCTGCTCAAATTTACCCGGCACGCTGGCGGCGGCCCCGGTAAATGCGCCTTCTTCATAGCCGAATAAGATAGTTTCCAGCATGTTTTCAGGAATAGCGGCACAGTTAACGCCGATATAAGGCGCGCCTTTCCCGACGGCATGTTCATGAATATATTTTGCAAGGCACTCTTTTCCGGTTCCTGTTTCTCCGGTAATCAGCACCGGCACATTAAACTGTGCTACACGACGGGCTTGCGCAAATAAATTTATACTGGCGGGAGCGCTGGCAATAAAATCTTCTTCATTGCCGGTTTCCCAATTAACCACGATATTCATAAGACGTCACCAACGTAATTAAACTATCTGACTGACGAAGACTACAACATCACAGCATTCGATGCAGGCCATTATACTCAGGCACCAGGAAGAGTCTTATTTTTAATGGGTATTAAAACATTAATCCATTAAAATCAATCAATTACAAAAGTTATTAACGGTGATTAATCATACAAAAAGGTGCCGAATAAGCTTTTATATCCTGCCAGATTAGCAAGATATAAAAGAAAGGAGGGCGTTGAATATTATATACGCTGATTAAAACTGGTTATCAAAATAACGCATTTTCCAGCTCACCAGGGTACGCGGCATGTACTTCATGTCTTTATTTTCTGTGGTGTAATAGCGCAGTTGAAGTTCACCCTTTGCCGAAGGCGAGATACGCGCCGCCCAGATTTTTCCTGCCGGGGTATACATAATAATTGCCGTCCGGCGATTCGCCGCTCCGCGCACCCACATCGACAGGACCCGTGCGCCAATGTTGTCAATATCTTCCTGATAGATAAATACGTTCGCGGTTTCAACAAATTTTTGATAATCCTCTCCGGTAAGTAGATGGAACTGTTTATCAAGCGCTTGATTGTCAAAAATCCCCATCGTAAACAACGTTGGGCCAGGGCGGGGATCGCTTTCTGCTTTTTCGTATCGCCCGTCGAGGAATACCCCAGAAGGCATCGATAACTGGCAGCCCCATTCGGCGTTACTGTGCACCTGAAGAGAGCCGTCTTTTTTAGGAATGATCAGCAGCTTGCAGTTGCTGGTATCTTTCATTTTTTCAACGACGGCCATGCCGTATACCTTGCGCGCCTCTGCCGTAAAGTCATCCTTATTCAATCCGGCCCACGCGTGCATATCGATGGTAACGGTCCATTCAGCGCTGCGGCTAAACTGTATCGTCCCCCCGCTCATGTTGGGCGCCCGCATATTCCACCACTGCCCTTGCCAGTCGAACAGACTATCCACATCAGAGATTTTGCCGATCCCCTCATAATAGGCGCGCTCAATACAGCTATCCGTGGTGCAGTTTCCCAGCGATGATTCCCATTGGGTGTACGTTTTGCGTACTTTTACGGGGTCGTTTTTGATAAGCATCGTGCGATAGATGAGCGTCATGGTGTTGTCCAGCCAGCGCAGGTTGTTGCTGTTACAGACGGTATTTTCCAGCGGCGTGCTGGCACGCTGACAATTTACCGCCAGAACGCTGCCGCTAAAAAAACTCAGACAGATAAGCAGGCCGAAGATAAGAGGTTTTAACATAGTTAAAGGAAACTCAGGTGGCAGGGAGAAACATTCTGTCCAAAAGCCCCGTTGTTTGCAATATAAAACGCTGCCCACTCACAAACTGAAAAAATAAAAGGGAAGCCGTTAAAATCCGGTAACGCCCTTTTTAAATACAGAGCTATCTCTTCACGGGAGGGCGAAAGTATAAAATGAACTTCGGAGAGCTAATTAATTGATAAAGAATAAAGGAATTTTATGCCGATTCGCGCAGTACCAGTTCGCCGGAGATAACGATCTTTTGCGCCGGTAAGGTGGGCGCTTTTATTTTATTGATAATAAGCGTCGCCGCCTGGCGTCCGGTTTCTTCGCTTGATGCCGAGACGTAGCTGAACAAAGGCGACGTCAGATTGATATGCATCATATCTTCAAAACCAATCAATGAAACCTGCTGGGTCAGAAACACATCTTTGCCCACGGTGCGCCCTACCTGCTGGATGCCGCTCAGGCAACCGATAATCACGGAAGGGGAATGGCAGAGAATGGCGGTAATTTTGTTGCTTTGCTCAAGCAACAGGCGAGTTGCCGTAGCCGCCGCGAGCGTATCATTATCGCAGGCCGGCGCCCACTCCTCGCGAAACGGTAAATCGTACTGTGCGAGGGCCCCGCGATAGCCCAACAGCCGTTCCTGACGAATCAGACAGCCGGCGGTTCCGCCAAGCCAGGCGATATTGCGGTGTCCACGTTCAATCAGATAACGCGTTGCCTGATTCCCGGCCTGACGGTTATCACGCCCGATAACGTCTCTGGCGCTGATGACGGAAGATTCAGAGATAATGACCGTCGGTAGCGGACATTCCGTTATCACCTCGGGAACGGAAGACGAGCCATGGTTTGCATTCAGGTAAATCACCCCCGCCACGCCCTGCTGAGAAAAAGAGGTCAGGCACTGACGGAGCTGCCGATCCTCATCCTGCGGCTGACCAAGAAATACCATGAAGCCCTGTTTCTCAAGCTGTTGCACTACGCTTGCCGTCACCTTCACGGAAAAGGAGTCGGAAAAATCACGGATAATCAGGCCAATCAGGTTTGAGGTATTTGCGCGCAGATTTGCCGCCGCCGTATTATGGACGTAACCAAGCTGCTTGATGGCGGCGTTGACCTTGTCGATAGTGGCCTCGGAGATTTTTCCCTTATTGCGCAGCACCAGCGACACCGTCGAGACGGAGACGCCGGCCAGCCGGGCTACATCAATGATATTGACCTTTTTCATCCCGCTCCTTCCATGCAAATTTCCTTGTTATCAATACCATAAAGCCCCCGGTAAGCATACAGGGGGCTAACACGATCTTTTAAGGACGTTATTTAGCCATCATTGTCGACATGGTCTGGGCGATAAACTGCGCTCGGGCGCCGAATATCACCTGAATACCTGAGTCGCCAACAAATACCACGCCGCGCGCGCCGAGGCTGTTCAGGCCGTCTTTATCAACTTTATCGCTCTTATCCACTTCAAGGCGCAGGCGCGTGATGCAGGATCCAACCGAGCTGATATTCTCCGCGCCGCCCAGCAGACCGATAATATCGCCAGCCAGTTCGGCATCGGTTTTGTCGCTGACGTTGGCCGTAACCTCCGTGCGGCCCGGCGTTTTCACATCGAAACGACGGATCACAAAGCGGAAGGTGAAGTAGTAAATCAGCGCCATCGGCACGCCTACCACAACCGCCATCAGGAAGTTAGTCTGGTAGCCGTTAAACGACGGCAGAATGCCAAAGGAAATATAGTCAATCATGCCCGCGGAGAAAGACTTGGCGATATGCGCATGCAGCAGGTACATACACATATAAGACAGCCCGGCCATAATCGCGTTAAACACGTACAGAATCGGCGCCACAAAGATAAAGGTAAATTCAACCGGCTCGGTGATGCCCGTCAGGAAACAGGTCAGCGCCGCAGAGAACAGAATACCGGAGGCAATTTTCTTATTTTTACTGTTCGCTTCGTGATACATCGCAAGGCACGCGGCCGGCAGCGCAAAAAGCATCAGCGGGAACTCGCCCTGCATGAATTTACCGGCATTCTGGTAGCTGTCGCTGCTGAAGGATTTCACGCCCTCTTCCAGCATCTTGAACCAGATTGTCTGGTCGCCGTGAATCACCTGGCCTGCGTGCGTGGTGTATTCCCCAAACGAGTACCAGAAAGAGGGATACCAGATATGGTGCAGGCCAAGCGGGATGAGCGCGCGCTCGGTCAGGCCAAAGATAAAGGTGGATAACGCCTGGTTGTCGCCGTTGACAATAACCGAGAGCGAATCAATCCCCGACTGGATGTACTGCCAGACCCACGGCAGCGCCATGCCCAGCAGGAAGGAGAGAAACGCCGTGGCAATAGCCACGAAACGCTTGCCGGAGAAGAACCCCAGGAATTCGGGAAGCTGCATGGTGTGGAATTTGTTATAGCACCACGCGGCGAGGATACCGGAAATCAGGCCGCCGAAGACGCCCATCTGCAGCGTCGGGATGCCCACCACCATGGCATATTTTCCGCCCGCCGCCGCCATTTCCGGCGTGATGTGCAGAACCGTGCCGATAGTCATATTGATGATAAAGACCGATACCGCCGCCGACAACGCCGCAATCCCGGACTCCGCCGCCAGCCCTACTGCAGAACCGATGGCGAAGAGCATCGGCAGGTTATCGAAGATCACCCCGCCTGCGTTCATCATCAGTGGTAAATGGAATTTATCGCCGAAGGCCAGTAACAGACCCGCAGCAGGCAGCAGTGAAATAGGCAGCATTAACGCGCGCCCTATCATTGACAGCCTGGATAACGATTTTGTAATGCTCGATAACACACTCATAGATAATCCCCCGGTGTTGACGCTGCCATCGCGTTTTTTACGCGTTTTTATGGTAAGTAGAACGTTCTAGTAGAACGTTCTACTTATAGTGACGAAACGCTTTTTTTCCGGCAACTAAAAAACAGGGTTGTAGCCATACTGTTATCGAATATTTGAAGCTGCGCAGGTTTTAACCAGCATTTTTGTGGGGGTTTAAATGGGGATACTACCGGATTGAACCCTCTCCTGATGGAGAGGGTTAAGATGCGGGGCAAATCTTAAGCCTGAACGGTAACGCTCAGGCTTTCAAAGCTCACCGTCTGACCCGCAACGATTTTACAGCGTTTGCGGGTTTCCACTTCGCCGTCCACCTTCACCAGGCCTTCGGCGATCACCGCTTTCGCCTGCGCGCCGCTTTCGCACCAGCCTTCCAGCTTCAGCAGATCGCACAGTTCAACGTGGGGGTGTTTTCCTAATGAGAAGGTCGCCATTTTATACTCCATCGACATCATGATATTCCTCGCAGGCCTGCAAGGTATTCTGGATAAGAGTGGCGACGGTCATCGGGCCTACGCCACCCGGAACCGGCGTAATATACGAGGCTTTGGCTGCGGCTTCATCATAATTTACGTCGCCAACCACTTTGCCGCTCTCCAGACGGTTGATGCCAACGTCCACAACGATCGCCCCTTCCTTGATCCACTCTCCCGGAATAAAGCCCGGTTTGCCGACGGCAACGATAACTAAATCGGCGTTCTCAACGTGGTGACGAAGGTTTTTGGTAAAGCGATGCGTGACGGTGGTAGTGCAGCCGGCCAGCAGCAGCTCCATGCTCATCGGACGGCCAACGATATTGGACGCGCCAATGATTACCGCGTTGAGGCCATAGGTATCGATATTGTAACGCTCAAGCAAAGTGACAATACCGCGTGGCGTGCAGGGACGCAGGCGCGGCGCACGCTGGCACAGACGGCCTACGTTGTACGGATGGAAACCGTCCACGTCTTTATCCGGATCGATTCGCTCCAGCACTTTTACGTTGTCGATGCCCGCAGGCAACGGCAGCTGAACCAGAATGCCGTCAATTTCGCCGTCTGCGTTCAGAGAGTCGATCAGCGCTAAAAGCTCGGCTTCGCTGGTGGTGTCCGGCAAATCGTAAGAGCGGGAAACAAAACCGACCTCTTCACAAGCCTTACGTTTGTTAGCGACATAAATCTGCGACGCAGGGTTCTCGCCAACCAGCACCACGGCAAGACCCGGGGCGCGTTTTCCAGCGGCAATTCGGGCACGAACTTTTTCAGCAACTTCAAGCCGTACCTGCTGCGCAATCGTTTTACCGTCAATAATCTTTGCTGCCATCAGTCAGATAATTCCGTCTGTAATCAAAAAGGGAGGGGGTTGCCGGTATTTTGTCAGAAGCCAGGCTCGCTGTCAGGCAAAGTTCGGTCTTTATGCTCAATTGTCGCGCAGGTGGTTGAAAAGCCATTGACTAGAAAGGCACTGACCGTATAATCCGAGCGTTCCGAATGATACGCATAATCCGGAACGGCACTTCTGAAGTGCGCCCTTAGCTCAGTTGGATAGAGCAACGGCCTTCTAAGCCGTAGGTCACAGGTTCGAGCCCTGTAGGGCGTACCATTTCGAAGTACGCAGACGTCAACTGACGTCTTTTTTTATGCCTTAAATTCAGCAAGCTGGCTGATTTTAGCGCGTCGAAACTCTTTCTGAGTCTGCTTACATTCACCAGCAGCAAGTAATACCTGTTGGTATATATGATGGTAAAAGTCTGCGCTGAATGGCTAAGAGCAAGGCTGGTGCGTAACTATAAAGGTTCAGCCATGCCTTATCCCATCAACGTCGCAGAATTTTACTGATATGTTCAGTAACAGCCCCATTAAATGTTTAGCACTAATGACGCCTGGAGGAATATATTTCATAGCCTGGATATTTCAGCCTCAGAAAAATGAATGCTTCTGCTTATTGGCACCATGATACCGACCGCCTGCAGGGCTCCATGCTCGCCTTTATATCTCCCTATTTCGATTACAAAAAAACAAACGGGTGAAATGCGTTTATCTCATTCACAATAGGTATAACCTTACAGGATTAATTTCAATGAACGTCATGTATTACTCAGTCGCAGGGGTTATCGCTTTCATCGCCATTTTGGCCGTATTGGCGGTAAATAACAAAAAATTAAAAGCCGCTAAAGCAGATGCCGCAGACAAAGCTGCACGCCTCGAGCGTTATGCGACTATCACGAATGCCGAAGCCGAAGCCGAGCGCATCATAAACGTTGCTGAAGGCGCCGCTCGGGAGCTAGAACTCGTTTCGCAGCGCCTCCAGGATAAAGCGAAAACCGAAGCGGCCAGCACTATCGCTGCCAGCGAAGCCGATGCGAAAACTATCACCGCACGTGCCGATGTCATTCTTTCTGATGCGCGGGCCGCCGCCAGGCACCTTGGTACTGAAGCACTGGCCTCCGTGGAAACGCAACGCGCGAAATGTGCTGAAATTGAAAAACAAATTGATGAGCTACGTGCTTCATATCGCGATAAGAAGATAATCTTTGACGAGCTGGAAGACGCACTGTCCATCTACAAAGACGACATGGATTTTGCCGAAATGGGGTTCTATGCCCCGCACTTCGACTTTGATACCTCTGAGGCCTTCCAGGACGCTATACGTGCTAATCGTCAGCGCCAGAAAGATATGCTGCGTGTAAAGTCCGCGCTGGGTGCCATCTACTGCACTACTGAATGGACCGTAAGCGGCTCGAAGACCGAAGGTAAGAAAATGACCACACGCGGCATCAACATGACCGCCCGTGCGTTTAACGGCGAATGTGATGCAGCCATTGCCAACACCAGCTTTAAGAACGTGGCAACCATGGAATCACGTATCTACAAAGCTTTTGATGTGTTGAACAAGCTGAACGAAGTGAACCAAATTCACATCAACCACGCTTACCGCGATCTGAAAATTGAAGAGCTACAACTCACGTTTGAATACCGCGCCAGGAAGCAGGAAGAAAAAGAAGAACAACGCGAAATCCGTGCCCAAATGGCTGAAGAACGTAAAGCTCAGGCTGAGATTGACCGTGCCATCCGTGAAGCCGAAGAAGAAGAACGCCGTGCCCAGAAAGCCCTGGCTAAAGCACGCAAAGAAATGGCCGAGAAACTGGCGAAAATGACTGCTGAACAGGCGACAAAATATCAGAAGAAGATCGACGCATTGCAAGACGCCCTGACCGAAGCCGAGCTGAAAGGGCAGAAAGCCCTGAGCATGGCGCAGCAGACCAAGCGCGGTCACGTTTACGTTATCTCTAATATCGGTTCATTTGGAGAGAACGTCTTTAAAATTGGTATGACTCGGCGACTTGATCCACAGGACCGCATAGACGAGTTGGGTAGTGCCTCTGTACCGTTCCTGTTCGATGTCCACGCCATGATCCACAGTGATGATGCTCCAGCCATGGAGACTTCGCTTCACCAGCGTTTCAGCGAGAAGCGCACCAACCTTGTGAACAAGCGTAAAGAGTTCTTTAACGTGAGTCTGGAAGATATTAAAGCAGCCGTATTTGATGTGGCGGGTAATGATGTGGACTTTATCGAAACTGCAAGTGCCCAGCACTATCATGAAACGAAGGCAATTCGTAAACAGCAGGCTGCGGAAGCTACGCTGGCGAAAAATATATTGAAACAGCCTCGATTTGCCGAAACCATCTAATCCCCAACTCGAAAAAGGCCCTCTAAAAGGGGCCAGTTTGGGTGAGCTTACAGTCCGTTTAATATAATCGTCTGAACCCTTTGAGAGGATATGGTGCGACGCTCTGTACGGACGCGGATACGGCATCGCATCCAGAACTGAGCAATCTCTTTAATCTGATGATATTGAACTTATGAAAATTGGTTACATTTCTGCCATTGGTTCCAGACATGCTGCCGGAGAACAAATTAAAATGGAACTGCATTACAAGACAGAAATATTAAAAGTGAAAATACCTATAATATTTATAAGATTAATGCGGAAACTCCAAAATTCATGTAGAGATATAGAGGTAATTACAATGGACAATAAAAACCTTTCAGAATTACCCGGGTTCAGCCATGAATTAGCAGTAAAGCTATTGCGCTAAAAATAAATCAGTTTTTCTTCGTTTAGCGATATCAAACCTGCACGGACAAAACCTTAACTGGTTTGCACCCCAGCGCCGTTTCCCGGACAATGCCCCTCTTTAACGCTGGCTTCATAACACCGGATCACCACGACATGAAACATCCCCTCGAATCCCTGCTGAGCGCGGGCGGCATCCTGCTGCTGGCTTTCTTATCCTGCCTGCTGCTCCCCGCCCCTCTGCTCACCCTGACGCTTGCGCAAAAGCTGCTGGATACTTTTCATCTGCTTGACCTTAACCAGCTTTACACGATCGTCTTCTGCGTATGGTTCCTGCTGTTAGGCGTGATTGAGTATTTTGTCATTCGCTTTGTCTGGCGCAGGTGGTTTTCGGTTGAGCGCGGATAAGCGTTGTTTTTCAGGTGAACGCTGGCGGCCTGCGCTGCGCTGAAACTTTCTGCTGCTGTCTATACTTATCTCAGGAAATCAACTGACACAATGGGATAGCGCTATGCCTCTGACCGATTTTGAGCACTCCGATCCTTACACGCTCGGCATTGAACTGGAAATGCAGATTGTTAATCCGCCCACCTATGATTTGAGCCAGGATTCCTCGCTGCTGATTAAGGATCTTAAAGGCCGTATCAGCGCAGGCGAGGTAAAGCACGACATTACCGAAAGCATGCTTGAGATTGCCACGGACGTGTGCAAAGACGTGGAAGAGGCAAGGACGCAGCTTACGGATTTACGCCATCGGGTGTTGCAGGCGGCCGGCAAACACCATCTGGCGATCTGCGGCGGCGGTACGCATCCATGGCAAAAATGGCAGCGGCAGGAAATATGCCAGAACGAACGCTATAACCGCACCCTTGAGCAGTTCGGCTACCTGATGAAACAGGCCACCGTATTTGGGCAACATGTTCACGTGGGCTGTCAAAACGAAGAGGACGCCATCTATTTACTGCACGGCCTGTCGCGTTTTGTGCCGCATTTTATTGCCCTTGCCGCTTCTTCACCTTATATCCAGGGCTCCGATACCGGCTGGGCCTCTTCGCGACTGAATATTTTTTCCGCTTTTCCGGATAACGGCCACGCTCCCTTCGTCAGCGACTGGCAGGAATTCACCTGGATGTACCAGCGCCTTGAAACCAGCGGCATTATCCAGTCGGTAAAAGATCTGCACTGGGACATTCGTCCCAGCCCCAAATTTGGCACCGTCGAAGTGCGGGTAATGGACACCCCGCTTTCCATCACCCGGGCGATAAATATCGCCGGTTTTATCCAGGCCCTTGCGCACTGGCTGCTGAGCGAACGCCCGTTCGTTCCGCGTTCCGAAGATTATTTGCTCTACCGTTTCAACCGCTTCCAGGCATGTCGATACGGGCTGGCAGGCACGCTGACGGATGTACGAACCGGGGAGCAACGTACTATTGCCGAAGATCTTTTGCCTCTGCTCGACACGCTTGCGCCTTACGCAGCGCAGCTTCACGGCGAAAGCGCGCTGGAAGCGATACACGACTCCATTCGCAAAAACGTCAGCGACACCGCGCAAATCCGTGACTTCATCGCCGGAGGAGGATTGCTGACGGAACTGGTGCGGGAACACTGCGAGCTTTGGGCTGAGAAATAGAACCCTCCATTATTCCCGGCATCATAAAGCCGGGAATAAAAACTTATTTTTCATCGACAGACCAAAGCGCCGCATCCTTATGAGCCGGGTCGAGCTTATAGGCGGCATTCAGCTTCGGATGATCGGCAATCAGTTCGACGAGATCCGTTGCCGAGTTTATCGGGATAAGCTGATAGGCCGCATCAATTTTACGCACTGCATCAATAAAATGCGGCCTGGTCGCATATTTGCGCACCGCATCGTTTTCCGCGTAACGCTTTTGCTGGGCGATGGCGATCATCCAGAACATCGGCCGCCACCAGGCCCAGGAAAAATCACAGCGTCCGATAACGTCCGTAGCATTGTTCTGGTGAGCCAGGATAGAAAAAAAATTGATTAGCTCATCAAGCTTATAACGATCGTTTTGTTCGCCTGCCCTGAAGTCAGCCAGGTTTTTATAGCGGGTCACCAGAGCAATACGTTGCCAGGCCTCGTCAGGCAGATCTTTTTGCTCCGCGACATAAAAACGTGAAACGATGAATTCGAAATAGTCACGGCTCGCCATCGCCGGGATCAACACATTCATCGAGGCATTCTTCACGCCCTGGAAATATTCGCTGCAGTAAGTCTGAAATAAACTCACCACGGCACTCTCTTTCGCATGCTCCGCTGACGCCCGGTTTGCCTCCGCCGTTTTAGCCAGCTCGCTTTTGGTCTCCTGTAATTCATGGATTTGCAGGAATACCGTCAGGATCACCCCGCACAGCGCCAGGCCCGCGAAAAGGGCATTCACGCTGCTGAACATATCGGCCAGCGGCTGGTTGGTTATCGCCTTTATTTTCTCCGGCTCTGCGCCCACGTACCACGCCCAGCCCCAGAGGCCAAAAATCATCACCGTGGAAAAAATCACTAAACAAAGAAACGTTCTGCTTTTCACCCCTTCTTCCTTTTTATCGTTTTGCGCCACCCACGTAGCGATATTATTTTTTGTGCAGCATAAATCGTTTTGCAAAAAAGTGCCCGTAACCCGCGCCGCCAAACCCACACACCGAAAATGGTTATTAAACGCCCACTTTCTCTACTCATTAAGAGGTGTTTCTCTACCCAATCCATAGCGGATTGATTTCACTCAATATACCTCCTGCCCCAGTTGCTATTTTCGCCGTCGTTTATTGTCATGACAATGAGGTTACGATGGACGTCAGCCGCAGAAAATTTTTTAAAATCTGTGCCGGCGGAATGGCAGGAACCACCGCGGCGATGCTGGGCTTTGCTCCAGCCGCCGCGCTTGCGGAAGTGCGCAACTACAAGCTGCTGCGCGCAAAAGAAACCCGCAATACCTGTACTTACTGTTCCGTAGGATGTGGATTATTGATGTACAGCCTGGGCGACGGCGCAAAAAACGCCAAAGCCAGCATTTTTCATATTGAAGGCGACCCGGATCATCCGGTCAGCCGTGGCGCGCTCTGCCCGAAAGGCGCGGGCCTGCTGGATTACATCCACAGCGATAACCGCCTGCGCTACCCGGAATATCGCGCGCCGGGTTCAGATAAATGGCAGCGCATCAGCTGGCAGGACGCCTTTGAGCGCATCGCCCGCCTGATGAAAGATGACCGCGATGCGAACTTCGTTGAGAAAAACGAACAAAACGTTACGGTGAACCGCTGGCTTTCCACCGGCATGCTGTGCGCCTCGGCGGCCAGCAACGAGACCGGAATACTCACGCAGAAATTTGCCCGCTCGCTGGGCATGCTGGCAGTTGATAACCAGGCACGCGTCTGACACGGACCAACGGTAGCAAGTCTTGCTCCAACATTTGGTCGCGGTGCGATGACCAACCACTGGGTTGATATCAAAAACGCCAACGTGGTGATGGTGATGGGCGGCAACGCCGCTGAAGCGCATCCGGTGGGTTTCCGCTGGGCGATAGAAGCCAAAAACAACAACGACGCCACGCTGATTGTGGTCGATCCGCGCTTTACCCGCACCGCTTCGGTGGCGGATATCTACGCGCCGATCCGCTCCGGCACCGACATTACTTTCCTGTCGGGCGTAATTCTGTACCTGATTAACCACAACAAAATCAACGCTGAATACGTTAAAAGCTATACCAACGCCGCCCTGCTGGTGCGCGACGACTTTAGCTTTGATGACGGCCTGTTCAGCGGCTACGACGAAGAAAAACGTCAGTACGACAAAACGAGCTGGAACTATCAGTTCGATGAAAACGGCTATGCGAAACGCGACGAAACGCTGAACCATCCGCGCTGCGTGTGGAACCTGCTCAAAGAGCACGTTTCCCGCTATACGCCGGACGTGGTGGAGCACATCTGCGGCACCCCGCAGGCGGACTTCCTGAAAGTGTGCGAAGTGCTGGCCTCCACAAGCGCGGCCGACAGAACGACCACCTTCCTCTACGCGCTGGGCTGGACGCAGCACACCGTGGGCGCGCAGAACATCCGTACGATGGCGATGATCCAGCTGCTGCTCGGCAATATGGGCATGGCGGGCGGCGGCGTAAACGCCCTGCGCGGACACTCCAATATCCAGGGCCTGACCGATCTGGGTCTGCTCTCTACCAGCCTGCCGGGTTATCTGACCCTGCCGTCTGAGAAGCACACCGATCTGCAAACCTATCTGGCCGCCAACACGCCAAAAGCGACGCTGCCAGGCCAGGTGAACTACTGGGGCAACTATCCGAAGTTCTTCGTCAGCCTGATGAAAGCGTTCTACGGCGACGACGCGACCCGCGAAAACAACTGGGGCTTCGACTGGCTGCCGAAGTGGGATCAGACCTACGACGTGCTGAAATACTTCGACATGATGGACCGCAACAAAGTCACCGGCTATATCTGCCAGGGCTTTAACCCGGTCGCCTCCTTCCCGGATAAAAACAAGGTCGTCGCGAGCCTGAGCAAGCTGAAGTATCTGGTGATTATCGATCCATTAGTGACCGAAACCTCCAACTTCTGGCAGAACCACGGCGAGATGAACGACGTCGATCCGGCGAGTATTCAGACCGAAGTATTCCGCCTGCCGTCCACCTGTTTTGCCGAAGAAGACGGTTCGATTGCCAACTCCGGACGCTGGCTGCAGTGGCACTGGAAAGGTGCCGATGCGCCGGGCGAAGCGCGTAACGACGGCGAAATTCTGGCCGGCCTGTACCACCGCATGCGCGAGATGTATCGCACGGAAGGCGGGAAAGGCGCTGAGCCGCTGCTGAAAATGGGCTGGCACTACGATCGGCCGGATCACCCGGAATCTGAAGAAGTTGCCAAAGAGAACAACGGTTACGCGCTAGAGGATCTCTTCGATCCGGCCGGAAATCTGCTGGCGAAAAAGGGCCAGCTGCTGGACTCCTTCGCGCTGCTTCGCGACGACGGCACCACCGCATCCGCCTGCTGGATTTATACCGGTAGCTGGACTGCGAAAGGCAACCAGATGGCGAACCGCGATAACAGCGATCCGTCCGGACTGGGCAACACGCTGGGCTGGGCATGGGCATGGCCGATGAACCGCCGCGTGCTCTATAACCGCGCCTCCGCTGACCCGCAGGGTAAACCCTGGGATGCGAAACGCATGCTTATCGAATGGAACGGCGCGAAGTGGGTCGGCAACGACATTCCTGACTTCAGCACCGCCGCGCCCGGCAGCGGCGTTGGGCCGTTCATCATGCAGCAGGAAGGCCTGGGCCGTCTGTTTGCGCTGAATAAACTGGCCGAAGGGCCGTTCCCGGAACACTACGAGCCGTTTGAAACGCCGTTGGGCACCAACCCGCTGCACCCGAACGTGGTCTCTAACCCGGCGGCGCGTCTGTATGAAGCCGATGCGAAACGCATGGGCAAGCGCGAGCAGTTCCCTTATGTGGGCACCACGTATCGCCTGACCGAGCACTTCCACACCTGGACCAAGCACTCGCGGCTTAACGCCATCGTGCAGCCGGAGCAGTTCGTGGAAATCAGCGAAAAGCTGGCGAAAACGAAAGGAATTGCCAGCGGCGACCATGTAAAAGTCAGCAGCAAACGCGGCTTTATCCGCGCCGTCGCGGTGGTAACGTCGCGTGTGCGCACGCTGAATGCGGGCGGGCAGGAAGTGGAAACCATCGGCATACCGCTGCACTGGGGCTTTGAAGGCACGGCGCGTAAGGGTTATCTCGCCAATACCCTCACCCCGTCCGTCGGCGACGCCAACTCGCAAACGCCGGAGTATAAGGCGTTTCTGGTCAACATTGAGAAGGCGTAAGGAGCGAACTCATGTCCATGCAATCTCAGGATATTATCAAGCGTTCGGCTACTAACGGCTTTACGCCGCCGCCGCAGGCCCGCGACTACAGGGAAGAGGTGGCGAAGCTGATTGATGTTTCCAGCTGTATCGGCTGTAAAGCCTGCCAGGTCGCCTGCTCGGAATGGAACGACATCCGCGATGAGGTGGGGCACTGCGTCGGGGTTTACGATAACCCCGCCGATCTGAGCGCCAAATCCTGGACGCTGATGCGTTTTTCAGAAACCCAGCAGAACGGCAAGCTGGAGTGGCTTATCCGCAAGGATGGCTGCATGCACTGTGCGGATCCGGGCTGCCTGAAGGCCTGTCCGTCCGCCGGGGCCATCATTCAGTACGCCAACGGCATCGTTGATTTTCAGTCGGAACACTGCATTGGCTGCGGGTACTGCATCGCCGGCTGCCCGTTCAATATTCCGCGCCTGAATAAAGACGACAACCGCGTCTACAAATGCACGCTCTGCGTGGATCGCGTAAGCGTGGGCCAGGAGCCTGCCTGCGTGAAAACCTGCCCGACCGGCGCCATCCACTTTGGTACCAAAAAGGAGATGCTGGAGGTAGCCGATGAACGCGTCGGCAAGCTGAAAAAACGTGGTTATGAGCACGCGGGCGTCTACAACCCGCAGGGCGTTGGCGGCACGCATGTGATGTACGTTCTGCACCATGCTGACCAGCCGGAGCTTTATCATGGTCTGCCAAAAGATCCGCAAATCGATACGCCAGTCAACCTGTGGAAAGGCTTGCTCAAGCCGCTGTCGGCGGCAGGCTTTATCGCCACCTTCGCCGGGCTGATTTTCCACTACGTGGGCGTCGGGCCGAACGAAGAGGTGGATGAAGACGAGGAGGAGCACCATGACTAAGAAGAGCAAAATGATTGTCAGGACGAAATTTATCGACCGCGCCTGTCACTGGACGGTGGTTATCTGTTTCTTCCTGGTATCGCTCTCCGGCATCGCGCTGTTCTTCCCGACGCTGCAGTGGCTGACGGAAACCTTCGGTACGCCGCAGATGGGCCGGATTCTGCACCCGTTCTTCGGCGTGCTGATTTTCGTGGCGCTGATGTTTATGTTCACGCGCTTTGTGCATCACAACATCCCTGATAAACACGACATACCGTGGGTAAAAGGCATCGTTGAGGTGCTTAAGGGCAACGAACATAAGGTGGCGAAGGTCGGTAAATATAACGCCGGGCAGAAAATGATGTTCTGGACCATCATGAGCATGATTTTCGTGCTGCTGGTGACCGGTGTTATCATCTGGCGGCCTTATTTCGCCGACTTCTTCCCCATCAGGGTCGTGCGCTATAGCCTGCTTATCCACGCGACAACGGCGATTATTTTGATCCACGCCATCCTGATCCATATGTATATGGCGTTCTGGGTGAAAGGCTCGATTAAAGGCATGATCGTCGGCAAAGTGAGCCGCCGCTGGGCGCAGAAACACCATCCGCGCTGGTATCGTGAAGTTGAAGCGTCAGAAGCGAAGAAAGAGAGCAGCAAGGGGCTGTAGCTCTGCGGAAAATAAAAGATGATGGCGCGCCATTTTCGTCTGATACAGCAAAGGACAACGTTGCTGGTAGGGTCGATATGGCGCGCCATCTTTTTTGTTATAGGCCGTCTGCGCGGCAGTGAATAATATTGTCAATCTATCCGGCCATTTTAGGCTTCCTAAGCTGCCTGTACGGCAGTGAACGCCAACGGCGAAAAAATTATCAGCGCCTTTATCTTCTAAGCTGCCTGTACGGCAGTGCACGGGCGGGTGCAGCGCATGGTGCGGGTGCATCATTTCTAAGCTGCCTGTATGGCAGTGCACGAAGAAACAGCATGGGAGCGCAGCAACAAGCATTTCTAAGCTGCCTGTACGGCAGTGCACGTCAATTTCAGGAATCGCGCAACTTACTTTTATTTCTAAGCTGCCTGTACGGCAGTGCACTTCGCTCTCGAAGCATTGCTTCACGACGCACATTTCTAAGCTGCCTGTACGGCAGTGCACATTCTGCGCCAGCGGGTTAACGAGTCGGCGCTTTTCTAAGCTGCCTGTACGGCAGTGCACTTTCAACCCAGCGTTTTATGGTTCGGTTATCATTTCTAAGCTGCCTGTACGGCAGTGCACAGGAGCTTTACACGCATAACCGTTTGATGCAATACATAAAATGTTCATTCTTTATGGGAATACCCTTTTTTCTGCCCACCGAATACAGGCTAATAAAATCAACGGGTTATATTTATCCCTCAAATTAGGGTTTTGTGAATACAACGAATTTAAACTCGTCGCGCGGGATGATTTGCCGTTTCACTCACATCTGGCATCTGTCTGGCTAAACCTCAGCATATCCACCGTCATACGCATTTTTTACAAAAAGAAGAGCCTGTCAGAGCGAGGTATTGCTTGCACACGCTGTCGCTTATATATGACAACGTGCACCCCCCAAAAGAATGGGATGTACCATGCCTGATACAGCTAAGAGATATCAGGACGCGAAAGGCAAAATACCTTACACGGACTGGATAAAAAGTTACGGAAGAAAGAGATACGGGCTGCCGCCAAAATTGACATCCGGGTAGCAAGAACCGAAGCCGGTAATTCTGGAGATCATAAGTTTGAGAGAGACGGTGTTTGGGAGTTGCGCATCGATTATGGCCCGGGCTATCGCATCTATTATGCAAATAGAAGAGGGTGAAATAATGCTTCTGCTTACAGGTGGGGATAAAACAGCACAGAATACAGATTTGGATAAAGCCGTTAAATACCTGCGGGATTATCATATGAGGTTGAAATCATAAAACTGAAACCGAATTTGAATCAGCGGTAGATCGTAATACTGCAATGATCGAAGAGCTGCGCGCCGATCCGGCGTATGCCGAAATTTACCTGCAAACAGCGCTTGATGAGATCTATGAAGATGGCGGTATTGCCGCTTTCCTCATCGCATTACGTCGCGTGATCGAAGCACGCGGCGACGTGGGGGAAATATCTAAAAAGTCGGGCATCGCAAGACAGCATATTTATAAGGCGCTATCTGAGAACGGCAACCCGACGCTGACTACCCTGACGGAATTAACGCGTGCGGCAGGCGTTCGCCTCACGCCAGGCCAGCATTCATCCCCCACCCGCAAATTGAGCTACTCCACGCGTGATTAACCGGGCGAGACTTTCACCCGGTTATCAGGTCAAAACCAGGGGATGCTGGCTCCAGCGCTAAAGCCGTAATTACTGAACCCACCGCTGCTTTGCTGTTGCTGCAGCTCCCCATGTTGAATAAACAGACGAAACGCCTGGCTGCTGGAGAGGCTTTTCATCTGAATAAACGGCAGCTTGCTGCTTTGAACCTGCATGGTGCTCAGCCGGTGCTGTGCTTCTGCTTCCGTTATCCACCCTTTGCGTACCGAGCGGCGCAGCAGGCGTTCAGGACTGCTTTTTACCTGAACGCGGGTCACCCTGCGCCAGCCTTTAATCGCTGGAACGGGCAGCACGGGCGAAGCAGCACAGTAGTCGTTTAAGCCTGCGCGCCAGCCGGTCGCCTCAAGTTCATTAAGCGCAGCTTGCTTACCATGCAAACGGAGCACGCCGCCAGGCGATCGGTCATGTTCAGGGAAACTGACGCCGATATCTCCTTTTCCCCTGCCACCCAATGCCCTGTGAAGTTTGGCAAACAGCGCCGCCATCAGCATAGACTCCTGAAACTCCGGATCCGGCAGCACCCGGATCTCCTGATAGCTGTCCATCCGTTGCTCCTTATTCAGATTTCTCGCCAAATACGCCGCCGCGGATCAATACCGCCATAACGTAATGCTGTTGCTCAACCGCAGGTTTATCGCCTTTGGTCACCCAGTTATCCAGCAGCGTGTAGAAATCCATTTTCTCTTTTGGCTGACGACAGGCGATGCCCCGGCTGGTTACCGAGCCATAGGGTTCTACCGCAATTGCTCCGAGTGATTCAACCTGCGGATGCCAGGTATCTATGGTACGCAGCGCATTGCCCACTTTCTGGGAATGCAGCGCCGCGACGGTGTTAACCTGATAAAGCACCTTGCTTTTGCTGCTGTTGCTGTCCAGCACCAGCTCCTGCGACGGGAAGACCTCCTGCCCTTCGCCTAAACGGACTAACGCTTCCACATTCAGCAGCACAAAGGTGTCGCCCTTCAGGCCATTTTCAATTTCAGCGGCAAGCTGCAAAATGTCGTTATCGCGCTGGTCAAAGTTACGCAGCGAGAAATCATGCGCATTGAATGTCCAGGTTTTGCTTCCCTTGACGGTCACCTGAATATGTTCTGCCCCCACGCGGTTACGCCATAAAAAACGCCCGTTTGCCAGATTGGTGGCATAGCGTAACGCCAGCTCGCCAAAGCCGTGTTCGCTGATATAGCCTTCAATAGTTTGCTGGAGCGCATCCTGATAGGTTTTATCATTGCAGACGGACGGCGTTGCCAGATTACCCAGCACACGCAGCGTAAAGGTCATTTTTAACGTATCGGCATCCGCCGGAAGCGCCGCCACATCCACACGCTGCAGGTTGGCCTTCTGGATTTCGGCATCCAGTTTTGCCGGGTCGCTGACCAGCGCGTTTTTGAGGCGGTTGGAAATGGTACCGCGCACCGCTTTTTCCTGAATACGCACCGGCTGCCAGCTCTCGCCCTGCCAGCTTCCGGAAAACATCACCGCGTCCGAGTTTGCCAGCTTGCGTTCAAAGGCCAGTACCGATGCGGTTTTGATAACGGAATTTTTAGCCATTTTATCGTCCCTTAAAAATCATCAAAGTTACGTGGATCTTCGTCTTCTTCCGGCTCATCTTCAGGCAGGGCCTGCCCGCGGCAGTAGTAGCCAGATTCAGTGTTGTGGTAACGCCAGAACAATTCAGTCAAATCTTTAATGCGATGCGCGCCGCGCCACTCGCCGACGCCGTAAACGGCTTCGGCAAAGCAGAACGGCGTTTCCTCATCGCGGGCGTTCGTGACGCTGCCTGCGACATAAAGCGGAGAAATGCGCTGCCAGCCCGTCATCAACGGCACCAGATAGCCGGGAAAAGGTTTAGCCTGATAATTCCAGCTCACGGTATCGTCCGGCTGTTCGCCGCCTTCGGCCGCCATTTTTAACGCCGCAAAGTCGAGCCAGGCATCGATCATTTCAGCTTCCGGCTTAAGTTTGCGAAGCTGCTGGTAATGCTCGTCAAGCAGGGATGAACGATCCAGCAGCACGAACCCCGGCATCAGGCCATACAGCAAGGGCTTAATACGGGAGGCGCTACAGACCTGCACATTGCGCAGCCCGGTAATGGTTCCGCCCGCCAGCTTTTGCGTCTGACAGAGCGTTTGCATGTGCGTTGTCAGCTCACGCAGACCAATTTCGCCGTTGGCTATCTCACCTTCACATTCCAGCAGCAGCGAAACGGTGAGGTGCATACGGCCCTCTTCGTTAAAGGACGCGGTCTTCCCTTCGCGGGTTAACGGGTTGCGGGTGAGAGCGAACTGATAATCACGTCCGGATGAGTGAGCGTGAACCTGATGGTGATGGCATATCACCGCGCAGCCCTCAAGGCGCAGACCATGCGAAGCCTGAAGCTTACGGGACAGCGCATGGGTATAGCCCAGGAAATGAGTTATAGCCGGAAAGCCCCAGGTCAGCCCGGCAACGGCGTTAGCGTTTTCTACCGTTAACCACGGCAAAATAATGACGTTACTCATGGCGATAGCTCCTCAGGGCCTGTTCCATTTCACGCAGCCGACGCTGGAAAAGCGGCCGGGTCCGCCACTCGCGCCGTTCCACCTGCCCGACAGCCATTTCAGCACGATTCAGGTGGCTGTTCAGCCACAGCGCAAAATCATCCGCCACGGCGTCCTGCCAGTCGTCTTTATCGCGTTCCGCCCGGAATACCTCATCTTTTTTCGCACGCCACGGATCGAGCCACAGCTGTTGATGCGCCTTAAGCCGGCAGTTTTCATCACGAGTCCAGCCGCCCCACTCCTCCCGCTGAATATCCGCCGCCAGGTTAAACAGCAGGTCGATAAGCTCGTCGATATAACGATCGCGCTGACGGCGAATGCGGTGATTTTTAACGCTGCCGGTACTGATAAGCAGATGAATCAGGCGGCGGCGAATCTGGCGAGTAGTACGTTCAAACGGTCCCTGCCCAAAAATCGTTTTCATCTTCACAGGCGGTTGCTGTTGGGTTTCCCAGAGCGGCGCCGCCGACGGCAACAGCCATACGCGCCCGCCGCGGCTGCTGTTTAGCGCCGAGATATTCTGCGGTTTTGTACCGCCAAAGTTCATCACCGCAAGATTCGGAAACATCACCAGCGGCTGCGGGTGCCACTCGCCATTTTTACGTGCGGCCCAGATAGCTTTGCTTTCTTCGCTAAAACGCAGCGCCACCATGCGATCGAGCAGCGCCTGCGCTAAAGATGAGGAAAACAGCGGGCTAAGCAAGTGATAGCCGCCTTCTACGGGCATATAGACCTGCTTCGCGAGCTTATGAGATGTGGGTTGTTTAGTGGTTAGCGCGCGGGAAAAACCTTCTATCCACTGCGCCAGTTGTGCATCGTTTTCCGCCAGTTCTGCCAGCGCGCTGCTATCGCCACGTTGCAGACAGGCGAGCAGTGAATCGCCGTCGGTTTCGGTTTGCAAAAGTTTGGCTACGTCCAGGGCGGCTGCGTTTCCCACGGCGTCTGCTGCTGGTTTATCCAGCGTTGCCGTGGAAAGATAACCGTCGTTTGCCGTAACCGCGCTAAAAATACTGCTGCTTTTCGAGTCGCCGTGCGTGTATTTGGCCGCATGGGTAACAAGGCTGATTTGCCCGGCGCGGTTTGCCGCATCCGTTAGCCAGGCGCAGGTTTCATAGCGCAGCTCCAGTTCGCGGCGTTCCTCCAGAAGAACGCTTTCGTCCTCTCCAGCCACCAGCCTTTTTGCTTTCGCTTTATCAAACACGTCGAGTTTGGTTTGCCGTCGCCCGGCAATATATTCCTCGATAAATGTAGTCAATCCTTTGTTTGACATAGTTTCTCCTGACGTTGCGACAAATTAAAAATCTTTGAATACACCCAGCAACGGATGCCATAGCCAGGCCTCCGTATCCCCGTCTTTAAAACGCAGGTTAATTTCCCCATAACGTTCGCTGACGTCCTTTAGTTCCATATCTCTGGCTTCTGCAACCTGCTGCATCACCTCTTGATATTCATCTGCCATCCAGGCCGACACGCCTTCCGCCATCACCATTTCCTGTCGGGTAAACTCGCCTGCCTTTTTCCAGCCCGCGACGCTACCTTCGTCACGGAATATAAATTTTGGTTCGTCGTACTCCTCTTCCATACGCAGGAAATATTGTCTTTCCTGCTGCGAGAGGCGAAACGGCTTGCGGCGCTGAAGCTCCCCGTTCCAGCTCATTGATTTGCTCCACCAGTCCGACGCTACCGCTCTGTCCTGCTTATTTTTGCCCAGCAGTTCCTGCCATGAACGCCCGTGCTCCAGAGCGACAAGGCTGTCGTAGCGTTCAATTTTTCCCGGCGGGATATCCAGAATCCGCGGTGCGGCATTGATACTGCGGTAGTGCTCCGGTTGCAGGATCTCAGTAAGGTCATGGCTGGACAGCGGAAAATCCACCGTTTCAAATCCTGGTTTGCACATGGCGGGAGCTTTATGGCAATAACCACGAATATTTCTGTTCAGAATCGCCAGATTGACGCTTTCAGGGATGTTTTGCCGATGACGTTGTATACGCCCGGCGAACTGAATCAGCGAACGCATCGAACTGGGCTCGATTATTCCCCAGTCGGCGTCCCAGTCCCTGCCTACCTCCACAACGGAGGTTGCCAGCACGACAAACAGGTGATGCCGGGCGGAACTTTGCTCAATCGCCCGGCGAATCTCCGGCTGCTGCCAGATTGTATTCGGATCATGACGGGAGAAGGCTTTATCAAGACGCTTTTCCATATGGGAACGCATCACCAGCGGATGCTGGCTGTGATAAATACAATAGTGAACGCAGTAATCTTCGGGCGATGGCATTTCCATCAACGCTTTCGCCGTGGCGACCAGCGGATTGATATTCGCCATGCGCACCAGCCCCAGCGACAGGGTTTTACCGCCGCGGCTCTCGTTATGCTTATCGTGCAGGGCGAACATCTCGCGGTAAAAAGCCTGCGCCACTGCGGCTATAACGGCGTCAGTGCGGGAAGAGACAGGTGAAACATTGATGATATCCGCCTTACGCAGCACGGGTTTTTCCGGCAGCCGTTTTGCGCGCCGCGTCGCAAACTCGCAGTGCGCTTTATAAAAATCGGTGGGGTTACTGAACGCCCCCGGACGGGAATCATCTTCATCAAACCAGGCGCAGCAGACGTTCAGCGGCTGGCCCGGTTCGCCGCAGGCCTGTTGATAAGCCTTTCGCCCGGTGCAGTACGCCATAAATAGCGCCTGGACCAGCGCCGGAGGTAGCGTGGCGGAAGAGAGCAACACCCGGCCGCCGAGCATCCCCGTCCAGTTAACCAGGCGGCAGAGCGCATGCTGATCGTTAATATCGAAATCATCCGGCTCATCAAGGACCAGATCGCTGGTCAGCAGGCGCAGCATCGGCGCTATCTGTTTGCCGCCGCGCACGCCTTCGGTGGCGGGCATCAGATGGTCGATTGTGGCCACCAGCACCGGCGCATCCACCAGCTGCCGCAGCTTTGTGTCCTTCTCCAGCCACTGGCGCAGCGGCCCGGTATTGGTGACGCCGTCATAGTGTACATACTGGTGCGACTCGAACAGTTCCTCTGCAGAAACGCTGCTCGTGTCCGGCTCATTCTCCCTTTGATGCAGCTCCCGCACGGCACGGGAACCAATCAGCACGGCGAGATCGTCCTCACCCAGCCCTAGCCGCGAACGGAGCGCATCGCCGGTTTGCAACGTGAGCGTGCGCAGCCCCAGCGCCACGGTAAAACGGCAACCTTCTTCCTCTTGCGACAGAGCATACATAATGCGCGCGTTGGCCAGCGTTTTTCCGCAGCCGGTAGAGGCCATATTTATGCCGAAGAAGCCCTGTTTCCGGGAGCCTTCACGCAGACCTTCGGCTACGTCCCAGGCCCGGTTCTGCCAGCGAAATCGCTCATCCCTCGCCCGTTCACGAAAGCCTTTATGACGAGTGATAGCGGGCAACTGGCCGCGAAGCCCGGGGAAAGTACGTCCAAGTAAAAAAGCGTGATGACTGACGCCGACCGAATGCTCATCCAGCTTTTGTTTCAGCTTGCCGGTTTTACGATCGGTATTCGCCCAGGCGCAATAGCTTTTATCCTGCCAGCCCATAACGGGGTCGTGAGCAGAATAATGGTGATCGGCAAGCATCAAAGCCAGGCGGGCAAGATGTACGGTAAACGTTTGGTTTAGCGCGCCAAAATCCTGCAACGACACGGCATGCACTGCGCACTTCGCCAGCTGCTGCGCCTTTTTACGCCAGCTGCCGCTTTGCAGCGGCGTTCCATTGGGGAAGGTCCAGACCCGCTGAAAATCGCTGTCTCGCCAGTCGCTAAGGTGGTTTAACGCATTCCAGTACACGTTGAGCTGGGCGGTGAGCCAGGTCTCGCTACCGGAAAGCGACGGCTCATTCTTTGCCAGGAACTGCGGCAGGCGATGATGCGAAAGAATCAACCACGCCACGACCTGCGCCAGCGGCGGCATGTCGATAAACGGGCTATTGCTCCACTCTTTATTATCCCGGTGCAGACGCTCCAGCCAGGCAGCTTCTTCATCGCCCGTCAGCGCGCCGAGTTTTTCCAGCCATTCTTTGTCGGACTGCTCGCCGATAAACGCCTGAAACAAACGCACGGAGAGCCACTCATGGCGAAACGGCTGGTAGCGATGCGTGCATTTTTCGCCCAGCAGATTGTCCTGAAACAGCGCCCCTGCTTTACCAAAATCGTGAAACAGCCCTGCGATACCTGCCAGCAGCGCAACGCTTTCCGTACTTCGCCAGGCTGTCTCACGTTGGCTGCGCAGAATATCGCGCGTGGTTCTGTTGGTTGGCACAGCGCCCGTCACGCTAAATCGTCGTTGATTCCCTACAATCCACAGTAAATCTGTTTGCCCGCCTTTTTTGATCCAGTGACAGGCCACCGCCGTGTTACGCCTTGCGGTTTTACGCAGCAGCCGTCGGAGGGTTTCAAGTCCTTCAAAAGTAATCGCCGTTTGCCAGCTTGCATCACCTTTACGTTCGGCAAACTGGTCGAGAATACGGCAGGTTTCTACGCGGGCGTTTTTGCTGCACTGAGAGATAAGCAAAATATTCATGCGAGCTGCTGCCCGTATCGCGAGGCGGTGGTATGTAACGAGGTTATTAATAAATCCAGCGCTTCCGATTGCTGAAAACCGGCAATACAGCGCTGGCGAAACGCCTGTTCTTCTTCGCCTTCCATCGCGGCAATAAAAGCCTGGGGCAACACCAGCGCATCTTTAATAAGATCGGCAAGATCGAATACCAGTCCGCCCCGGCGGGTTTTACCGTGGAGAACGGCCAGCCCCTGGGGAATGCCGGTCACCCACGTGGCGACGGCTGCAAGCCCATAAGCCAGATAGTTGCCGTGATCCAAAAATCGGTTGGCGGTATCCGCTCCGCCGCCCCGCTTAGCACGCGTGAATTCGCCGTACTGCACGGCCTGGCTGGCAAACTTATAGAGGGTTTTAGTCAGTTGCGCTTCCTGCAACATAAGCGCATTTTGCGAATCCGCCGCGTCGATTCCTGTACGAAAGCGCGTAAGTTTGTCCATAAGCAGGGAGGATGAAAGCTGAAAACGATTTTCGCGCTGCATTCTGGCGTTCAGCCAGTGGCGCTCAATTTGTTCGATACGAATTTGTTGGAAAGCTTTGGCGGCAGCCAGGCGTTTTTCTTCATCGAACCAGAATGACACCCAGCTCTGCAGATATTCAGTAGGACGATATTCACTTTGCGGCGTGATCCATGAAACCTCAATATCCATTTCGTTGCCGGAATAAAGCGGCGTGCCGCCGCCACCGCAAAACCCAACTACTACCCCGGCCCGGGCAAATTCACGCATCGCAGCCTGCGTCACCGAAGTACCGGTTCCCAACATCACTACGGTGATATTTGCGACAGGGATATTCCAGTAAAGGGATTCTTTGCCTTCGTCGGTAACATATTCCACCCGCCCGCCGTTAACCAGCACGCGGCAATATTGCAGATAATAAATATTGGCGCGCTTTGAATGCAGAATGGTTTTTAAATCTGAAGGCATAAGCATAACGGGAATATCCTTAAGGGGCGTAACGTCCGGTTTTTTCATACTATCCCCGGCCTCCACTGGCTAAGTCATTAGCTTAACCCCTGCATGTGAGCTATCTCACAAAAAAACGCATAATTTTGAAGCTTAACAAATGGTTATTATTTTTATTACGTAGAGAGGGCTGGTTGGGAAAACCTGGTGAGGTTTTATTTTTGGCTGCCTGTGCGGCAATAGACTTTTTCAGCGACGAAGCTATCGAGAAACGGGACTTCTAAGCTGCCTGTACGGCAGTGCACGAAAACAATGAACTGCCGTTCGGCGGGTTTCCTCTTCTAAGCTACCTGTACGGCAGTGCACGGGTTATATCTCACTCACGACGAAGTGATATCCTTCTAAGCTGCCTGTACGGCAGTGCACTGTGCGGTGAAGATTTTGCAGCCAGTCTGCGCCTTCTAAGCTGCCTGTACGGCAGTGCACCCTGGCAGCCCGAACCACCGGCTGCGGACGATCTTCTAAGCTGCCTGTACGGCAGTGCACTGCTTGCGGCTGAAAATGCCTTTTACTTTATCCTTCTAAGCTGCCTGTACGGCAGTGCACGCATCATTGCGGCTCTGAACGTAGACGTTGCACTTCTAAGCTGCCTGTACGGCAGTGCACAAAAGCTACTTTTCATCTATCCCCGGGGGAATCTTCTAAGCTGCCTGTACGGCAGTGCACCCCCACTTTTCCTGTGCCGGCTGCGGTCATTCCTTCTAAGCTGCCTGTACGGCAGTGCACCGGACGGCTAACCTCTTCTTTGAACTCGTCCACTTCTAAGCTGCCTGTACGGCAGTGCACATTTCTCATATCTCCGGTGTAGCCATGTGCTACTTCTAAGCTGCCTGTACGGCAGTGCACGCTTCTCTGGTTTCGGCCAGCAGTTCGTCGTACTTCTAAGCTGCCTGTACGGCAGTGCACAGAAGCTTTACACCTATAAGCGATTGATGCAAGACGTAAAATATTCGTTTTTCCCGCAAACACCCTTTTTCTGGCGCTTAAAATGAAGTCAATAAAATCAAACAGTTAATTGCATACTCAAAATTAGGGTTTCACCGACAGGCCGGGCATGGACGTTGAACACGTTAGCTATAAAGCTTTCTGAGCTACCGGTATAACAGCGAAACTTTTTATTTACCTGACGATAAATAAAGACCTATAAATTTATACTAAATAGCGTCCGGTTTTTAAACACCCTTATAATGGCTGGTTAATTATACCAGGAGCAAAAACCAAAAATAAGCATTCCGCTAATAAAAAGCAATTTATTAAAAGCTCGCCTGAATGAATTATCACGCAGGCGAGCTTTTATTTCACATCAAAAACTCAGCGGCTGAACTGCAACCCTATCGAACGAATATCGTTTCCTGTCGGAGACTGATGGAGCCGCAGGCCAAACTCACCGATAACGGCAAAATATGTTCAAAGATATCCGCCTGGATTGCCTCGTATTCCAGCCATACAACGGTATTAGTAAAAGCGTAAACCTCAAGTGGAAGCCCTTCCGCACCCGGCGCGAGCTGACGCACCATCAGCGTCATATCCTTGCGAATGCGCGGATGATTTTGCAAATACTCTGTTAAATAAACCCTGAACGTACCAACATTAGTCATGCAACGACCATTAAGCACCGACACGCTATCGCTGTTATGCATGCGATTATATTCTTCAATTTCCTTGCTGCGGGAATCCATATATGGCTGCAGCAGCTTGGCGTTAATCAGGCGCTGCTGCTCTTCCGGCGACAGAAAATGAATGCTGGTGGTATCAATATTGATGCTGCGCTTGATGCGGCGGCCGCCAGACTGCGACATTCCGCTCCAGTTTTTGAACGCGTCAGAAACCAGCGCATAGGTAGGTATGGTGGTAATGGTGTTATCCCAGTTACGCACTTTCACCGTAGTCAGGCCAATGTCCGTTACCGCGCCGTCGGCGCCAAACTTCGGCATCTCAAGCCAGTCGCCGAGCTTTAACATACGGTTAGCAGAAAGCTGGATGCCGGCGACAAGGCCAAGAATCGGATCTTTAAATACCAGCATAAGTACCGCAGCCATCGCGCCAAGGCCGCTGATGAGAATAGTCGGTGACTGGCCGATGATGCGGGAGATCATCATAATACCAATCACAATCGCGCTGATTAATTTGATACCCTGGAAAATGCCTTTCAAAGGGATATTAGAGGCGAAGGTAAGCTTCTGCGAAAGGTTATAGACAACGTCGAGCAGTGAAAATAAAGATAATAGCGAATAGAGCATGATCCAAAGCTGCGCGCCAATAATCAGAATTGTGCTGACGTCGGTGCCTTTTTGAAGCCACAATACCGCCTGAATATTGACGATAATCCCTTGCAGCGTTAAAGCAAGCCTTTGAAAAAGCTTATTCTCGGTGATAATTTGCAGCCACAGATGCTGACTGGACTTCGCCCGTTTTTCAAACGTGCGCAGCACAATACCGTGCAGAATAAAATGTACGACAAGTGAAAATATAAAAATAACGCTTAAAATGATAATCAGCGAAGTCGTCTGGTTAATGACAATCCCGAAACCATTCAAAAATGAGCCCAACTCTTTCATGCAATCTCCTTTTAATCAGGACATATAATGCCGTGTCAGAGAGCGGGCTGCAACTTTAGGCATAAGCGCAAATATCTTAAAAATATTTTACAATATGATTGATTGACAATCAGTTAACGATAAATTTCCTTGTCAACTTTTGGGCATTATTCTTCTGCGAGAAAAGCTACCAAGCTCGGTTTTGCTTTAAGCTGGCATAAATTCTTCAAAGTAAATGAGCATCTTTAGACTGCCTGTCCGGCAGTGAACCCTGGTTAAACCGCAAGGCCTGTCGCCGGAGCTTTCTAAGCTGCCTGTACGGCAGTTAACTCAACACCACGAAGTTCATTCTGAATGATAACTTTCTAAGCTGCCTGTACGGCAGTGAACAGCTGGCTGAAGCTAAGCAGGCCGTTCTGCTGTTTCTAAGCTGCCTGTACGGCAGTGAACTGGTAGTTGATAGTTCTCGCAACGCCGAGCATTTTCTAAGCTGCCTGTACGGCAGTGAACTGTCTTTGGTTCATTGGTTTCCAGCGTGCTTTTTTCTAAGCTGCCTGTACGGCAGTGAACACATTAATCTGATCCAGTGCCTTTAATATTGTTTTCTAAGCTGTCTGTACGGCAGTGAACAACAAGCAATTCTTACTGCACAGCAGTCTCTTTTTCTAAGCTGCCTGTACGGCAGTGAACTACCCACCAGCAGAAAGTCGCTACGCCGAAACTTTCTAAGCTGCCTGTACGGCAGTGAACAGGAACAATACCGAGGTAACTCGCTGATTGGAAGCACTAAAGCTTAGATTTCGTGTAAAAACCCTTTTTTATTTATCTTTTAAAAAACTTATTAAAAACAAATAATTATAAGCATAGCAAAATAAAGGGTCTGAATAAGGGGCTCGGTTTTTTATAATCTTTGCATCAAATAAATATTTTTTGAGAGAAGCTTTCACATTATTAAAAGTGATATTTGGCCGGTCACAGGAGTATGAAATATGATCTTCCCGCACCTGCAAAATCAGTTGTCAGGATTGGCGGCCTGCTAACTCACCTTAAATCTTACCGTTCTTGATGCATTGGGATATGCTCTCATGCCTCTGAAGAATGGTGGCTCAGCCAGAGGAGCTGTCAAGTAATTCTATCTATCCCTTTATTTCTTCCTGCCGGCTTAGACCCGGTTCGGCAATTCACCGTCCCGCCAAGTGAAAGTGCCGCCTGATGCTGGTTAAAGATGCAGCATCATTGTACAATGACCGGTACATTAAAGGAGATGACAATGCGCACTATCAGCTACAGTGAAGCCCGCCAAAATTTATCGGCGACAATGATGAAAACAGTTGAGGATCACGCCCCCATATTGATCACACGTCAGAATGGTGAGTCCTGCGTCCTCATGTCTCTTGAAGAATATAATTCTCTGGAAGAAACGGCATATCTGCTGCGTTCTCCGGCCAATGCCAAAAGGCTCATGAGCTCCATTGAAAACCTCAAAGCAGGAAATGGGAAGGAAAAGGACATCATTGAGTGAAACTCACCTGGTCTGAGGAAGCATGGGAGGATTATCTGTACTGGCAAGATACAGATAAAAGACTGATTAAGAAGATCAACCAATTAATTAAAGATATAAGCAGAACGCCCTTCGAAGGGAAAGGAAAACCGGAGCCGCTAAAACATAACCTTTCCGGTTTCTGGTCCCGGCGTATTACTGAAGAGCACCGGCTGGTTTATACCGTTGCTGACGATGCTATTTTAATTGCTGCCTGCCGTTATCACTATTAAGGTTTAGCCCGAAATCAAGGCTCAATGCGGGCAGCGTTTTTATAGTTATCCTGACTGCCTGTACGGCAGTGAACAGCCCCCTTCGGCTCCCCGTCCGTTCCGGCCGCTTCTAAGCTGCCTGTACGGCAGTGAACCGCGAAGCTGCACTGACTACCGCTGATTGCATCTTCTAAGTTGCCTGTACGGCAGTGAACCCTCAGCACACAAGAGAGCTGGAGCGCTGGATCTTCTAAGCTGCCTGTACGGCAGTGAACAAGATTTCCAGATTGAGCTCTTCAATCGTAAACTTCTAAGCTGCCTGTACGGCAGTGAACTCGGTCAGTTTGATGATATCAGCGCGATACATCTTCTAAGCTGCCTGTACGGCAGTGAACAGGAACAATATACCGATAACCTGCTGATTAACAACGCCGGAATCTTATTTACACGTTTGAATCCCTAATTTTCACTAGTCCTGTTCGGCCATTAAAAATCAAATAGTTAGCAGCTTCGTTAAAATTAGGGTTTGATGAGACTCACTTGAGTTTTGCATCTTTTACATTTCAGAAAAATATTTTGCGAGACGCTTTCATGAAATAGAAAGCGTCAGTTGCTGGGCGTCAATGCGGCAAATTATTATTCTGTCACGCCTGCAAAATCAGGTGCTAGGGTTAAATTGAACCGTTGATTGTAGAAACAGGGCTCGTCAATCCACAGCCCTATTGTCGGCAAGATGCTGCAATGCTGCGGCAGCATTGCAAAGCACTAAATACGGTATTTCTGCATGCATCCCAGCCTCAGCTAACGTTAAAAGCGCTCGCGGGTTGTTATTCGATCTCACCGACTATACGGCGGGTGATCTACATGCTTCACGCTTTGCCCGTAGAAAGCTGTTTCACGGGGCGATTAACTCGCAATATAAGCTGCGAATAGCTCTGATTTTATCCGCCTTGCACGCCACAAGCACTCTGTCTCCTGCACCGCAGCGCCTCTGCCAGTAAGAAAAGTGCCGTCGTAAATATAGTTACTTCATTCGCGATCGAAGGGGGACTGGTGAAACACGTAACAACCACAACATCAGAGTAACTCTGCAGGCGCCGGGCCTTATCGCTACGCGATCGCAGCATCGTTTCCGGGACTTATTTCCTATACTTCAGAGGTGTTGATCCACATTTTGTGGTTACGTCCAGCCCTGACGCCGCGCAAACGCGGGCCGTTCAGGGAACGAAACGAGGAAATTACTGGCAGCCTCAGCCGTTGTGTTGTCATGTTTACCCCGGCAGCGTATGCCGAAATGGAGGACAAAGTGGAAGATAAATTGAAAATTACCCCAGCGGGCTCTCAGCCTTCTCAGACCGGTCCGGAAAACTACTTTACCGGTCGGGTGCGCATTGATGCGCCTTTCCAGACGCCAGCGCCTGCTCGCGTTGGCGGCGCCGCTATCACCTTTGAACCGGGCGCACGCACGGCCTGGCATATTCATCCCCTTGGCCAGACGCTGATCGTTACTCAGGGGCACGGCTGGCTGCAGGAATGGGGCCACCCTATAAAAGAGATAAACCAGGGGGATATTGTCTGGATCCCGGAAGATGTTAAGCACTGGCATGGCGCTACGCCTGACAACGCTATGACCCATATCGCTATTGCGGAATCCCTGAACGGCAGCCCGGTCGAGTGGATGGAGCACGTCAGCGACGATCAATATAATAATGAACGAGTCATGCAGGAGAAATCATGACGATGAAGGTTCTCGGTTACGCGGCGCAAAGCGCCCAAGTTCCGCTGGCCCCGTTTGAGTTTATGCGCCGCGATCCGCGTCCGGATGATGTGGTGCTGGAGGTAATGTACTGCGGCGTATGCCACTCCGATCTTCATCAGGCGCGTAACGACTGGGGATTCAGCACTTATCCGCTGGTGCCGGGCCACGAAGTTATCGGACGCGTTGCGTCAGTTGGCAGCAGCGTCACCAGATTCAAACCGGGCGACTACGCCGGGATCGGCTGTATGGTGGATTCCTGTCGCGTTTGCCGTCCGTGCAAAGAGGGGCTGGAGCAGTATTGCGAAGAAGGCAACGTGCAGACCTACAACGGCGTTGACCGGCACGACCGCCAGCCAACCTACGGCGGCTATTCTCAGGCGATTGTGGCTGCTGAAGATTTTGTGCTGAAAATGCCGGACGGGCTGGATCTTAAAGGCGCCGCGCCTCTGCTTTGTGCCGGTATCACTACCTGGTCGCCCCTGCGCCACTGGAACGTCGGCAAGGGCAGCAAAGTTGCCGTTATCGGGCTCGGCGGATTAGGTCATATGGCGCTGAAACTGGCGAATGCGCTGGGTGCGGAGGTTACGCTGTTCACCCGTTCGGCCAGCAAAGAAGCAGATGCCCGTCGTTTAGGCGCGCATAATATCGTGTTATCTACCGACAACGCGCAGATGGCAAGCGTGCGGAATCAGTTTGACCTGATTATCGATACGGTTCCGTATGTTCACGATATCAACCCCTACATGCCAACCCTGACGCTGGACGGCACGCTGGTTTATGTCGGGCTGCTGGGCGAGATAGACCCGCCGGCCAGCACGCTGCCGTTGATTACGGGCCGCCGTTCGGTGTCCGGCTCCGCGATTGGCGGTATCAAAGAAACTCAGGAGATGCTGGATTTCTGCGCCAGGCACGGCATCGTGTCCGATATCGAAATGATTGACATTAAGCAGATTAACGAGGCCTACGAGCGCCTGTTAAAAAGCGATGTGAAGTACCGATTTGTTATTGATATGGCAACGCTTAAGGCCTGACGGCTGATAAAGGCGCGGGCTTATTCCTTTCCGTGAGGAGAGGAATGACCCGTTACGCATTACTTTTAACAATTCATTTCCACCAGGGTACAATCGGGCAACAGTTCATACATACGGCGGACAGTCCGATTGTTCTCGCTTTTCTCCTTTTCTCGCCATAAATGGCCTCCGGCAATCGCGATCCTGGCGATGCTGATGCTTTTTATCGCCCCGGTGATTTCAAAATCACTGGAGCACAGGCGTGCGGCGGAGATAAGCAATCACGCTGAACACCACATGATGGCCCACTCCGGCGGCATGATGATGGAGATGGGCCCGATGGAAATGCCCATCGCTTCCCATTTGCTGCCGGGCGCGGGCGCGTCACTGATGGATGATATCGCCTGCGGATACTGCCAGCTTTTGCTGCATGTGCCCCTTATCGTCTGGCTGTTTATTCCCTTCATCTGGCTGGCGTGGCTTATTACCCGCGCCCCGCCGCCTGCGGTTATCGCCCCGCTGCTGGCGCAGCATAACGACGCCGCAGCCCTGCCACGCGCGCCTCCTGTCATTCTGTTTCGTTAAAACACTTCCACATTTAACGTAATGGCTATGCCACAGGATAACTATGTCTACCCAACGCTCTCAGCTCGCCTGTCGTGGCGCGCTGCTGACGCTTTTGCGTCGCCTGCACTTTTACATCGGCCTGTTCGTCGGCCCCTTTATTTTTGTTGCTGCTCTCACCGGCACGCTCTATGTACTGACGCCTCAGATTGAGAACGCGCTTTATCATCAAGCCTTGCATACCGAAGCGGACGGCCCGCAGCGGCCCCTTGCCCAACAAATAGCCGCCGCACGTAAATATACAGGCGAAGATGCCAGCATTTACGCGGTGCGTCCGGCTCCTCAGCCAGGCGAGACTACCCGCGTGCAGTTTGTCGATCCTGCGCTTGGAGCATCTGAATCCCGCGCGATTTTTATCTCGCCTTCCACGCTTGCCGTTAAGGGAGACATGACCGTCTACGGCACCAGCGGCGTGCTGCCGCTGCGTACATGGCTGGATCAGTTTCACCGCGGACTGTTGCTGGGTGATACAGGGCGGCTTTACAGCGAACTGGCGGCCTCCTGGCTGTGGGTGGCAGCCCTGGGCGGTCTGGCGCTCTGGTTAACATCGCGCCCGAAGAGAAAGCTGAAAGTGCGGCATACCCCGCAAACTAAAACCCGGCACTGGCACATTACGCTGGGGGCATTTTTGCTGCCCGGGCTGATGTTTTTCTCCGCCACGGGGCTTACCTGGTCGCAATGGGCCGGTGGAAATATCGATAAGCTTCGTAGCGAACTGGGCTGGATGACGCCGCAGGTGAACACCGCGTTAACCCCGCAAACCGGCCATCAGCAGCACGATCCCCATGCTGAACATCATGCAATGATGCCGGGAATGGCGATGCCTGCCGCCGCAGACGAAAGCTGGGATCGCGTGCTCCATGCGGCACGCGCGGCGGGCATTGATTCGGATAAGCTTGAAATCCGTCCGCCCGGGGCGGCGGATAAAGCCTGGACGGTAACCGAAATCGATCGGGCGTGGCCCACGCACGTTGATGCGGCGGCTGTCGATCCCCGCAGCTTTACCGTTATCGATCGGGTGCGTTTCGCCGATTTTCCGCTGATTGCCAGACTCACGCGCTGGGGCGTCGATGCGCATATGGGCGTGCTTTTCGGGCTACCTAATCAACTCCTGCTGGCGGCGTTTGGCATAGGTTTGTGCGCGACGATCGTGTTTGGCTACCGGATGTGGTGGCTGCGCCGCCCAGCGGCCCCTGCGAGCAATCCCGCGCATACCCTGAGCGGTGCGTGGTTTGCGTTGCCTCTTGCCTGGCGCGCAGCCTCGCTGTTTATTGCCGCCCTGCTCGGTTACTGCCTTCCGGTGATGGGCGTGAGCCTGCTGCTGTTTGTCGTCGTGGATTTTGTGCGCTGGCGGTTGCAGGCGCTTCGGTTACAGCCGTCGTAACCACCGCCATTCAACTTACCCTCTTCTCCACAGGAAGAGGGTATCTATAGCCTAAATTGGTCCTACCAATACCTGCGAAAACGTGACCGCTTTGCGCAATCTGGCAAAAAAACCAACATAAATATTGCCACTGATTAACACAAAGTTAACCATAAGCCACCATTTCCCCTACATCACCAAATTGGTCCTACCAATCTGGCAAGAAAATAACAAGCACGTCACGTTCCGGAGATCACCCTATGCAAGCCTGGCAACAAGTTTACGACCCGGCAGGTAATATCTGGCTATCCAGCCTGATTGCCGCCCTGCCTATTCTGTTCTTTTTCTTTGCGTTGATTAAGCTGCGCATGAAGGGCTATCTGGCCGCAACGCTGACGGTCGGGCTGGCGCTGCTGGTCGCATTGCTCTTCTACCGTATGCCGGTTGACCGGGCGCTGTCGTCCGTGGTGTACGGCTTCTTCTACGGCCTGTGGCCGATTGCATGGATTATTATCGCGGCCGTTTTTGTCTACAAAATTTCGGTGAAAACCGGGCAGTTCGACATTATCCGCTCGTCGATTCTCTCCATCACGCCGGATCAGCGTTTACAGATGCTGATCGTTGGCTTTTCCTTTGGCGCCTTCCTTGAAGGGGCCGCAGGTTTCGGCGCGCCGGTGGCGATTACCGCCGCCCTGCTGGTCGGCCTGGGCTTTAATCCCCTCTACGCCGCCGGGCTTTGCCTGATTGTGAACACCGCGCCGGTCGCCTTTGGCGCGATGGGGATCCCGATTATTGTGGCAGGCCAGGTAACAGGGCTCGACAGCTTTGAGATCGGCCAGATGGTTGGCCGCCAGCTGCCGTTCCTGACGATTATCGTGCTGTTCTGGATTATGGCCATCATGGACGGCTGGCGCGGCATCAAAGAAACCTGGCCGGCGGTAATAGTCGCTGGCGGTTCGTTTGCTATCGCCCAGTTCCTTAGCTCCAACTTCCTCGGCCCGGAACTGCCGGATATTATCTCATCGCTGGTTTCGCTGGTCTGTTTAACCACTTTCCTGCGCGTCTGGAAACCGGTGCGCATCTTCCGCTTTGGCGACGTTGGCGCGTCGGTAACGGATCAGACCCTGGCCCGCAAAAACTATACGCCAGGCCAGGTCGTTCGCGCCTGGATGCCGTTTATCTTCCTGACCGCTACCGTCACCCTCTGGAGCGTGCCGCCGTTTAAAGCGCTGTTTGCGCCGGGCGGCGCGCTGGCAGAGTGGGTAATTAATATTTCCGTGCCGTTCCTCGACAAGACGGTCGCGAAAATGCCGCCTGTCGTGGCTGAAAGCGTGGCCTACGCCGCGATATATAAATTCGACTGGTTCTCCGCGACCGGCACCGCGATTCTGGTTGCGGCGCTGATTTCTATCGTTTATCTGCGCATGAAGCCGAAAGCCGCTGTCGTCACCTTTGTTGAAACGCTCAGAGAGCTGGCGCTGCCGATTTACTCCATCGGTATGGTGCTGGCGTTCGCCTTTATCTCGAACTATTCCGGTCTTTCCGCCACGCTTGCTCTGGCGCTGGCGCACACCGGGCACGCGTTTACCTTCTTCTCGCCGTTCCTCGGCTGGCTGGGCGTGTTCCTGACCGGCTCCGATACCTCATCGAACGCGCTGTTCGCGGCGCTGCAGGCAACCACCGCGCAGCAAATCGGCGTCTCGGACCTGCTGCTGGTGGCGGCAAATACCACGGGCGGCGTCACCGGGAAGATGATCTCCCCGCAGTCCATCGCCATTGCCTGTGCGGCTGTCGGGCTGGTCGGTAAAGAGTCGGACCTGTTCCGCTTTACCGTAAAACACAGCCTGATTTTCACCTGTATGGTGGGCCTGATAACTACACTTCAGGCATACGTATTAACCTGGATGATTCCATGATGACGGCACAACCGCGCCTGGCCGACCAGCTGGCCGAGCGCGTCAGAGCATTGATTAACGAGCGTAAACTGGAGGCGGGCATGCGGTTGCCCGCCGAACGCCTGCTCGCCTCGGAGATGGGCGTTTCCCGCTCGTCCCTTCGCGAGGCTATCCAAAAACTGATAAGCGAGGGCTTGCTGATTAGCCGTCGCGGCGGCGGCACCTTCGTGCGTTATGAAGTGCAGGCGTGGTCCGAACAGCGCATCGTGCAGCCGCTAAAAACCCTGGTTGAAGACGATCCAAATTACCGCTACGACATTCTGGAAGCGCGCCATGCCATCGAAGCCAGCACCGCGTGGTACGCGGCCATGCGCGCAACGCCCGCCGATAAAGAAAAGCTCATCGCCTGCTTTGACGCCACCGTGAAGTTCAAGGAGAGCGACGATCCCGATCTGGCCGCTCAGGCCGACGTACGTTTTCATCTGGCTATTGCGGAAGCCTCGCACAACATCGTTCTGCTCCAGACCATGCGCGGCTTTTTCGATCTGTTGCAAACCTCCGTGATGCACAGCCGTCAGCGCATGTACACCGTACCGAGCATTTTTGCCGGGCTTACCGAACAACATAACGAACTGCTGCAGGCGATTCTGGCAGGCGACCCGGAGCGCGCGCGCCGCGCTGCGAAGACGCACCTCGGGTTTGTACATACCACCATCAAAACCCTGCATGAAGACGAAGCCCGGCAGGCGCGCATCACCCGTCTGCCGGACGAAGACACCGACGTTACAAGGGAAGAAAATTCATGATTATTTCAGCCGCATCCGACTACCGTGCCGCCGCACAGCGCATCCTGCCGCCTTTTCTTTTTCACTATATTGACGGCGGCGCCTATGCCGAACAAACGCTGCGCCGCAACGTGGACGATCTGGCACAGGTGGCGCTAAGACAGCGCGTGCTGAAAAACATGTCGGCACTAAGTCTGGAAACCAGACTCTTTAACGAAACGCTCTCAATGCCGGTCGCGCTTGCCCCGGTGGGATTGTGCGGTATGTACGCCCGTCGCGGCGAAGTGCAGGCTGCCAAAGCCGCGGCGGCAAAGGGAATTCCCTTTACGCTTTCAACCGTTTCCGTTTGCCCGATTGAAGAAGTCGCCCCGGCCATCGACCGTCCGATGTGGTTTCAGCTTTACGTACTCAAAGATCGCGGCTTTATGCGCAATGCGCTGGAGCGCGCCAAAGCAGCCGGTTGCTCCACGCTCGTCTTTACCGTTGACATGCCAACCCCCGGCGCACGCTATCGCGATGCTCATTCAGGCATGAGCGGAGCAAACGCGGCGATGCGCCGCTACTGGCAGGCCGTAACGCATCCGCAATGGGCGTGGGACGTGGGTCTGAACGGGCGTCCACACGATCTGGGAAATATCTCCACCTATCTGGGCAAGCCAACCGGGCTTGAGGATTATATCGGCTGGCTGGCGAATAACTTCGACCCTTCGATCTCCTGGAGCGACCTGGAGTGGATCCGCGAGTTCTGGGATGGCCCGATGATCATCAAAGGCATTCTCGACCCGGAAGACGCCAAAGACGCGGTGCGTTTCGGCGCCGACGGCATCGTGGTGTCGAACCACGGCGGCCGCCAGCTCGACGGCGTGCTCTCGTCCTGTCGCGCCCTGCCCGCCATAGCCGACGCGGTTAAAGGAGATATCGCCATTCTTGCCGACAGCGGCATCCGCAACGGGCTGGACGTGGTCCGCATGATTGCGCTGGGGGCGGATACGGTTCTGCTGGGCCGCGCCTATCTCTATGCGCTAGCCACGCATGGCCAGGCAGGCGTTGCCAATCTGCTGGATCTTATCGAAAAGGAAATGAAGGTGGCGATGACGCTTACCGGGGCGAAAACTATCGCGGAGATTAGCCCGGAACTGCTGGTGCGCGAAGGTCTGAAAGATATTCTTTCGCCAGCGGATATGGCGGTTGGGTTTTAACTGAGGCGCTGCCCGCCGCGAGATGTGGCGGGTTCATCTCAGGATGCAGAACACGCCTGGCCCGTCAATTCAGAAAACCGGATCCCGGCGGCATGCAGGATTTTCTTTGTCGTGCTGATGATGGGATTGCCGCGTGCAGAAAGCGTTCTGTATAACGTTTCCCGGTTTAAGCCAGCCTCGCCGGCTATTCTGGTAAACCCGCCGCGCGCCTCAACCAGGCGGCGAAGCGCCAGCAGAAAAAGGGTTTCGCCGTCGGGGCTGTCCAGCTGTGCTAACGCTTCTTTAAGATACTCTACGGCGAAGGCGCGATCTTCGCGCAGCATCTCAATGACAAGCTGGTCATGCTCGTTAAATTTCATAGCCTGTTACTTTCTGATGATGTTTCCACCAGGCGATGGCCTGATTGATATCGGCCTGCTGCTTTCGTTGAACGGCTCTTTTCCATCAGGCGTTTAAAATAGCAAACTCTTTTCATCCGTGAACCTCCCGATTGTAGCTTTAAAGCAACACCAGCCAATATGTTTTTATTGACGCGCTCAGCAGCAACGCTTTGGCATCTTACTGGATGCGATGAGAGGAGGATAAAGTTAAAAGCAAACGGGATTTCCGCTTTGCGGCACAGGTTCCGGATGAAAAATTATTTAGCTCTGAGAGGGCGAATGCTTTTTGGGGAAGGGTTGTCTCCGGAAGGAGCCGGAGACAACAGACAGCGGGTTAGTTGAGCTTGTAATCCAGCGTAATTTCAGCTTTCATCAGCTGCGAAACGGGGCAGCCCGCCTTCGCCTTCTGAATGATTTTGTCGAACTCCGAAACGTCAATATTCGGCACTTTCACGTTGCTGGTAAGCGCGATTTTAGTGATGGCAAAGCCGCCATCTTTTTTATCAAGCGAGACATCCGCGGTTGTGTCGATGCTTTCAGGCGTAAAGCCTTCTTCGCCCAGCATCAGCGACAAAGCCATGGAAAAACAGGCCGCATGAGCCGCGCCAATCAGCTCTTCCGGATTGGTACCGGCCGCGCCTTCGAAACGGGTGTTAAAACCGTAAGGTTGCTGTTTTAACGCCCCGCTCTCGGTGGATACCGTACCCTTACCGCCTTTAATATCACCTTCCCAGTGAGCCTGCCCTTTCTTATGAATGGTCATAGATTCGCTCCTTTTTTATTTACACAAACCACAAGTATAGAAGCTGAACAGGGGCCTGCCTGGCAACTAAGAGCAATCCTTCAGAAGCCTTACCGCAGATGGATAACTCTGGCGCCATCCACCTGCGGCGATTTACTGCACTAGTGCCGTCAGCCTGCCAAATACGTCGGCGCCGTCGACGTCACGCTTGATTTGCACCACGTCCTCAAGCTTATCTATCTCGCTGATCATCTGCTCCAGACGCTGATCATCGTTGACCTGCAGCCAGATGCGGCTCCGATCGCCGGTAGAGAGCGGCAGACAAAGAATGCCTTCAACGTTAAAGGCGCGGCGGGCAAACAGGCCGCAAATGTGGGACATTACGCCCGGATGGTTACGCACCGTAAGTTCCAGAATAACGGTTAGCTGTTGCATGGCTTACTCTCCAATCATCTCAATATTGGCAGCGCCTGGCGGCACCATCGGGAATACTTTTTCGTCCGCATCGATGCGCACGTGGATCAGGCACGGACCCGGACGCGAGATCGCCTCCTGCAAAGCCGCCTGCGGATTTTCTGCCGCGTTTAAATCACAGGTCGCAAGGCCAAAACCTTCGGCGATTTTGAGGAAGTTCGTCTGCCCCGAATAGGTCGCGGCAAAGACGTTTTGCTGATAGAACAGCATTTGCTGCTGATGCACCAGCCCCAGCGCCTGGTTGTTCATCAGGATGATTTTAACGTCCAGATTGTGCTCGGCGGCGGTGGCCATCTCCTGAATATTCATCAGGATGCTGCCGTCGCCCGAGAAGCACAGCACCTTACGCTGCGGTTCCGCCAGCGCAGCCCCGACGGCGGCGGGCAGGCCAAAGCCCATAGTACCCAGCCCGCCGGAGGTCAGCCACTGGCGCGGCCGGTTCAACGGATAAGCCTGCGCCACCCACATTTGATGCTGGCCTACGTCGGTGGTGATAATCGCTTCGTCATCCACGCACGCGGCGGCGGCGCTAATCAGGCCATACGGCGTCAGCGGGTTATCCACGCCCGGCATGCTGAACGGGAACTCCTGCTGCAAACCAGCAACCTGCTGCAGCCATTGCGAACGAGGCTGAGCGTCGATGGCGGGCAGCAGTTGCTCCAGCACTTCGCCCACATCGCCGCGAATGGCGATGTGGGCCTGTTTGATTTTCCCCAGTTCGGCACGGTCGATATCGACATGAATGATTTTTGCGTTCGGGCAGAACTGCTCGGTTTTACCGATGGCTCGATCGTCAAAACGCGCGCCCATAACGATCAGCAGATCGGCTTCCTGCAGAATGTAGTTGGTGCTGCGCGCGCCGTGCATGCCCAGCATGCCCAGCGATAAAGGATGGCTGGCGGGGATCGTACCCAGCGCCATCAGCGTCATGGTGGTTGGCAGGCTGGCTTTTTCGGCAAGCAGCCGGGCATTAGCATGAGCGTTAATAATGCCGCCGCCCAGATAGAGCACCGGGCGCCGCGCCTGGTTAATCATTGCTGCCGCATCGGCAATTTGCTGCGCTGCAAACTGCGGCGCCGGTGTAGGTCGAGAGACGGCCGGCAGTTCGCTGATGTCGATTTCGGCGGTCTGAATATCTTTTGGAATATCAATCCACACCGGGCCCGGACGGCCGGATTCGGCAATGCGGAACGCGTCGCAGATGACCTGCGGCAGCTCGGCAATATCACGAACCAGATAGTTATGCTTGGTGATGGGAATGGATATACCGTAGGTATCCACCTCCTGGAACGCGTCGGTGCCGATCATCGATTTCGGCACCTGGCCGGTGATGCACACCAGCGGAATGGAATCGAGACGCGCATCGGCGATTGCCGTGACCAGGTTCGTGGCCCCCGGGCCGCTACAGGCGAGACAGACCGCCGCTTTGCCCTGGGTTCGGGCCATGCCCTGCGCCATAAAGCCCGCGCCCTGCTCGTGGCGGGCCAGGATATGACGGATTTTTTTGCTCTGGCTTAGCGCATTGTAAAGCGGCAGAACGGTGCCGCCGGGAATACCGCTAACGGTGGTGATGCCGTGGTGTTCCAGCATTTGCACAATCAATTGCGCGCCAGTGATGCGTTCTGCCTGCGGTGGGTTTTCCGACATTGCCATGCTCCAGTCCTTCTTTCATGCCGTTTCGCTTTTCGGCCGGGGGACTAAAACAAGAAACCCCGCCCGGTTTGCGCCGGCGGGGTTTTGGAATCGATGCGTTGATTCAGACCCTACGGCGCATTGCCGACGACGACCACCACCACACGCACGACGACCACCGCGGCTGGTAGCGCGGTAAGTAGCAGGGCTGAAGTATGGATGGATGAGGTCATTTGGGTCCTGAATAAATGAGTTACGAATACTTAACGTGAAAATCATACAAACACACTGCTTCGTTTCGCACAACAGCTTTCCGGGCCGCAGCAAAAAATCGTGCGTAAGATCACATCATTTAAATGGTCGTTGCAGCAAATTCCCTCTGCAATTCGTCCACCGGCAGGTAGCGGCCAATGATCACCAGCCTTGAGATACGGGACTCCGTTGGTTGCCAGGCTGAGCCATAATCAAAGCCTGCCACTTTATGCACGCCCTGCACAATCAGGCGCTGAGGATTATCGGCAATCGCCAGCACGCCTTTGTAGCGCAGCATATCGTTGCCGAAACGGGCAATGCAGCTTTCCATAAAAGCGCCAATCTTTTTCAGATCCAGCAGGCCCGCGTCAAAAACGTGCGCCTGAATAGCATCATCCCAGGATTGTTTTGCCCCTGCTTTACGGAACGGCTGAAAGCGGGAAGCCTGCTGGCTGTCCGCGCGGATAATATGAAATCCTGCCGCCAGCCCGACATTATCCGTGAGTTCAAACGCGTTGAGATCGAGCCAGAGCTCTGGTGGACACTCGCTATTAGCGATCTCGTAGATTTCCGCTTTGCTGTTGATCCGATGGATCCTGGCCAGCGCCTGAGTTTTTGTTTCTTCGTCAACGCGATCGGCTTTAGTGAGCAAAATGCGATCCGCAAAACCCAGCTGCGAAGCGGCTACGGCATGTTCATCAAGCTGACGAGAAATATGTTCCGCATCGGCAAGGGCGATCACCGCATCCAGACGCAGCGCCTCGCGCAGGCGTTCATCCACAAAAAAGGTCTGCACAATGGGCGCCGGGTCGGCAAGGCCGGTAGTTTCCACTATCAGGCGATCGAAGCGCAGCTCGCCCGCGGCGCGTTTATCCAGCATTTCGCTCAGCGCTGCCGTAAATTCACCCCGCACGCTGCAGCATACGCAGCCGTTACTCAGCTCCACAACGTTGACGTTTTCTCCGCCACGCAGCAGCGCGCCATCAATATTTACGGCGCCAAATTCGTTTTCGAGGATGGCGACAGGCTGGCTGTCATTGTGGGCGAGGAAATAGTTCAGCAGGGTCGTTTTCCCGGCGCCGAGAAAGCCGGTCAGTAGCGTGACGGATACCGCTTCGTTCATCTCAAAATCCTTATTTTTAACAGCAGCGAGCGCCGCCTTTGCCGCCATAACGTGCGTCCTGACGCTCGCGGAAAAACGCTTCATAGGTCATCGGCGTCTGCTCAGGGTGGGTGAGACGCATGTGCTGCACATAGTTGTCGTAATCCGGCACGCCGACCATCAGTTTGGCGGCCTGGCCGAGATATTTTCCTGCTTTAGCAAGGGTGTCGAACATGATTCCTCCTGCCGCGGTGAATGGCGCGTTGCTTACTCATCCTACAACCGCCTGTGAAAACACAGGGTGGGCGGCGCCTGCGCCACCCGCCCTTTATCTGACGCTAGTGCGCGCTTTTTGCCTGCGTTACAATCTCTTCGTAATTGTCCGGCATCTTCTCGTACGGCGTTTCGTTGGCGGTTGGCTTGTCTGATTTAAGCGCCTTAAGCGCCGTTTTAATCGAGAACAGGCCCAGCACCACCACTACCACCATAAAGAAAATGGTCAGCCCGGCGTCCAGACGGTTGTTAAACACCAGCTGCGAGAGCTGCGACTGGGTGTACTGCGCCGGAATATTGCCGCTGTCGATCATCGCCTGGAACTTGTTAGCGATAGCCAGGAAGCCCACTTTTGTATCCGGGCTGAAAGATTTTTCCCAGCCCGCAGCCAGCGTACAGATCAGCAGCCAGGCCGTCGGCACCAGCGCCACCCAGGCATACTTCTGCCTCTTCATTTTAAACAGCACCACCGCACACAGCATCAGCGCCATACCTGCCAGCATCTGGTTGGCAATACCAAACAGCGGCCACAGGGTGTTAATACCGCCGAGCGGATCCACCACGCCCTGATGCAGGAAGTAGCCCCAAGCCAGCACGCACAGCGCCGTTGCCAGCAGGTTTGCGGGCAGAGAGTCGGTTTTCTTAAGTCCCGGAGAGATGACGCCCAGCAGATCCTGCAGCATAAAGCGCGCCGCACGCGTACCAGCGTCCACCGCGGTCAGGATAAACAGCGCTTCGAACAGAATGGCGAAGTGATACCAGAAGGAGACGTCCATCAGGCCGCCCAGCGCGCCGTGCAGGATGTAAGCCATACCTACGGCTAAGGTTGGTGCGCCGCCCGCCCGCGAGATGATGCTTTGCTCGCCCACTTCATTAGCGATATTGCTCAGGGTATCCGGAGTTATCTGGAAGCCCCAGCTGCTTACCACGCTTGCCGCTGAAGCCACCACGTCTGTAGCACCGGCAGGGGCTAATACCGCCATCGGGCTGTTCATCGCGAAGTACACGCCCGGGTCGATAACGCAGGCCGCAACCAGCGCCATGATCGCCACGAACGACTCCATCAGCATGCCGCCGTAGCCGATAAAGCAGGCCTGATTTTCGTTAGCCAGCATTTTCGGCGTGGTGCCGGAAGCGATAAGCGCGTGGAAACCGGACACCGCGCCGCAGGCGATGGTGATAAACAGGAACGGGAACAGGTCGCCGGCCCACACAGGCCCTGTGCCGTCGATAAATTTGGTCAGCGACGGCATCTGCAGCGTGGGACGCATAATCAGAATGCCGATAGCCAGCCCGATAATAGTGCCGATTTTCAGGAAGGTGGAAAGGTAGTCGCGCGGCGCCAGCAGCAGCCACACAGGCAGCACCGCCGCCACAAAGCCGTAGCCCACCAGGATCCACGTCAGCTGCACGCCGGTATAGTCAAAGTACGGCGCCCAGGTTGCGCTTTCGGCTACCCAGCCGCCGGAGATAATGGCGAAAATCAGGCACACCAGGCCGATGATGGACACCTCACCGATACGTCCCGGACGCAGATAGCGGATATAAACGCCCATAAACAGCGCCAGCGGAATGGTAAACGCCACGGTGTACGTTCCCCACGGACTGTGGGTTAAGGCTTTCACCACGATCATCGCCAGCACCGCCAGGATAATCACCATGATCATAAAGCAGGCGACAAGCGCGACAACGCCTGCGGTATTGCCCATCTCTTCTTTCACCAGCTCGCCCAGCGAACGCCCGTCGCGGCGGGTGGAGACAAACAGCACCATAAAGTCCTGTACCGCGCCGGCCAGCACCACGCCCGCCAGCAGCCAGAGCATGCCCGGCAGATAGCCCATCTGTGCGGCCAGCACCGGCCCGACCAGGGGCCCTGCCCCGGCAATGGCGGCAAAATGGTGGCCGAACAGCACTTTCTTATCCGTCGGCACATAATCCAGCCCGTCGTTATGGCGCACGGCAGGCGTCATACGGGTGGCATCAACGGTTAATACACGTTTAGCGATAAAGAGTCCGTAGTAGCGATACGCAATAAGATAAACGCAGACCGAGGCAACCACGATCCATAGCGCGTTAATCTGTTCGCCCCGGTTAAGGGCGATATAGCCGAGCGCGAATGCCCCGATAACCGCGAGCACTGCCCATACGAGGTGTTTCCCTGGGTTAGTCATAATTGTTTTCCATTGTCAGACCGGAAGCGTGAGGTGTTACATTTTGTTTCTAGAACAAAAGGTTGCATTTAACAATATGGAAGCAGCGGAATAGCCTGGTTTGACCGGGTATTTACATCAGCTTGTTAAGGAGATCACTTTGTCATGTAAAAGCGAGGTAACAAACCGGCGGGGATTGCTCGCGGGTGGGTGTGTCGGATGGCGCTGCGCTGTAGGGTGGATAAGCGCAAGCCGCCATCCACCGCAAATGTTTATCCTAATACCGCCGTCGTCAAACGGCTGGTGCAGCAGCGCTTGCCGCGGCTGTCAAAGATGGCTATCTCCCAGACCTGAGAAGATTTACTCAGATGCAGCGGTTTGCAGACGCCGCGTACCGTTCCGGACGCCACGGCGCGGTGATGGCTGGCGCTGATTTCCGTCCCCACCACGCACTGTCCTTCTGTGGTGGTCAGGAAACCGGCCATCGATCCCAGCGTTTCCGCCAGCGCCGCCGAGGCGCCGCCGTGCAGCAGGCCGAACGGCTGATGAGTACGCTCATCCACCGGCATTTCCGCCTCCAGGCTCTCCTCATCAACGCGCGTAAAAGTGATGCCGAGCAGCGCCACCATAGACTTCTCGCCCATGCCGTTAAGTTCATCCAGCGTGAGCTGTCGTTTCCAGATACTCATCTCTTCCCCTTACGCGCCGAGCGTCGCGCCGCCGTCAATCACGATGTCCTGCAAGGTGATGTGGCTGGCATGAGATGACGCGAGAAACATAATGGTGCTGGCGATCTCCTGCGGACGGGCGATTTTGCCCAGCGGGATGCCCAGCTTGAACTGCTCCGGAAAACCTTTGATGCGCTGCTGTTCCGCATCCGGCGTTTTCCAAAGCCGGCGCTGCATGTCGGTATCGGTAGAGCCAGGGGAGACCAGGTTGCAGCGCACGCCGAACGGCGCAAGCTCCAGCCCAACGGTCAGCGCCAGGCTTTTCAGCGCGGCTTTCGAGGCGCCGTAAGCAGACATGCCGGTGCGCGGCGTGTGGGCCGCGTCGGAAGCCACGGTGACAATCGCCCCGCTACGCTGCTCGCGAAAACGCGGCATGGTTGCCCGGAACATGTTGAACGCCCCGCCCACGTTGACCGCAAACGTCTCCTGCCAGTCCTGTAGCGAAAGCGCGTCCGTTGCGCCCATGCGCAGAATGCCCGCGGCATTGATCAGAACGTCCAGCCGCGGCGCCTCATCCAGTAAACGCTGAGCGACGGCTGTAACCTGTTCCGCATCCGCTACGTTGAGCGTTTCGGTCGCAAAGGGATAATCGTCCAGCGGAAAAGCCAGATCGAAGCCGATGACCGTCGCTCCTGCAGCGCTGAAGGCCAGCGCGGTGTGATAGCCGATGCCTTTGCCCGCGCCGGTTACCCAGACGCGCTGGCCGCTAAACTCTGTGCTCATGCCTGCGGCTCCCGTGACAGCAGCGCCCACCAGGCCTCAATGGTCGGATTTTTCGCCAGCATGACGAAATCGATATCGGCGTGAATTTTGCGCCAGCTCGCCGCCAACGCCATCATGCGCACGGAATCGAGGCCGTAATCAATCAGGTTTTCGTCATCTTCAGGAATGTCGGATTCATCCAGCAGCGGCAGCACCAGATTACGCAGCTGCTCTTTGTTCTGCGGAGCAGATTCCGGCAGCAGATCGCGGGTCATCACCACGCGCCCGGTGCGGCCAGCGGTATATTTTAGCGCCATCATGTGCTCTTCGCGGCTGAAGTCGGCCAGCGCGTCCGCCACCATAAACGGCTTGATATCGCGCATAAACGCGTCGGTGGCGGTGGTCATGCAGCCGATATGAGCGTACACGCCGCAGATAATCAGCTGGTTACGGCCGGTTTCCTTCAGGCTCTGCTCCAGCGGCGAGCGGATAAAGGCGCTGTAGCGCCATTTGGTCAGCACGGTGTCGTTTTCATCCGGCGCAAGGGCGGCAACCACCTTCTGGCGGTCTGGATGCTTGTTCAGGCCCGGTCCCCACATATCGTTTAGCAGCGCACGGTCTTCATCGCTCTGGTTGTTCGGCTGCGCGGTGTAGTAAACCGGGATATTGTTGCGTTTGCAGTAGCTTCTCAGCGCGGCGATATTGTCGATAACCTGCTGGATCATCGGGCAGTCATCGCCCCAGAAATCGATAAAATATTCCTGCATATCATGAATTAACAGAGCCGCGCGCTCGGGCTCAAAGGCCCACTGCACTTTGCTTTGCGGCAGGTCGGCGGCCGCCGGTAAGGAATATGCGTTCAGTTTTGGGATAGCCATAATTTCTCCGTCAATCAGGAAGCCAGCTGTTTTTGGGCAATCAGCTGGCGCAAACGTTTTTTGTCCACTTTGCCAACCGGCGTAAGCGGCAGGCTTGCAACAATTTCGATACGATCCGGAAGCTTAAAGTCCGCAATGCCCAGCTCACGCAGGTAGCGACGGATCTCCACGGCGCGGAACGGGCGGCTGCCGACGATAAACGCGCAGCTTTTCTCGCCCAGCAGGCTGTCTTCCATCGACACCAGCGCGGCGTGGATAATTTCTTCGTGGCGCAGCAGCAGGTTTTCGATCTCTTCGGCGGCGATCTTCTCCCCGCCGCGGTTGATCTGATCTTTTTCGCGGCCCTGCACGGTGATGTAGCCGTCCTCAGCAATTGAGATCAGGTCGCCGGATGAGTAAAACCCGTTGGCGTCAAAAGCGCTGGCGTTGTGCTCCGGGCTGCGATAATAGCCGCGGAAGGTGTACGGGCCGCGAGTCATCAGGCGGCCGACTTCGCCGCACGGCAGCGGGCTGCCGTTTTCATCGGCGACCCAGACTTCATCGTCCGGGCACATAGGTTTGCCCTGGGTTTTGAAGATGTGTTCGTTGTCATCATCAAGGCGCGTGTAGTTCACCAGGCCTTCAGCCATGCCGAACACCTGCTGAAGCTGGCAGCCAATTTCTGCCGGAATACGCGCCGCCAGCGCCTCGCTCAGGCGTGCGCCGCCCACCTGCAATAACCTCAGCGAGGCCAGCGACCGGTTGCTGCCCCACTCGCCAATCGCCTGCAGCCAAAGGCTCACCGCAGGCGGCACCAGAGCGGTAACGTTTATCTGATGGCGTTCGATAAGCGGGAAGCACAGCGTGGCGCTCGGATCGCTCGCCAGCACCACGCGGCCGCCGGCATAAAACACGCCAAGCGAACCGGGCGAACTTAACGCATAGTTGTGCGCGGCAGGAATTGCGCATAAAAAGCGGGTATCTGCGTCGAAATGGCAGATTTCTACGCTGCGACGAATGCTGTAGTAGTAATCGTTATGCGTGCGAGGAATAAGCTTCGGCGTGCCGGTGCTGCCGCCGGAAAGCTGGAAAAAGGCTACTTCGTCTGCCGCCGAAGACGCAGCGATAAAGTTCTCTTCCGGCTCGCTGATAAAGGCGCTGAGTGAACGGCTGCGTTCGTTTTCATTCAGCAGTACCGCCATGCGCAGAGAAGGATTCTGGCCGCACAGGGAATCGAGGAAATCGTCATGCGCAAAGAGGTTGTGCTTGCGGTCGGCAATCAGCAGCGCCGGTTCGAGCTGCTTCGCATAGGCTTCCAGTTCGGTGCGCTGGTGGCTGAATAGCGCATTGACCGGCGCAACGCCAATCTTCAGCAGGGCAAACAGCGTGATGTAGAGCTCCGCCACGTTGCCAAGCTGCACCAGGGCTGTTTCGCCGGTGCGTAAACCGCGGCGTTGCAGCGCGCAGGCCAGACGGGTGGCTGCCTGCTCCAGTTCGCGATAGCTGTAGTGCCGCTCGCCGTCGATCAGCGCAATGGCGTTATTTTCACCATGACGGCTCAGGATGTCGGTAAGCGGCAGATCCGCCCAGTAGCCTTTTTCGCGATAGCGTGCGGCCAGATCCTCCGGCCAGCGGGTAAAGTGAATCGCCATTTAATTAAGTCCAAATACGTTAAGCATGGTGGAAAGTTTTACGCCCGTTTCCCGCCACTCGGCTTCCGGTGACGAAGCGGGCACAATGCCTGCCCCGGCAAACAGACGAACCTGTTTATTCGCCACGCGAGCGCAGCGAATAGTAACCACCCACTCGCCGTTGCCTTGCGCATCGCACCAGCCGACGATGCCGCCGAACAGTTCGCGGTCGAAGGGTTCCAGCTCGGCAATCAGCTGCTGCGCAACGTCGTGGGGGAATCCGCTGAGCGCGGGCGTCGGGTGCAGCAGGCAGGCAAGCGACAGCGCGTTGTCCCGGGGATCTCTGGTTTCGCCGTCGATCGGCGTGGCAAGGTGCCAGAGCGTTGGCGTGTTGATCAGTTCAGGCGTCTCCGGCAGCGCCAGATACCGGCTGCGCGGCTGTAGTACGTTTTGCATCGCGCTGGTGACCAGGCCATGCTCGTGGCGGTCTTTAGCCGAGTTCATCAGCGCTTCGCCAATCGCTTTATCGCGCCCGGCATCTTCTCTCTCGCGACGGGCAGAACCGGCCAGCGGCAGCGAGCTGAACGTTGCGCCATCTTTACGCAGCAGCAGCTCAGGGCTCGCGCCCAGCAGCGAACTGCCGTCGGGCAGCGGAACATGGAAGTTAAAGCTGGCAGGATTCTGCGCAATCAGCCGGTTTAGCAGGGCATTGATATCAACCGGCGCGTCGGTTTCGATATCTATCAGGCGCGAAAGCACCACTTTATCGATACCAGGCCCGCTGGTGGCGGCGGCGGCATGCGCCACCATGGCCATAAATTTATCCTGCCCGGGAATAGCTTTGCGCGCGGTAATGCCCGGCTGCGTCAACGCCTTACTCTGGCGGGCTTCCTGCTGGCGCTGAGGGCGAGAAAAAGCCTGCCAGCTTTGCGGAATAAACAGCGCTGACGGCTGGCGGGTATCAAACGGAATGGCACCAACGGCTATCGGCCTCTCAACGCCCTGCTTTCTGGCGCGTGCAAACGCGTCCTGCAGCTGCGTTTGCAGCTTACCCAGCATGTTCGCGCCATCTTCAGCGGGACAATCCAGGCGCGCAACGCAGCCCTGGGTTGAAAAACTCCGATAAGGAGACATAAAGAAAAAGCTATCCGCACAAGGGGTTACGCGCTTTTTTCGTGGCTCCTCGGCCAGTAATGTGTCCATGCGTTCTCCGTTAAAAAAATGATAAAGGATATTAATAATAATTATCATTTGTATTTCGGTGTCGTAACCTAAAGAGAATCCCTCTTCCTGTCAATCGGGACAAATCTTTTTTAACCATTCCCACGCTTGCGCCGGAGCGGCATAATCATGAAAATGAGAAGCATTATTGATTACTTTAACAGGATGCCCGCGTGAAAATCAGAATTCCCTCAGCTCTGGCTAAGCTTACTTTTGGCACCGCTCTGCTGCTAAGCCTCAGCGGCCTCGCCCATGCCGCCGACTGGCCGCGCCAGGTGACGGACAGCCGCGGCACGCACACGCTGACACAGGCGCCGCAGCGCATCGTCTCCACCAGCGTCACGCTGACCGGTTCACTGCTGGCCATTGATGCGCCGGTGATCGCCAGCGGGGCGACTACGCCGGGCAACCGCGTGGCGGACAATCAGGGTTACCTGCGCCAGTGGGGAAAAATCGCCAAAGAACGCAATATCCAGCGTCTCTATATCGGTGAACCAAGCGCGGAAGCGGTTGCCGCCCAAATGCCGGACCTGATTTTAATCAGCGCTACCGGCGGCGACTCGGCTCTAGCCCTTTACGACCAGCTTTCCGCAATCGCGCCAACGCTTATCATCAACTACGACGATAAAAGCTGGCAGCAGGTTTTAACCCAGCTCGGCACGATAACCGGCCATGAAAAACAGGCCGCTGAGCGCATCGCAAGCTTTGATAAACAGCTTATTGATGCGAAAAAACGTATTACGCTGCCGCCGCAGCCGGTCACCGCGCTGGTTTACAGCCCGGCATCCCGCTCCGCGAACCTCTGGACGCCTGAATCCGCGCAGGGCAAATTACTCCAGCAGCTTGGCTTCACCCTTTCCACGGTGCCGCCGGCCATTCACACCAGCCAGAGCATGGGCAAACGCCACGATATTCTGCAGCTTGGCGGTGAAAACCTCGCGGCGGGCCTGAACGGGAAGAGCCTGTTCCTGTTCGCCGGCGATGAGAAAGACGCGAACTCGCTGGAAAACAACCCGCTGCTTTCGCACCTGCCAGCGGTGCAAAACAAGCATGTCTATCCGTTGGGCACCGAAACATTCCGCCTCGACTACTACAGCGCAAGCCAGGTGGTGGAGCGGATGACCGGGCTGTTCGCTAAGCAGTAATTATTTCGCCGTTGCCGCCTCGGGTTCCGCCGGGGCGGCCTGCCGGTAGCGGCGTAACTGCACCAGCACAGCCGCCAGCACCACGCCAACCAAGGCCAGCGCCAGCCCGCCCGAGCTTGCCGCCGCAACCGGCGTCATCGCAACCGTCATCCCGCCCAGAATCGCCGCGCCAATGGCGTCGCCCGTGACGTTTTGCGCCGTCCACAAGCCGTTGATGCGGCCCAGCATGCCGTCCGGCGTCAGCGTCTGGATCAGGGTGTACTGCAGCAGAGAACTGATGGCGCTGAGATAGCCAAACAGCGCAAGGCAGGCCAGCCCCAGTCCCCAGACGGGCATCAGGCTGAAGAGGCCAACCGCAATAAAGGAGACGATGCCGCTCGCCAGCATAATCATGCCCGGACGGGCGTGATGCGTGATGCGCCCGCTGGTCAGCGCGCCGGTCGCCGCGCCAAGAGGAACGGCGGCATACATCAGGCCGATTTGTCCGGCGCTCATCTGCCAGTGTCCGGCCAGCGCTGGATAAAGCACGCGCACGGCGCTCGCCATGGTCAGCAGGGCGCCAACCAGCGCAATGCCGCCGATAACTGGATGGCTTACCAGAAAACGCAGCCCGTTGAGCAGGGAAAGCAGCGGGTTTTCCCGCGCCTGCGGAGGCGGCGGTAGCTGCGGCAAACTCAGCAGCGGAATTAACGTTACAAAGGTGCCGATGGAGGCCAGCCCGTAGTTCCAGACCACGCCGCCGGAAGCCAGCAGCAGCCCGCCGATCATCGGCGAAATGACCGAGCCGAGGCGCACCGTCAGCATGGTGATCGCCCCCGCCTGCATTAAGTTCTCACGGCCAACCAGCGTGGGCGTCGCTGCGAGCAGCGCGGTGACGCCAATCGCGCCAAAAAAGCCGTCCCACACGCCAAGCAGATATATAGCGGCAAGCGAAGGCTCCGGCAGCGCGGCGTTGAGAGTCAGGCCGATAAAGCCTAAGCCGCAGGTTGAGCGCGCCAGCAAAATAAGACGGCGGCGCTCGTGGCGATCCGCCAGTACCCCGCCCATCATCAGCCCGATAAACATCGAGCCGCCGGTCAGCGTTACCGCAAGACCAACCTGTAATGAGGAGCCCGTCAGCGTCTGGATCTGCACCGGCACGGCTACGCCCAGCAATCCCAGCGAGACGATAGAGATAAAACGAGCGAGAAACACGGCGCGAAATGCCGGGTGGGTTTTCAGCAGGCTGAGGTTTAACAGCAGAGAATTGCGGTTCATTACATGACCTTAAAACGAATTTTTCTTTCCGGGTGCGTGGCGGCTCATGCTAACATAAACAAATAAGAGTGATAATGATAATAACTATCATTTAATTTCACGTTGGGTTATTTGTCGGGCGGGAATATGTCGGCTTCGCGGTTATCAGCACGCACGCTTGTTCTGCTGATCCTGTTTTTTTTACTTTTATTAATGGCTACGCTCAGTTTGTTGGCAGGCGCAAAATCGCTGCCGGTTGAAGTCGTGATGGATGCGCTCGGCGGCCAGTGCCGGAGCGCGGATTGCACCATAGTGCTGGATGCACGTCTGCCACGAACGCTGGCGGGGATTCTCGCTGGCGGCGCGCTTGGCCTCGCCGGGGCGCTGATGCAAACCCTTACCAGAAACCCCCTCGCCGATCCCGGCCTGCTTGGCGTGAATGCCGGCGCCAGCTTCGCTATTGTTGTTGGCGCAGCGGTCTGGGGCCTGACTTCCCCTTCCGCCCTTCTCGGGCTGGCGTTCTTCGGCGCGCTGGCGGCGGCGCTGGTAGTGGCTTTTACCGGCAGCCAGGGCGGCGGGCAGCTTAGTCCGGTCCGCCTGACGCTCGCAGGCGTTGCGTTAGCCGCTGTGCTGGAAGGCCTGAGCAGCGGCATCGCGCTGCTTAACCCCGTGGTGTATGACCAGCTCCGCTTCTGGCAGGCCGGTTCGCTTGATATCCGCACCCTTTCCTCTTTGAAGATCGTTTTCCTGCCGGTGCTGCTGGGCGGTGCGATTGCGCTGCTGCTTAGCCGCTCGCTTAACAGCCTGAGCATGGGCAACGACACCGCTACGGCGCTGGGCAGTAAGGTGGCCCGTACGCAGCTGTTTGGTTTGATTGCCATCACGCTGCTGTGCGGAAGCGCTACGGCGGCGGTCGGGCCGATTGCCTTTATCGGCCTGATGATGCCGCACCTGGCCCGCTGGCTGGTGGGCGCCGATCACCGCTGGTCGCTTCCCGTCACCCTGCTTGCTACGCCATCACTTCTGCTGCTCGCCGATATTATTGGCCGCATGCTGGTGCCCGGCGAGCTGCGCGTTTCGATTGTCAGCGCGTTTGTCGGCGCGCCGATGCTGATTTATCTGGTGCGTCGCAAGCGTCAGGGAGCCGGATTATGAATCGCCTCTCCCCTCGTCTGATTACGATGTGCCTGCTGTTGATTTTGCTCAGCGTAGCATTTGGCATCTGGAGCCTTGGCAACGGCGTGCTGCCGCTTTCTGCAAGCCAGGTCGTTAAAGCGTTGTTCGGCTATGCGCCGCGTAATGTTTCGCTTGTCGTCGTCGAATGGCGGCTGCCGCGTGTATTAATGGCCCTGTTAATCGGCGCGGCGCTGGGCGTGAGCGGCGCAATCTTTCAGTCGCTGATGCGCAACCCCCTCGGCAGCCCGGACGTGATGGGCTTTAACACCGGCGCCTGGAGCGGCGTGCTGGTCGCCATGGTGCTGTTTGGCCAGCAGCAGACGACTATTGCCGCCGCCGCGATGGCGGGCGGCGTGCTCACTTCGCTGGTGGTGTGGCTGCTGGCCTGGCGCAACGGCATCGAAACCTTCCGCCTGATTATTATCGGCATCGGCGTACGCGCCATGCTGGTAGCCTTTAACACCTGGCTTTTGCTGTACGCCTCGCTGGAAACCGCCCTCTCTGCGGGAGTATGGAACGCGGGCTCCCTGAACGGTCTGACCTGGGCGAAAATGCTTCCTGCCGCTCCTTTAATGCTGCTGGCGCTGATCGCGGGCGCGCTGTTAGCGCGTCGTATGCGGCTGCTGGAGATGGGCGACGACAGCGCCTGCGCGCTGGGCGTTCCCGTTGAACGCTCGCGCCTGCTGCTGATGCTGACCGGCGTCATCCTCACCGCCACCGCCACGGCGCTTGCCGGGCCGATATCCTTTATTGCGCTTGTCGCCCCGCATATTGCCCGCCGTCTGAGCGGCACTTCCCGCTGGGGCTTATTACAGTCAGCGTTGTGCGGCGCGGCGTTATTACTCGGCGCGGATCTCTGCGCCCAGCATCTGTTTATGCCGTATCAGCTCCAGGTGGGCGTGGTCACCGTGAGCATCGGCGGCATTTACCTTATTGCGTTGTTGATTCAGGAGTCCCGGAAGAAATGAGCCAGATTTCCACCCCGCCGCGTTTGCATGGCGAACAGCTTACGCTCGGATACGGCAATCATGTGGTAGCCGATGGGCTGACCGTCGCCATTCCTGACGGGAAATTCACCGCGATTATCGGCCCGAACGGCTGCGGTAAATCAACGCTGTTGCGCACGTTAAGCCGCCTGATGAAGCCCACGGCCGGCCAGGTATGGCTTGACGGCAATGAAATTCACCGACTCGCCACCAAAGAAGTGGCGCGACGCATTGGCCTGCTGGCGCAAAACGCCAGCGCGCCGGGCGATATCAGCGTGGCTGAGTTAGTGGCGCGCGGGCGCTATCCGCACCAGCCGATGTTTGCCCGCTGGCGCGAAGAAGACCGCCTCGCAGTCACCCGCGCCATGCAGGCGACGCGTATTGAAGACCTCGCCGATCAGCCGGTAGATACCTTATCCGGCGGGCAGAGACAGCGCGCATGGATTGCCATGGTGCTGGCGCAGGAAACCTCCATTATGCTGCTGGATGAGCCGACCACCTGGCTTGATATCAGCCATCAGATTGATTTGCTGGAGCTGCTGAGCGAGCTAAACCGTGAGAAGGGCTATACGCTGGCGGCGGTGCTGCACGATTTAAACCAGGCCTGTCGCTATGCCACGCATTTAATCGCGTTGCGCGACGGAAAGATTGTCGCTGAAGGCGCGCCGGGCGAAATCGTCACGCCGGAACTTATCGAGGCGATTTACGGTCTGCGCTGCATGATTATTGAAGATCCGGTGGCGCATACGCCGCTGGTGGTGCCGCTGGGACGGAGATAAAGGCACAGGAGTAAAACCCCTCCTCTCCGGCGGAGAAGAGGGGTTCTCTGTCTATAAAGCCAGCACCCGCTGCAGCACCGGCCCAATCCCGACAAACGCATCCGGGGAAATAATATCCACGTGGGCGCAGTCCAGACGATAAACCTCCAGTTCGCCAGTCCACGGCGCCCAGGTTTTTTGCGGGTCCATGCCTTCCGGCAGCGTTCGCTCTGCAACAAACAGCGTCGCTTTGCCGGTAAACGGCACGCTGTTCGCGGTGGTCAGCAGGCGAACGGCATCGCCGTAGTTGCCTTCAATGGCCTGGAAGAGCGCGTCTGACGTCTGTCCCTGCTGTGCCGCCACAAAGGCCTCGCGTTCGCGGTTGATCTCCTCCAGCACCGCCGGATCGAGTTCGTTCGCGCCCTTTTCCGCCCAGTTCTGCGTTTCCGGCGGCCAGGTGTCGAGCAGGCCGAGGAAGGCGACCTCTTCCCCAGCTGCTTCGAGCCTTGCGGCGATGCCCTGCGCCAGCGTGCCGCCGAGAGAGTAGCCCAGCAGATAATACGGCCCGTGCGGCTGCAAATTTCTGAGCGTTTGCAGATGCGCCTCGCAAACCTGCGCCAGATTTTCCGCCTGCTGCATCGGCCCGGCCGGACGCGGCGACTGGATACCGGTTATCGACCAGCGCGGATCGAGATAGCGCTGCAGCACGCTGAACTGCCAGGCGAAACCGGAGGCCGGATGGAAACAGTACAGCGTCGGCCCTGTGCTTTTACGCAGCGGCAGCACGGCCTCAAAGCCTGCGCGGTTGGCCTCTTCTTCGCTGCGCGCCTGCGCCAGGGTTTCTGCAAGCTGGCCGACGGTGGAGGCGATCATGATCTGGCCTACGGCCACCGGTCTTTCCAGCTCGCGCCTGAGCTGCGCGGCAAGACGCATCGCCAGCAGCGAATGTCCGCCGAGGGCGAAGAAATCACCATTTACCGACTGGATTTCGCAGCCAAGCAGGTCGACGAAGGCGGCGGCGATCGTCTTTTCAAGCTCCGTTTCTGGCTTACGGCCTGCGCCACGCTGGGCCATTTCCGGCTGCGGCAGCGCCTTGCGGTCGAGCTTGCCGTTAGCGCTGAGCGGGAAATCCTCCAGCTGCACAAGCGCCACCGGCACCATATGCGCGGGCAGCACGGCAGCGAGCTGTTCACGCAGGGAATCCACAGGTAGTGGATTGCCCGATGTGGAAACCAGATAACCCACCAGCTGTCTTGCATCGCCGCCGCTGGCTGCCGCGCCCTGGTTGAGCACGCAGGCATGGGCCACGGCCTGCGCGACGTCGTCCAGCGTCTGCATCGCCCGGTCGATATCGCCAAGCTCAATGCGCTGGCCGCGGATTTTAAGCTGATCGTCGCTGCGCCCCAGATACTCCACCGCGCCGTTTTCCAGCCAGCGCGCCACGTCGCCGGTGCGGTACATACGCTCGTCCGCAACAAAAGGATCGGCGATAAAACGGCTTGCCGTCAGATCCGGACGGCAGAGATAGCCCTGCGCCAGCTGGATCCCTGTGAGATAAAGATCGCCTGCGATCCCCGGCGGCACCGGACGCATCGCGGCATCAAGAATGCGCAATCCTGTGTTCCAGACCGGCCAGCCAATCGGCACGCTGCTGCCCGTAACACGGGCCAGAGCGTCGCCAAACGCCGGATACCAGCTTACGTCCACAGCGGCCTCGGTCGGGCCGTAAAGATTGTGCAGCGGCGCATGCGTAAGCTGTTCCCACTGGCGGCACAGTTCCGCAGGCAGCGCTTCGCCGCTGCAGAACACGCGCCGCAGCGTAGCGCAGCTGGCAATCGCCTCCTCATGGGTGAGCGCGCCAACAAACGCCGCCAGCATTGACGGCACAAAGTGCGTGGTCGTCACCCGGTAACGGGCAAACAGCTGCTGCAGCGCTTCCGGATCGCGATGCGCTTCCGGCGGCGCCATCACCAGCCGCGCGCCCACGATATAAGACCAGAAGAATTCCCAGACCGACACGTCGAAACTGCACGGCGTTTTCTGCAATACCACGTCTTCGCCGTTCATCGGGTAGTGGTCCTGCATCCACAGCAGGCGATTAACAATAGCCTGCTGCCCTACCATCACGCCTTTTGGCCGCCCGGTTGAACCCGAGGTGAAGATTACATAAGCGGTATGTTCCGGGCGTGAAAGATTCAGACGATCCGGTAGATCCGACGCCAGCTCACGCTCATAGCAGAAGGTTTTCAGGCCCCCGATAGCGCTAAAGCGGGAAAGCTGTTCGGCTGAGGTAATCAGCAGGCGCGGCGCGGCGTCTTCGAGCATCATCTGCAAACGATCGTCCGGATAGCCGGTATCAAGCGGCAGCCAGGCGGCTCCCGCTTCGACAATCGCCTGTAGCGCAAGGGACAGGAAGACCGAGCGCGGAAGCGCCACGGCAACCACATCGCCCGGTTTAACGCCCTGCGCGATTAATTCTCCGGCCAGAGCCAGCACCTGCTCGCGCATCTGGCGATAGGTGAACTGACGGCTTTCGTCCGCCAGCGCCGGGGCATCCGGCGTGCGCTGCGCCTGCTCCGCTATCAGGGCGCTTAAGGTGGTGACCGGCAGCGGAATTTGCGTATTGTTTACGTTTTCCAGCAGGGCGGTTTCGGCATCATGCAGCAATTCGGCATCCACGCAGCGTAAGGCGGGATTTGCCGCAAACTGGCGTAAAAGCAGCGGCAGGCGAGCCATATGCTGGCGCAACGCCTGCGCCTCATAGCGCTCTTCGTTTGCCAGCAGTTCGAGGGAAAAGTCGCCCTGTTCGCTGATGTATAAAGCAATTTCCAGGTCGCGTACCGGGCCGGAAGCCAGCTGATGCGTAATGCCTTCCATGCCGGCAAAATCGAGGCGGTAATCGAACATTTTCAGGTTCAGTACCGGGCCAAACAGCGGCTCGCCGCTGGAAACCTGCCCCAAATCGCGCTGGATTTGCTCGGCGTCGTAGCGTTGATAACGACGCATCCCTTTCAGCTCTTTCGCAAGATCCCGCGCCAGTTCGGGCAGCGTGGCATTCGGCCAGATGCGTACGCCAAACGGCAGCACGTTCAGCACCGGGCCGGTGGCGCACAGGGCGCTTGAGCCGATGCGGCGCATAAAGATAAAGCCTGCGGCATAGTCGGCGCGTCCGCTTAAGCGGCCAAGCCACAGCGCGACCAGGCCGATCGCCATATCTGCGGCGGTCAGGCCGCTGCCGTTTACCAGCCTGCGGAAATCTTCACCGTCAAAACTCAGCGTCTGGCGAATAAGCTTCGTGGTGGAGCCCTGCCCGGTGAGCGGCTGCGTGGAAAGCGTGGCGGGCGTCGGCAGCTGACGAGCTTGCTTTGCCCAGAAAGCCGCGTCGCGTTGCCAGGCGTCGCTTTCACGGTAGCGTTCATACTCCGCGACAACTTCGCTGAACGGCGTGAACGGAGAGGGTTCCGGCTGTGCATCACGACAGTAAGCGGTGTAAATATTGGCGATCCTGCGGGTGATAGCGGTGAAGCTGAAGCCATCAACAACCAGGTGATGAAAACGCTGATACCAGAACCAGCGCGTATCGCTCAGACGCAGCAGCTCATGATGATAAAGCGGCTTCTGGCCTGCGAGACGCAAATCCTGGTCGAGATCGTCACGCATAAACGCCTGCGCCGCGGCCTGCGGATCGGCCTCATTGCGCAGATCGCGGCATATCGGCTGCGTGAAAACGGCGGCAGGATCGATCCACTGTCGGGCAACGCCGTCCACCTCGCCAAAGCGCATGCGCAGGGTATCGGCTTCCGTCATGCCGGCGATAATCGCCCTGCACAGCAGCGTCTCATCAACGTTTCCGTTTAATTCTACATAGTGCGCCACGCTCCATGCGTTGGGCTGCGGCGAAAGCTGGTCCGCCATCCAGATGCCGGGCTGCGCGGCCACCAGCGGCAGCATCTCGGTTTGTTGCACTAAAGGTGTCGTCATCAGCACTTCACTCACTTCGAACCTCCATCTTGCGCAAAAGATGTCGGTTGTAAATTCGTCCAGTTATCTTTAAGCCAGCGATTGCACTCTTCCGGCAGCGCGGGCTCGCATACCACCTGCCAGCCTGCGGGCAGCGCGCAGTCCTCCGGCCACAGGCTGAACTGCTTTGCGGGATTTTCGAGGATGAAAAATCGGCCCTGCGGGGCGTCGAAAGGATTACTGTATTCCATGCCTTACTCCTGTCTGATCGGGGCTTGCCAGAGCCAGGCCAGCCCGTCGAGCAGGCCGCCGCGCCAGCAAAGCGCATCGTGTCCACCGTCAATCTCGCGGTAGAAAACAGCTTGCTGTGTCTGTTGCAGTAAGGGATAAAGGCGCAGATTTACCCGGTGGATAAGCGGTTCACGAATGCCCGCTTCAAGGTAAATACGCAAGGGTTCAGGCCTGATTTGACCTTCCTGTAGCTGCCTGATGAGCAGCCCATCCTGCGCCTGCGGGTCGCGCTTCGGCCACCAGTAAGAGCCGGACTGGCTTAAGACGCAGCCGAAGGTTTCCGGCCAGCGCAGCCCCGCATAAAGCGATGACAGTCCGCCGAAGCTTTGCCCGGCCACGACCGTGGTCTGGGGGTTATTATTCCAGGCCGCATATTCCCCTAGCCGGGGGAGAAGCTCTTCCTGCACCGCCAGCCAGAAATCCGGGTTACAGGGCAGCTCCCGGCTGCGGTGCTCGTTATCAATAATGTCTATCAGCACGTAAACGGCTTCCGGCAGCGCGCCAGCGTTGGTTTGCGCCTGAAGCGCCGGCCACGCGGGCATGCCTTCCGCCCAGAATTGCCCGTCGAGCAAAATCGCCAGCGGGCGCTGCTCCGGTGCGCTGTTACCGGTGGTGAAAATCCATACGCGACGCTGGTTATTAAGTCGTTTACTCCGCCAGGTAATGCATTGAGCAGCTTCCCATGACGCCGCCGGGTTATCCCACCCGGGCTGAACCGGCGCGTCGGGCAGATGAAGGGCTGAGACGGGATGCCCGCGCCCGCCCTTCCAGCTATCCGGGTTGAACGGGTCGGCAATCGCGCGCGGCAGCAGCTTGCGCCAGCCTTCGCGCAGGGCGATACGGTCTGGCGCCTCTCCGGTAAATGCCGCAGCGGGAAAATCGTCTTCGCCGGATGAGGGGATCAGGCAGTAATTGCCACGCCATGTCGACGCAAGCTCCGTTTGCCATTGCCAGACGTCGGTACCCGCCACGCGCTCCAGCGTTTGCGGGCGGGAACGCTGATGGTGATCGGTGACGCCGGTGATATAGATCCAGACGCGTTTAACGTCCGACGTGCGCTCGTCTCCTGCCGGATCCCGCCACCAGAAAGTTACCGTGCAATTGCCATCCTTTTCGCACAGGACAGACGGCCCGCGCCGCGCCGCTATCTCCCGCCACCAGCTTTCACTTCCCGTTTGCACCTGAGCCACCAAAGCTTAATCCCATGTTATTAATGGAATAATTTTCATCGAATAGAAATATATTGATAATACTATTGATAATTATTTTCATTTGCAATAGCGTATTTGCGCACGTTAGGCTACCGGTCTACTGAGCGAAAACAATAAGTTGCCGATTTGCAGGGGAAATATTGCTCTTTTGTTCAATATTGACGCGCGGTATCGGTATCACCCAATGACACCCATGCTGCACTCTGGCCCGCTGGGCAAGGAAGACGCAGAGAACAGCGGAAAAGCAGGCCTTCATAATGAATAAGAAGATCCAGTATTCCCTCCTGATGCTCATCAATATGGGAATTTACAGCGTTGCGCCTTCGGCATTTGCGCAAGAGAACGCTGCTGACAGCAAAGAAACCGCACAGAACTCCACCAAGGAAGACACCATAGTCGTAACGGCCGCCCAGCAGAATCTGCAGGCGCCGGGCGTCTCCACCATCACCGCTGAAGAACTCAAAAAGCGCCCGCCCGCGCGTGACGTCTCCGAAATCGTCCGCACCATGCCGGGCGTGAACCTGACCGGCAACTCCACCAGCGGCCAGCGCGGCAACAACCGCCAGATTGATATTCGCGGCATGGGGCCGGAAAACACGCTCATTTTAATCGACGGCAAACCGGTGACCAGCCGTAACTCCGTACGCCTTGGCTGGCGCGGCGAGCGCGATACGCGCGGCGACGCAAGCTGGGTTCCGCCAGAGATGGTCGAACGTATTGAAGTTATCCGCGGCCCGGCAGCGGCTCGCTACGGTAACGGCGCCGCGGGCGGCGTGGTGAACATCATCACCAAAAAAGGCAACGGCGAGTGGCACGGTACCTGGAATACCTATCTGAACGCCCCTGAGCATAAAGACGAAGGTTCAACCAAACGCACCAACTTCAGTCTCAACGGCCCGCTGGGCGGGGATTTCAGCTTCCGCCTGTACGGTAACCTGGATAAAACCCAGGCCGACGCCTGGGATATCAACCAGGGCCATCAGTCTGAGCGTACCGGCAATTATTCAAATACGTTGCCTGCGGGGCGTGAAGGCGTAATCAATAAAGATATCAACGGCGTAGTGCGCTGGGACTTTGCGCCGATGCAGTCTCTGGAATTCGAAACCGGCTACAGCCGCCAGGGCAACCTCTATTCGGGCGATACCCAGAACACCAACACCAACGACATTGTGAAAAAGAACTACGGCAAAGAGACCAACCGCCTTTATCGCCAGTCTTATTCCCTGACCTGGAACGGCGGCTGGGACAACGGGCTTACCACCAGCAACTGGGTGCAGTACGAGCACACCCGCAACTCGCGTAAGCAGGAAGGCCTGGCCGGCGGTACCGAAGGCATCTTCGCCAGTAACAAATTCAAGGATATCGACCTGAACGACGTGCTGCTGCACAGCGAGGTGAATATCCCGATTGATTTCGTGGTGAACCAGAATCTGACGCTTGGGACCGAATGGAACCAGCAGCGCATGAAAGATATGGCCTCCAATGGGCAGACCTTTATGGGCGGCGATATTCCGGGGCAGAGCAGCACCGATCGCAGCCCGTATTCCAGAGCAAAGATTTTCTCCCTGTTTGCGGAAGACAATATGGAGCTGACCGACAGCACCATGCTGACGCCGGCCCTTCGCTTCGATCATCACAGCATTGTGGGTAACAACTGGAGCCCGTCGCTGAACCTGTCTCAGGGCCTGGGCGACGACTTTACGCTGAAAATGGGTATCGCCCGCGCTTATAAAGCGCCAAGCCTGTATCAGACCAACCCGAACTATATTCTGTACAGCAAAGGCCAGGGCTGCTACGCCAGCAGCACCGGCGTGGGCTGCTACATGATGGGTAACGACGACCTTAAGGCCGAAACCAGCATTAACAAAGAGATTGGCCTTGAGTTCAAGCGCGACGGCTGGCTGGCCGGCGTGACCTGGTTCCGTAACGACTACCGCGACAAAATTGAAGCGGGCTATGCGCCAGTCGGTCAGACATCCAAAGGCACCACCAAAACCGATCTCTACCAGTGGGAAAACATCCCTAAAGCGGTGGTTGAAGGGCTGGAAGGGACGCTGAACGTGCCGGTTAGCGATAGCGTAAACTGGACGAACAACCTGACTTACATGCTGCAAAGCAAGAACAAGGAGACCGGCGAGCGCCTGTCCGTTATCCCGGAGTACACCCTGAACTCGACGCTGAGCTGGCAGATTGTGCAGGACGTTTCCGTTCAGTCGACCTTCACCTGGTACGGCAAGCAGCAGCCGAAAAAGTATAACTACAAAGGTCAGGCGGCGACCGGGCCTGAAACCAATGAAGTCAGCCCTTACAGCATTGTTGGCTTAAGCGGCACCTGGGATGCGACCAAAAACGTCAGCCTGACGGCGGGTATCGACAACCTGTTCGATAAACGCCACTGGCGCGCGGGTAACGCGCAGACCACGGGCAGTCTCACCGATGCTTCTCATATGGCTGGCGCAGGCGCGTACACCTACAACGAATCCGGCCGTACTTACTATGTGAGCGTCAACACGCACTTCTAAGCGTGAAGGTAGCGGTGGATGGCGCTTCGCTTATCCACCCTGCAACGCCTCACCTTTCCGCAGGGCGGCCAAGCGCATACGCCGCCCGCTTTTCTTTCTGACCGCGGCCATATGCCATGCAAGCTCATACCACGCACTTTACCTTCCCCGGTACCACGCAGCGTATTATGCGCGTGGATTTTGCTGCCAGCACTTATCAGCCGGGCGATCTGCTGTGGTTGCCCCACGCTTCACGGTTAGCTAACGCGGTAAATAAACGTTGTGCGGAGCATCTTGCAGGCCGTATCGCCGCCGTTGAAGCCCTGCGGTTAAGCGGCGTGAACGATTATATTCCCGACATTGGGCCGCACCGCGCGCCCTGCTGGCCGCCGGGATTTACCGGCAGCATCACCCATACCGACAAAGTAGCGCTGGCGACGGTTATTGCCGATAGCCCGGCCAGGCCCTGCGGTATCGGCATCGATACCGAAATCATAATCAACGCTTATGACGCGCAGGAGATTGCCGATGGCATCGTTAACGCAGCCGAGCGTGAGCGGCTGGGCGCCTGCGGCCTGCCCTTCCCCGCAGCCTTAACGTTAGCCTTCTGCGCTAAAGAGAGTTTATTCAAAGCGTTATACCGACACGTCGGGCAATATTTCGATTTTTCCGCAGCAGAAATCACGGCGGTTAACGCGCAGATTCTCGAACTAAAACTTCTCGCCCGCCTGGGGCCTTTTGCAGCGCAACAAAGCTTTTCCGCGCGCTGGTTTCGTGACGCAGAGCGATTAACAACGCTAATACGGCTCTGAGAATAATAAAAAGAAAACGCTTGCGGCGACGTGATAAGTGAATGTTATAGTCAAAAAATAACCACTATAGCCAACACAACAACATTGACGACAAGGAGTTATTCTCTATGGAGAGTACTATTTCCCTGGAACAATTTTTAACCTCTGTACAACAGCGCGACCCGCACCAGACCGAATTTTCCCAGGCGGTGCGCGAAGTTATGACCACCCTGTGGCCTTTTCTTGAGCAGAATCCGCAGTATCGCCGTGCGGCATTGCTGGAGCGCCTGGTCGAGCCCGAGCGCGTGATTCAGTTCCGCGTCGCCTGGGTGGATGATCGCAATCAGGTGCAGGTTAACCGCGCCTGGCGCGTACAGTTCAGCTCCGCCATCGGGCCTTTTAAAGGCGGGATGCGTTTTCATCCGTCGGTAAACCTCTCCATCCTGAAATTCCTCGGCTTTGAACAGACGTTCAAAAATGCCCTTACCACTTTGCCAATGGGCGGCGGTAAAGGCGGCAGCGACTTTAACCCGAAAGGCAAAAGCGAAGGCGAAGTCATGCGATTCTGCCAGGCGCTGATGCTCGAGCTTTACCGGCATCTGGGGCCGGATACCGATGTGCCCGCGGGCGATATCGGCGTGGGCGGCCGCGAAGTCGGCTTTATGGCGGGGATGATGAAAAAGCTCTCCAACAATACCGCCAGCGTGTTTACCGGCAAAGGCCTCTCCTTCGGCGGCAGCCTGATCCGGCCGGAGGCGACGGGGTACGGCCTGATTTACTTCACCGACGCCATGCTGCAGCGTCACGGGCTGGGTTTTGAAGATATGCGTGTTGCGGTATCCGGTTCCGGCAACGTGGCGCAATATGCCATCGAAAAAGCGATGGCGCTGGGCGCTCGCGTTATCACAGCGTCCGACTCAAACGGCACCGTGGTTGACGAGGAAGGTTTCACGACGGAAAAACTGGCGCGCCTGTGCGAAATCAAAGCCAGCCGCGACGGCCGCGTAGTGGATTACGCGCGCGAATTCGGGCTGACTTACCTTGAAGGCCAGCAGCCGTGGAACGTGCCGGTGGATATTGCCCTGCCGTGCGCCACCCAGAACGAACTGGATGAAGAGGCGGCTCGCACGCTTATCGCCAACGGCGTGAAGGCGGTCGCGGAAGGCGCGAACATGCCGACCACTATCGAAGCCACCGATTTGTTCCTCGAAGCAGGCGTGCTGTTCGCGCCGGGCAAAGCGGCCAACGCGGGCGGCGTAGCAACCTCCGGGCTGGAAATGGCGCAGAACGCCGCGCGTCTGAGCTGGAAAGCCGAAAAAGTGGATATTCGCCTGCACCACATCATGCTGGATATCCACGAAGCCTGCGTCAACTACGGCGGCGAGGGTAAACAAACCCATTACGTGCGCGGCGCAAACATTGCAGGCTTTGTGAAAGTAGCCGATGCGATGCTGGGGCAAGGCGTGCTTTAACGTTTTCGCCGGTCGCTGAGAAAAAATCCACGCCATGGCGTGGATTTTTTTTTACGAATCGGACCCGGAGCGCACATAGCCCCGGCTTTTTACTTTTTCGGCGGCGGCCTTCCCGGCAAGGAAAGCGTGGTCGGAATTGTAATATTCCCATTCGCTGTAGCGTCCGGCCAGAGTAATGTCCTGCGTCAGCAGCCACCTGCGTATCGTCTCAACGTTGCTTTTGCGCTGCCTGTCGTAAATAACATAGGCAAATGGAATATCGACCTGATTGGTGGTGATAATCTCATCGTCAGCGTTGAAGATACCTGCCGCAATGCATTCGCGAATGCACCTGTCGGTCAGCGCCTTCCCTTCCAGCGGCAGCGGTTTGCTGTCCGAATAGCTTATTTCACACGTCAGCCCGCAGCCGCCAGGGGGATTGCACTCGGGGCTCGCATTCCCCTGCACGAATATCCTGTGAAATACGGTATCGCCTGCAAAGTAGATCCAGTGCTTATCCGTTAAATCCGCCCGCCCTATGCCCAGGTTGACGCACCTGACCGACACGTGACGCAAACCTTTGGCCGCCGCCCGCACCTCTGCGGGGGCTTCATCCCCCATCATCCTTATTAACTCAGGCAGCACCAGGGTGCTGATTAGCTGCTCGTAGCGGTAGTGCCTGCCGTCACGGAGCACGACAATATGCTGGTTGGGGTAAATCTGGCTAATCTCAGCGCCCGTCTCCACGACGCCCTGAATATGCGGTAAAAAGCCGGACATCAGCGCCTGGAAACCTCCTTTTCGCGGATAGCCAAAGCGCGCGTTTGGCCCCATCGGTTTGCCGACGGGTTCAATAGCGCCTTCGATAATCTGCGCTAAATCCGGCAGCGGCACGCGTCCGCCCAGCCACGATGTTTCCATGTCTGAGAGCGGTACGGTCCATAATTTTTTGTTGTAAGGAATAGCAAAGTGGCGAGCAATACCCTTTCCCCACGTCTGGTAGATAAAGGCTTCAAAGCTGTCTTTTGCGCACGCCTGGCCTGTGGCAACCGAGTGGTTGAAATCAGGCACCGTTCCGTCAGCGCAGCAGTCGGCAAGCAGCTTTTGATTATCAGACGCGTTCACCGCGCCGCCAGCCTGCCCGTATCTGGCCTCTATCGCACCGAGCAGGCACTCCTTGATTGTCTCAGCAGGCAAACCGTAGAGCGCCCCCTGGAAGGGGTAACGGGTATATACGCCGTTGGTATAAATCCATGCTTCGCGCGCCTGCCAGTGAATATTGTCGCCCAACAGCATGTCATAGAGATCCAGCACGTAGGGATCGTTTGAGAACATAATGTGTCCGGCATAATCGAAGGTAAATCCTTTATCTTCAATGGAGCGACACCATCCCCCCACGCTGCCATTACGCTCGAGCAACACGGCCTCAGAGCCGTAATGATACGCGGCGCTCAGACCGGTTGGCCCGGCGCCCAGAATCAGGCAGCGCGCGGCGCTTACCTTACCTGCGTGTGCCAGAGGCAGGCGCGTAACCTGATGCTGCTCCGCCTCTTCGTTTATCTCCTGCGCCTGAACCTGAACCGCCTGCTCCTGCGCGAATGCTTTCTCCATCAGCTCGTGCATCGCCCTTGCGGTATTATCCCACGAGGTTGCAGAGACTATGGCTTTCATCTCCTGACGCTGCGCGGACTGGGTTTCCGGCGTCATTGCCAGCGCCTGTTCGCAGGCATGAATAAAGCCCGCGATGTCATGGGCTACGGCCACAATATGACCATAAGGCTCTACCACATCGGTGATCGCGGTGCTGACAACCGGCAGCTCCGCGGCCATATACTCAAGAACTTTCGTCGGGCTGATATAGCGCGTTGAGGCGTTAAGCGCAAAAGGCATCAGGCAGACATCCCAGCCGGCCATAAAATGCGGCAAAGCCTGATAAGGCTGCATGCCGAGGTAATGAATGTTTTCCCGTTGGGGAAGCCGGGCCGGGTCGATTTTCACCACCGGCCCCACCATAATCAGCTGCCATTCCGGATGCGCATCCGCCAGCGCGGCGAGCAAAGCCAGATCCATTCGCTCATCGATAACGCCGCAATAGCCCAGGCGAGGATGCGGCAACGCATCCTGCAACGGATGATGATTGCTTCTGTCGAGCGCCTGTTCAAAATGCACGGCGTCCACGCTGCTCGAAAAACAGTGAACGTTGGGATGCCGCCCTGCTTTTGCGGCATACAGGCTCGGCCCTCCGGTAAAAACGATATCCGCCCGCGCCAGCAGCGCAGACTCACGTTGCATCAGCTGTCTGGGCGCTTTCTCAAAGGCGGAGAGCTCGTCCATACAATCGTATACCACAAGCGCTGGCGTAAACCCGGTCAGCAAGGGCAGCGCCATCGGGGTATAAAACCAGACAATCGGCGTCTCGTTTTCCTCAATGAACTCCGCCAGCAGCGGCTGCATATAAGCGATTTGGCTGTCGTGAAAACCCGCTACCTGTAAAGGCGTGTGAGGCCGCACCACCGTTACATTAGGCGCGGGATGCGAAAGCGCAAGCCCGGGTGAATCAGGCGAAAAGAGCGGCTCTTCAATAAAAAATATCTGATAATGCTGAGCCAGGCGGGTCAGTAAGTGCTGGGGACGCTGGAAAACGAAGTCCCACCGTAAGTGACTAAAAATATAAATGTTTTTCATAGAAAGCCTTTGTCTTCTGATGTCTGTTACAACGTCCAGTCGCTTGCGAAAGAGATCCAGCCTGTGCTGCGCCCGTAACAGGGCGGTGGCATAAACCGTATCCAGTCGTCGCGCGAATGGATCCGCGCCGTCGCGGTCAAGCTCCCATAGCCCGCTATGATGCCAGGCAGTTTCATCTTCCCAGTCCGGCCGGTCGATGATGGGGTAAAGACAGACCCCCAATATTTCAGCGCCCGCCAGCTGGGCCTGTGCTACTTCCGTTACCACCTGCTCTATCCATGCCCCACGCCCGCTGCCCACATGGCTGGTTTCCGCCAGTAAAATGGGCCGCTGGTAACGTTGATAAAGCTCCAGCAGCATCTCGTAAGGCCGTCTGCGTCTTGGGTCGCCCAGATGCCACCAAAGCCGCTGATTGCTGCCGCTTTCCCATTGATTGTTGTGGTAATAATTGGCGCCTATCAGATCCAGATAACGCGGCGCTCCCCCCAGTTCCGGCTCTGCTCTACCGGCCAGCATGTCCCAGGACTGAAACTGGGCGGCGTGCCAGTTGGCCACATCTTCCAGCCATTCAGGACTGTTATCCGGCGGCACCAGATGAATGATGGGGTCGCAATGGAGAATTCTGGCCCGCGGGTCAGCCAGCCAGATGGCATCGCAGGCGGCGATGCATGCCCGCACCAGCTGGCGTTTGCCTTCTTCTCCGGTGCGCTCGCCGGGAGGCGCGGAGCAGGGAAACAGCCCTACCGACAATCCCCAGCTGGTAAAGGAAATTTCGTTAACCGGTGAATAAACGGGCGCCTGCGAATAGTAAGGCCGCAAAAAGGCGGCCAGAGCGCCGCATAGGCGGGCAAAGCGCGTAACAAAATCTGCTGCGAAGATGTCGGTGTCGTCTGGCCAGCCGTAATGGCAAATCGTCCAGCAAATCTGGATATTCTCCTTTTCTGCCGCGGCCATCTTTGCCGCAATGGTTGAAAAGTCATATCCGTCTTTGCCTTCCACTAAACGCCAGCCGACGCTTTCACGGACGGTCGCAAAACCAAAGGGATTTAGCCGCTGATAGTCCTCGCGCGCCCGCAGATCGTGTCCCGTAGCGGCGTTCATGGAAACGGCGTTTCCCCATCTTGTTCTGTGATCGGCACCTTCGAAACCCGCCTGCCAAAAAGAGTTGAAGAGCGTCATTTCACCGCCTTAACGGAATAAATTATTGCTTCGATAGTTTATTTGCGGCTCCGTAGCAGCCGCTTCGTTTATTTTCGATTAAAAAAGTCAGGGCCAGCCCCTGATTAAAATTGGCAAATAGTTTTTGGCCAGGCGAGGGCGACATAACATGTTGTCATGCTCTCACTGGCTGTTTAAAAAGTCGTTGATAAAGCAAATAAATAATCCAGCAGGGTGAAGCAGATGAGTCTTTTAAGTTTCGGCGGCAAGAAAAATAATCGTCCAGTATAATTCCCGAACAGGATGGCGGATTAATTTTTAAAGGCAGCGCCGCCCCCGGTTAGTTTATGCCGTTTGGTATAGCTGCCCCGTACCGATTCCCGCAGGCGGCTTTGGTTACTTTCAGGAAAATTGAATGCTAAGGCCAGTTGCCCGACAACTTCATCATTAATTTTTTTAGTTTTATAATCACTATTATTAACCACCTGGTTCTAAAGGACTTAAGCCTGAAAATAAGCATAAAAAACAAGAGCAGTTTAAATTTACTCGCACCACTCTATTAAAAGTAGTCGTAAATTCGGTGCTTAACCATAGCACTGGCAAGTTTAAAGATAATAATTTTTTAATAAGTTTGGGCGAGGGAAAAATACGCCAAAATGTGTGTCAGATGAACGCGTTATTCAATGTTCCGGCTTAAGGTTAACTTTTTCAGTAAAAAACTGGATAACCCATTGCCAGGCGATATTACCCGCTGAGCCAGGCCGCTTTTCTTCTGGAGTAGTTGCCGCTGGCGCCAGATGGCAGCAGCTCGATTTTTTCCTGGCTGCAGGCGCGAGCCGGTAGGCATCTCTCTTTTCACCTGATTAGCCATATAGTTATTCCTTGCCGGCCTAAAGGTCGCTGGCTGCAGCGTGCTATAGTGCCGGCAACATAAGATGCCATGTATCCCATCAAAGGTCGCCTAACCATGAGCCAGAATCCCTTGATTCCCGAGAGCAAACTGCCCGCTCTTGGCACCACCATCTTTACGCAGATGAGCCAGCTTGCGCAGCAGCATCGGGCCATTAACCTGTCGCAGGGCTTTCCGGATTTCGACGGGCCGCGTTATTTGCAGGAGCGCCTCGCTTTTCACGTAGCTAACGGCGCAAACCAGTACGCACCGATGACCGGCGTGCAGGCGCTGCGCGAAGCCATTGCCGATAAAACCGCCGCGCTCTACGGTTATAAACCTGATGCAAATACCGGGATCACGGTAACAGCCGGGGCGACAGAGGCCCTTTACGCGGCAATCACCGCGCTGGTTCGCCCAGGCGACGAAGTCATCTGCTTTGACCCCAGCTACGACAGCTATGCGCCAGCCGTAACGCTTTCCGGCGGCATTCTCAAACGCATCGCCCTGCAACCGCCCTTTTTCCGCGTTGACTGGGAAGAATTTGCCGCGCAGCTTAGCCCGCGCACGCGCCTGGTTATTCTGAACACGCCGCACAATCCATCGGCAACCCTGTGGCGTAAAAGCGACTATGCCGCGCTCTGGCAGGCAATCGGGCAGCAGGAAGTTTACGTATTGAGCGATGAAGTTTACGAGCATATTTGCTTTGCCGAAGAAGGCCATGCCAGCGTGCTTGCCCATCCGCAGCTTCGCGAGCGTGCGATCGCCGTATCTTCATTTGGCAAAACGTTCCATATGACAGGCTGGAAAGTAGGCTACTGCGTGGCACCGGCGGCAATTAGCGCCGAGCTGCGCAAAGTGCATCAGTATCTGACTTTCGCCGTCAATACCCCGGCGCAGCTTGCGATAGCAGATATGCTGCGCGCGGCGCCCGAACATTATCGTGAATTACCGGCCTTCTATCGCGCCCGACGCGACAGGTTTATTCAGAAGCTGGCGGAGAGCCGTTTTGAAATACTGCCATGCGAAGGCACTTACTTCCTGCTGGCGGATTACAGCGCGATTTCCGATCTTGACGACGTGAGTTTCTGCCAGTGGCTGACGAAAGAGGTGGGCGTGGCGGCGATCCCGCTTTCGGTGTTCTGCGCCGATCCGTTCCCGCATAAGTTGATTCGCCTGTGTTTTGCGAAGCAGGAAGCGACGCTGGATGCGGCGGCTGAGCGGTTGTGTAAAATTTGATTAAGGGTCGGATGGCGGTGGATGGCGCTGGCGCTTATCCACCCTACACGAACTGTAAGTCCGGTAATCGTAGGTCGGATAAGCATAGCGCCACCCGACATTCAGCAATCGTAGCCCGGATAAGCATAGCGCCATCCGACATTCAGCAATCGTAGCTCGGATAAGCATAGCGCCACCCGATATCCGGTAATCGTAGGTCGGGTAAGCGCAGCGCCACCCGACAATTGGTAATCGTAGGTCGGGTAAGCGCAGCGCCACCCGACATTCAGCAATCGCAGGTCGGGTAAACGCAGCGCCACCCGACATTCAGCAATCGCAGGTCGGGTAAACGCAGCGCCATCCGACATTCGGCAACCGTAGCCTGGATAAGCATACCGCCACCCGACATTCAGCAACCGTAGGTCGGGTAAGCGCAGCGCCATCCGACATTCAGCAACCGTAGCCCGGATAAGCATAGCGCCACCCGACAATTGGCAACCGTAGGTCGGGTAAGCGCAGCGCCATCCGACATTCAGCAATCGTAGCCCGGATAAGCATAGCGCCACCCGACAATTGGCAACCGTAGGTCGGGTAAGCGCAGCGCCATCCGACATTCAGCAATCGTAGCCCGGATAAGCATAGCGCCACCCGATATCCGGTAATCGTAGGTCGGATAAGCGTAGCGCCATCCGACATTCAGCAATCGTAGCCCGGATAAGCATACCGCCACCCGACAATTGGCAACCGTAGGTCGGATAAGCGCAGCGTCATCCGACATTCAGCAATTGTAGCCCGGATAAGCATACCGCCACCCGATATCCGGTAACTGTAGGTCGGGTAAGCGCAGCGCCACCCGACTTCGTTAAGCCGCGGGCACCACTTTAATATTCTCCATCCCAATTCCTAGCTTGCGTGGTTCATGGCCGAGAATATTGCCCTCATTGGACAGCTGCGGCTCCGGCGGAATGATTTCAAGCAGATTGCTGCGATCCGGATTATCGAAATGCAGCGTGGTGGTGGTGAGTTCGGCGCCAAGCGTCAAAGTTTGCTGCTGGCTGCCTACCTTAACCGGCACCGCTTTTCCCGCGTTAGGCCCGAAGGCTTTGGCGGTGATCACCAGGTCGAATTTCTCCGGCAGCGGTTCGGCGTATTCAATCTTCACCTCTGGCGCCAGATTGGCGTTTGACCAGCGTCCCCAGGCCTCAGGACGTGAGATGCCGCTAAACTGCTTCACGTTTTGCGGCGCGCCCGGCACGCTGAAGATAAAGCTGTCCGCCTGATAGCGAATCGCGTTTTCATCGGTTTTCAGCGACGCCACGTTATGGTTGAATCTGTCTTTATCAAGCGGCCCATCGACAAATTTCACCGCCTGCTTATCAGCCTGCGCCTCCACCAGACGCACCGAAGGCTTGCCGCCCAGCTGCCCCTGCGACACGCACAGGCCGGTAGAGAGCGCCAGTTGCGGATCCCACAGACGCGCCATCTTGAAGCAGCGGTCAACCCAGATAAACTTATCTTTTACAGAAAAATCTGCCAGCTGATAACGCAGCGGCGCGGAATATTCGCTTTCCGGCAGCGGCTCAATTTTATCGTCGGAAATACGCAGCAGCAGCGGCATTTTAAAGTGCGCGCCGGAGTAGCTAAAGGTGTTTTTCTTTTGATCGATGGAGTATTCCGTGATGGTTTTCGGGAAGTCCCACAGGTCGATAACGTCCGGCTTCCATTCAAGGATTTTCTGTTTGATATTCATAAATACGGTGGAGAGCGACTCGCTCGAAATACTGCTGCGCCCAAGCCCGATATAATTGTCGCCGCCCAGAATATCCAGCACCGTCGCGCCGTTATCCATCGTACTGCGTTTCACCGGAATTAGCCTGGCTTCCGGCTTGTCGCCCCGAATAATAAAGAATAAATCATCGCGCTCCTGCTTATTAAGATATTTATAAGCCGTGTTATTCATCGCCAGATGGTCGGACGAAACGACAATCACCGTATTTTTAAAATAAGGCGAGGCTTTTATTTTTTCGATCAGCGCCGCCACGTGTTCCTGGCTACAGGCTACCGCGCTGAACGACTGGTTAACCTTACCGTCGAATGTGTAGCTGCGGCGATGGCAGGTCTTTGAAATAAAGCCGTCCGGGTGATGCGTATCTACCGTCAGCGTAAATAACGAGAAACGCTTATCCGCTTTTGAAAGCTCGATAAATTTTTCGTAGACCTCATCCAGCACCGTATCGTCATAAAAGCCCCAGTTATTGCGATAGGTCGGGTCGGCGACGATATTTTTCAGCTCCTGCGCGCCATAGATATGCTCAAAGCCGTGGGATTGTAAAAAGACATCTTTACCCGCAAAGCGCAGGTCCGCGCCCTGCATAAAGTAGTTTTCATAGCCGGAAGCTTTCAGAATATCGCCAAGACAGACGTTTTTCGGGAAAAAGCTCGACATAGAAGCCGACGAGTTGCCTTCGAAGGGCGCAAATAAGGGAATGCCGCACTGGGAGGAAACCATGCCGGCAATGGTGTAATCGGTACCCGGCAGCTGGCCGGTATGGCTAAAATCCATACCTGAATCTTTCAGTCCGGTTAATTCAGGTGCCAGGTCGGGGAATAATTCCGGCTGGAAATAGGTCCGCTCAAGGCTTTCGCCATAAATATAAACCAGGTTCAGCTTCGGATGATTAATAACGCCATGCGGAGTTTTATAATAAGCAGCGAAATCGGACTCTCCTGTGCGGGTCTGGGATTTAACTAACTCAACCACCTGACGAAACGCAGAGGAGGCGTCCACCGAAGCCAGCGCGAGCGCCACGGCCAGCAGGCTGTAGCCAAAATGATGCGGATGTTTACGGCGGCGCAGGATCCATGTCAGCAGTCCAAAAATTACCACCAGGCCTGCCAGCACCCCGAGGCCCGGCAGAACGTATTTCCCGATGCCCGCCCCCGTCAGGCTGCTGGTCAGCGTGTAGAGCACCGCGTCATTAATTCCTTCGCCGGTAAAGTAGTTGCTGGCCACCAGCGTCACATTAAGAACGATATACAGCGTCAAAATCAGCAGGATGGAGCTAAACCACCAAAAGTTTCGACCGGCTTTAGCGGCATACACGGCAATGGCGGCCACAAACAACGAGATTGAAAACAATTCCGACAACTGCATGCCCCTCACTAAAATGGACGCCTTACCGGCGCGATTTGCCTCAGAGAAATTCTGAGCGCTCAATCTAGCGTCGAAGAGATAGCGTTGCAATTTGTCTGTCACAAAAATGTGCTGCATTGCGGAATTGTCGAATATTCTCCTTTATAGGAAAAATCTATTGCAGCCATCGTTACTACAACTGCCGCACGGATTGACCCTTCCACCGCATCGGTGCTGTAATTCCCGCGCTGTTATAATTTTTTAAAGTGGAATTGTAACGCGCAACATTAAGAGGCCGCCCCGCAACGGGTGGCCTTTTTCTTTTGTCGGGTTCGCTTTGTAAGGTATGACTTATTGATTCAATAAAACCTACCCATTAGAGATGAGGGGTTAACTTCGGTATCTTTCTCCCATCGCAAAACGGAGGAAGTACAGATGTCTTTAATCAATACAAAAATTAAACCATTCAAAAACAGCGCTTTTAAAAACGGTGAATTCATCGAAGTTTCCGAGCAGGACGTAGAAGGTCGCTGGAGCGTATTCTTCTTCTATCCGGCCGACTTTACCTTTGTATGCCCAACTGAGCTGGGCGACGTGGCTGACCATTACGAAGAGTTCCAGAAGCTGGGCGTAGATATCTATTCTGTTTCTACCGATACCCACTTCACCCATAAAGCATGGCACAGCAGCTCTGAAACCATCGCAAAAATCAAATACGCGATGATCGGCGACCCGACTGGCGCGCTGACCCGCAACTTCGAAAATATGCGTGAAAATGAAGGCCTGGCGGACCGCGGTACCTTTATCGTTGACCCACAGGGCATCATCCAGGCTATCGAAGTGACTGCAGAAGGCATCGGCCGTGACGCCTCTGACCTGCTGCGTAAAGTGAAAGCGGCGCAGTATGTCGCCTCTCACCCAGGCGAAGTTTGCCCGGCTAAATGGAAAGAAGGCGAAGCGACGCTTGCTCCATCTCTGGACCTGGTCGGTAAAATCTAAGCCCTACCGCGTTTGATATCCCCTTTATCGGCAGCTTTTGCTGCCGATTTTTCTCGCCATCAGGGAGACTTACCATGCTCGACACCAACATGAAAACACAGCTCAGGGCCTACCTTGAAAGATTAACTAAACCTGTTGAGCTAATTGCCACGCTCGATGACGGCCCTAAGTCATCTGAGATCAAGGAACTGCTGGCGGAGATTGCGGAATTATCTGACAAGGTAACCTTTAGCATCGATAACGCATTGCCGGTGCGTAAACCGTCGTTCCTGATTACCAACCCAGGTTCCGATAAGGGCCCGCGCTTCGCCGGTTCCCCGCTCGGCCATGAATTTACTTCTCTGGTGCTGGCGCTGCTGCAGACCGGGGGACATCCGTCGAAAGAGTCTCAGGATCTGCTTGAGCAAATCCGCGGAATCGACGGCGATTTCCACTTTGAAACTTATTATTCGCTCTCCTGCCACAACTGTCCGGACGTTGTGCAGGCGCTGAACCTGATGAGCGTGCTGAACCCGCGCATCAGCCACACCGCCATTGACGGCGGCGTCTACCAGAATGAAATTCAGGAACGCAATGTGATGGGCGTTCCGGCGGTTTACCTGAACGGCAAAGCGTTCGGCCAGGGCCGTATGACGCTCGCTGAAATCGTCGGCAAAATTGATACCGGCGCGGAAAAACGCGCGGCCGAAGCCCTGAACAAGCGCGACGCCTACGACGTGTTGATCGTCGGTAGCGGCCCGGCGGGCGCGGCGGCGGCGGTTTATGCGGCGCGTAAGGGCATTCGTACCGGTTTAATGGGCGAACGCTTTGGCGGCCAGGTGCTGGATACGGTTGATATCGAAAACTATATTTCCGTGCCGAAAACAGAAGGCCAGAAGCTGGCTGGCGCGTTGAAAGCCCACGTTGACGATTATGAGGTGGACGTTATTGATACCCAGAGCGCGAGCAAGCTGATCCCGGCCCAGGCCGAAGGCGGTTTGCATCAGATCCAGACGGCCTCTGGCGCTACGCTTAGCGCACGCAGCATTATCATTGCCACCGGTGCCAAATGGCGCAACATGAACGTACCGGGCGAAGACCAGTACCGCACCAAAGGCGTGACCTACTGCCCGCACTGCGACGGCCCGCTGTTTAAAGGCAAACGCGTGGCGGTTATCGGCGGCGGCAACTCCGGCGTGGAAGCGGCAATCGACCTGGCGGGTATTGTTGAACATGTGACGCTGCTGGAGTTTGCGCCGGAGATGAAGGCCGACCAGGTGCTGCAAAATAAGGTGCGCAGCCTGAAAAACGTCGACATTATCCTGAATGCGCAGACCCTGGAAGTGAAAGGCGACGGCGCAAAAGTCACCGGCCTGCAGTATAAAGACCGCATCACTAATAGCGTGCATGATGTCGCGTTATCAGGCATCTTCGTGCAGATCGGCCTGCTGCCGAACACAAACTGGCTGGAAGGCAGCGTTGAGCGCAACCGCATGGGCGAAATCATTATCGATGCGAAATGCGAAACGACCGTGAAGGGCGTGTTTGCTGCCGGTGACTGCACCACCGTCCCTTATAAGCAGATTATTATCGCCACCGGCGAAGGCGCCAAAGCCTCATTAAGCGCTTTTGACCACCTGATTCGCACCTCAGTCCCCGCATAAAACAAAGACTCACCTGCAAAACTCAGGCGGCTTCGGCCGCTTTTTTGCGCTCTTAACCCTCTTTACCCACTGGAAAAAAGGGGTTAATGGCACTCTGCGCGACGTCGCTTAAAGCGCAAAGTGGTACGCTGCTTCCTGAAGACTCCTGTTGATCCTCCGATAGCCGCATCGCGCATTCTGTCTGTAAAACAGGAACGAGGTTATTGCTATGTATAAGGTCGAGCTTATGAAGCGAATCGCTATTCCCTCTCATTATATACACACACGCAGCACGCCGTTATGGACGCGGGAAACCGCACCGCCCGGTATCTGGAAGCGCCATCTGGATGCCGGTACGCGGCAGGGCGTTTATCCCCGTTTAACGGTGACGCAAGGTGCGATCCGCTACTGCGGTTATGCCGATGAATTTAGCCCGCAACCGGTTGAAACGTTAACGATCGAGGCTGGCCAGTACGGCGTCTTCCCGCCGGAGAAATGGCATCTTATTGAGGCTTTATCCGACGATGTTTTATTCAACGTGGATTTTTACGTTGACCCGCAAATCCTGCTTGAGGAGTAAGGCTTAAAAAATGGATGCTCAAGAAGAAAACAAAGGCTACACGCTGGCGGTAATGAACCGTAAGAGCGGAACGGTCGCCGAAAAAGTTTACCTGAAACCGATGGCGCTCTATGTGCCGTCCGTCGCCGTCGCAGCCGTTGCCGCACTGGCGGAAAGCATAGAGCCGTCCGATGATTGTACGGTTTGCGATACCGGGTACGCGCTCACCGTCACCAATAACAATAACGGCGTCTCGGTAGATAAAGACTTTACGACGCTGGCGCAGCTCGCGCAGCCGGCTACCGCCGCCGATGCGGTGAAAGAGCTTATTAATATCGTGCGCGGCTATGACGACGATGAAGAACACAACGTTTGCGGCTGGTAGTTTTACTCGCCTTTAGCGTTTTGCCTGATGTAAAAACCCCCTTGTGGATTCACCCCATAAAGCTGGAGAATCCATTTCGGGGGCTGAAAATACGCTTATTTCCTGCGCCAGGTCGTGCCCTGCGGGCCATCTTCCAGCACTATTCCCATCTCGTTTAAACGGTCGCGCGCCTGGTCGGCCAGCGCCCACTCTTTTGCTTTCCGGGCGTCGAAACGCTGTTTAATAAGCGCTTCGATTTCGGCAACTTCGCCGTCGTCCGCCTGCGCGCCGCCCTGCAGGAAAGCTTCCGGCTCCTGCTCCAGCAGGCCCAGCACGCCGGATAGCTGACGCATTGCCGCTGCAAGACCGTTCGCCGCTGCCGGATCTTCAGTTTTCAGGCGGTTAACCTCACGCGCCATATCGAACAGCACGGAGTAGGCTTCCGGCGTGTTGAAGTCGTCGTCCATTGCTTCGCGGAAACGCGCTTCGAATGCTTCGCTGCCAGCAGGCTGGACGGTGCTGTCCGTGCCGCGCAGGGCGGTGTACAGACGCTCCAGGGAGGTACGCGCCTGCTTTAAGTTCTCTTCGCTGTAGTTCAGCTGGCTGCGGTAGTGGCCGGACATCAGGAAGTAGCGGATGGTTTCCGCGTCGTAGTACTTCAGCACGTCGCGCACGGTAAAGAAGTTGCCCAGCGATTTGGACATCTTTTCGCGGTCGACCATCACCATGCCCGAGTGCATCCAGGTGTTCACATATTCGCCGTCATGCGCGCAGGTGGACTGGGCGATTTCGTTTTCGTGGTGCGGGAACATCAGATCCGAACCGCCGCCGTGAATATCAAAATGGTTGCCGAGCTGCTTGCAGTTCATAGCGGAGCATTCGATATGCCAGCCCGGACGGCCTTCGCCCCACGGGGAGTGCCAGCTTGGCTCGCCCGGTTTGGACATCTTCCACAGCACGAAGTCCATCGGGTTGCGCTTCACGTTCGCTTCAACTTCAACGCGCGCGCCGGCCTGCAGCTGATCCAAATCCTGGCGGGAAAGCTTGCCGTAGGCCGGATCGGTTTCCACAGAGAACATCACATCGCCGTTGGATGCCACATAGGCGTGATTACGCTCGATAAGCTGTTCAACAATTTCGATGATTTCCGGGATATGTTTGGTGGCGCGCGGCTCGCTGTCCGGGCGCAGAATATTCAGCGCGTCGAAATCTTTATGCATTTCGGCCACCATACGGTCGACCAGCGCGACAAAATCTTCGCCTTTTTCTTGGGCGCGTTTGATGATTTTATCGTCGATATCGGTGATATTGCGCACATACTTCAGCCTATAGCCGAGAAAACGCAGATAGCGCGCAACGACATCAAAGGCGACAAAAGTACGGCCATGGCCGATATGACAGAGATCGTAAACGGTAATACCACACACGTACATGCCGACCTGTCCGGCATGAATAGGTTTGAATTCCTCTTTTTGACGAGTCATTGTATTAAAGATTTTTAACATCAGGGGATTCCATATCAGCGTGTGTAAGCAAAATTGAGGTATATGTTACCTTAAAATTTCACACGGAAGCAGTACGCTTTGCAAGGCGGTAATGATATCAGGCTGCTGACCCGTCTCAGGCGGCTAGCAGACTGAAAAGACTACATTTAAAAAATTAACTGCAAAATCAATTTATTAATTTTTAACCGTTCTCCACAAAGAAGGAAAAAAACCACCCTTTTTCCTTCTTTGTCAGCATCTCAGAAGCAGTTATGCTATAACAACCACCTTGTGTGGCGGCTCCGTCTGCCGAAACACTGTCTGACTAAATATAGGATGCACAGCATGGTTACTTTTCACACTAATCACGGTGATATTGTCATCAAAACTTTTGACGATAAAGCGCCAATTACCGTTAAAAACTTCATGGATTACTGCCGCGAAGGCTTCTACGACAACACCATTTTCCACCGTGTGATCAACGGCTTTATGATCCAGGGCGGCGGTTTTGAACCGGGCATGAAGCAGAAAGAAACCAAAGACACGATTCAGAACGAAGCGAACAACGGTCTGAAAAACACCCGCGGCACGCTGGCTATGGCCCGTACCCAGGCGCCACATTCCGCAAGCGCGCAGTTCTTTATCAACGTGGCTGATAACGACTTCCTGAACCACAGCGGCGAAAGCATGCAGGGTTGGGGCTACTGCGTATTTGCTGAAGTCGTGGAAGGCATGGACGTGGTTGATAAAATCAAAGGCGTTTCCACCGGCCGCAGCGGCATGCACCAGGACGTGCCTAAAGAAGACGTCATCGTAAACAGCGTCACCGTAAGCGAGTAATCTCCGCTTAATGATCCTGTTTATCGCAGATTTACACCTCTGCTCAGAAGAACCGGCGATTACCGCCGGTTTTCTGCGTTTTCTGGCCGGCACAGCACGCGAGGCGCAGGCGCTTTACATCCTTGGCGACCTCTTTGAAGCCTGGATTGGCGACGACGATCCTGAACCGCTGCACGGCGAAATAGCCTTAGCGATCAAAGATCTCGTTGATTCCGGCGTGCCCTGCTTCTTTATTCACGGCAACCGGGATTTCCTGCTTGGAAAACGTTTTGCAAGGTTGAGCGGCATGACGCCGCTGCCGGAAGAAAAAGTTCTCGACCTGTATGGCCGCAGGATCTTAATTCTGCACGGCGATACGCTGTGTACGGACGACGCAGGCTACCAGGCGTTTCGCAGGAAAGTTCATCAGCCCTGGCTACAGCGGCTATTCCTCGCGCTGCCGCTGTTTATGCGTAAACGCGTCGCCGCCAGAATGCGCGCCGGAAGCAAGGCCGCCAACAGCAGTAAAACTCTGGCGATCATGGATGTGAACCAGCAGGCCGTTATCGATGCCCTCACCCGTTATCAGGTGCAGTGGATGATTCACGGCCATACGCACCGCCCGGAAATTCATCCTCTTACGGCAAACGACAAACCTGCTTTTCGCTGCGTGCTGGGCGCCTGGCACACCCGGGGCTCAATGATCAAAGTAACCCCCGAAAACGTCGAATTAATTCCTTTCGATTTTTAGCCTCAACGCGCCTCTTTTCGCCGCTTTGTTAACCACGCAACCGTTTTCCTTGCCCGTTGTTCATGATATTCTCTGAGCCCTTCTGACCGACCGCCAGGCGTTCGGTGATGTTTGCACACCCACAGGAGTTTTGAGACGCATGTCCCCGAACCAATCCCCGGCGCGTATCGCCATTGTCATGGGTTCTAAAAGCGACTGGGCTACCATGCAGTTTGCCGCTGAAATCCTCACCGCCCTTGAAGTGCCGCACCATCTTGAAGTAATTTCCGCGCATCGCACGCCGGATAAGCTGTTCAGCTTTGCCGGGCAGGCACAAAGCAACGGCTACCAGGTGATTATTGCGGGCGCAGGCGGCGCTGCGCATCTGCCCGGTATGCTGGCGGCGAAAACCCTGGTGCCGGTGCTGGGCGTTCCGGTACAAAGCGCGGCGTTGAGCGGCGTGGACAGCCTCTACTCCATCGTACAAATGCCGCGCGGGATTCCGGTTGGCACGCTGGCGATTGGCAAAGCGGGCGCTGCGAACGCAGCTTTGCTGGCGGCGCAGATTCTGGCTCTGCATGATGAAGCGTTGCATAAACGCCTGGCCGCGTGGCGTGACGCACAGACAGAAGAAGTGTTGCAGAACCCGGACCCGCGGGGTGAGGCATGAAACGCGTCTGCGTATTAGGCAACGGTCAGTTAGGCAGAATGCTGCGCCAGGCGGGCGAACCTCTGGGCATTGCGGTTTATCCTGTAGGGCTTGATGCTGAACCGGAAGCGGTTCCCTTCGCGCAAAGCGTGATTACCGCTGAAATCGAGCGCTGGCCGGAAACTGCACTCACGCGCGAGCTGGCCCGCCACAACGCTTTTGTTAACCGCGACGTGTTCCCTGTCATCGCGGATCGTCTCACGCAAAAACAGCTGTTCGACAAACTGGAACTCGCTACCGCGCCGTGGCAGTTACTTTCCAGCCGCGATGAGTGGGCTGGCGTGTTTGGTAATCTTGGCGAGCTGGCCATCGTGAAACGCCGCGTTGGCGGCTACGACGGGCGCGGCCAGTGGCGTTTGCGCCGCGATGAAACCGACCAGCTGCCGGACGACTGCTACGGCGAATGCATCGTTGAGAAAGGCATTAACTTCTCCGGCGAGGTTTCCCTGGTCGGCGCGCGCGGGCACGATGGCGCCACGGTGTTTTATCCGCTGACGCATAACCTGCATCAGGACGGTATTTTGCGCGCAAGCGTTGCCTTCCCGCATGCCAACGCCGGACAGCAGCAGCAGGCGGAAGCGATGCTCTCTGCCATCATGCAAGAGCTGAAATACGTCGGCGTGATGGCGATGGAATGCTTTATCACGCCAGCCGGTCTGCTGATCAACGAACTGGCGCCGCGCGTGCACAACAGCGGGCACTGGACGCAGAACGGCGCGTCCATCAGCCAGTTTGAGCTGCATCTGCGCGCGATTGTTGATTTGCCGCTGCCGCAGCCGGTTGTTAACGCTCCGTCGGTTATGATCAATCTTATCGGCACCGGGCTGAACTACGACTGGCTGAAGCTGCCGCTGGTGCATCTGCACTGGTACGACAAAGAGGTACGCGAAGGACGCAAAGTCGGCCATCTCAACCTGAACGACAGCGATAAAGACAGGCTGAGCGCATCGCTTGAAGCGTTAGTGCCGCTGCTGCCACCAGAGTACGCGAGCGGCATCGCCTGGGCGCAGAGCAAGCTTCTGTAGATTTTGCGGCGGGTGGCGCTACGCTTACCCGCCCTACAAGAAGTAACCTCATGCCTGCGGACTGGCAGGTCGGATAAGCAAAGCGCATCCGACAATTTGCGGTAGATGGCGCTACGCTTACCCGCCCGACAAGAAGTAGCCCCATGCCTGCGGATCGGTAGGTCGGATAAGCAAAGCGCATCCGACAATTTGCGGTAGATGGCGCTACGCTTACCCGCCTTACGAGAAAAGTGGGATTGGTAGGTCGGATAAGCGGCAGCGCCATCCGACATCCGGTACGCCACGTTTCCCCTCTTCCCTTTCTTTCCTTGCAGGCGCACAATCCCCGGCGTTTCACCCTCAATCGCCTTAAGGTTTATGCATGCAAAAAGCCCGCTCCGACAGCCAACAATATGAAATTCTGCTGCGCAATGATATTCCGCTTATCGACGTGCGCGCGCCGGTTGAGTTTGTCCAGGGGGCCATGCCCGCGGCGCTGAATCTTCCGTTAATGTCGGACGACGAACGGGCCGCCGTAGGCACCTGTTATAAGCAGCGCGGCCAGCAGGCGGCCATTGAGCTGGGCCATAGTCTGGTCAACGGCGAGGTTCGCGCGGACCGCTTACAAAGCTGGATTGCGCAGGCGAGGCAAAATCCTGAAGGCTATCTGTGCTGCGCCAGAGGCGGCATGCGTTCCCATATCGTGCAGCAGTGGCTGCGTGAAGCCGGCGTGGACTATCCGCTGGTGGAAGGCGGCTATAAGGCGCTGCGCAACTACGCCCTGCAGGCCATCGACTCCCATGCGAAGTGGCCGATGGTTATGGTCAGCGGCAATACCGGCTGCGGCAAGACGATACTTATCCGCTCGCTGCCAACGGGCGTCGATCTCGAAGGGCTGGCGCGTCACCGCGGCTCATCGTTTGGCCGCACGATTGTGGAACAGCCGTCTCAGGCAAGTTTCGAAAACAATCTGGCCGTCACGCTGCTCAAAAAAAGCCACGGCGCGCCGGTCACCTGGGTAATCGAGGACGAAGGCCGCATGATCGGCTCGCGGCATATCCCGGAATCGTTCAGGGAAAATATGGCGCGCGCGCCGATTGTGGTGATTGAAGATCCTTTTGACGTGCGTCTGGATCGCCTGAAAACGGAGTATTTTCAGCAGATGAGCGCAGCGTTTTTGTCCGTCAGCGATGAAGAAACCGCCTGGAAAAATTATGCGGAGTATCTGCATCACGGCCTGTTTGCTATTCGCCGCCGCTTAGGCATGGAGCGTTTTCAGCAGTTCACCATCGTGCTGGACAAGGCGCTGGAGTTTCAGCGTAAAACCGGCTCGTGCGACGGCCATCTGGCCTGGCTTGCGCCGCTGCTGGAAGAGTATTACGACCCGATGTATCGCTATCAGCTTTCTAAAAAGGCCGACAACATCGTGTTTCGCGGGGATTACGGCCAGGTTGAATCCTGGCTGCGCGACAAAACAAGCCAGGCAAACTAAGGATTAATACCAGTCGCGTTTATCTGCACAACGGGCCAGGTAGTTCCCCGCCGTTTGCTATGTAAGTATCCCGCTTAAACGAATCATTCCCTTTCAGAGATCTCCTGCCACCCCAGTGAGGATAACGCCAGCTCTTTACCAGAAGCTGGCCGGGCTGCTTCGTGCTGCGAATTCAATCGATAGATGCAACACGCTGATTAAATCGCTCTGCGGATGATTCATAGTCTGGCGTTTTGTTTAAAGAGCTACACGTCAGGACTCACGGTTAAAATGGTCATTATTCATATAATGCCTTAACCTGGGCCACACACGTCTGAACCTCCCCCATTAAAAAAACAATCTTCTATACTCTGTTACGTTTAGTGAACTATGCCGCTGTTTTTCGCCGCTGCGCTGGCTTCTGATCGTTAGCCTGCGCGCAAAACGGCCGCATAACCTCACCAATACATTATATTAATTGTTCATTTTTTGAAGGGGATTTCCTGGTATGTTGCAATCTCAACCCTCACGCCTGGGCAGCTTACTGCTGCTGCTGGCAGCCGCGATCGGCTTCGCGGTGGCTTTATATGCGTGGCTGACGCCACTCACCGGGGTCACCGGCACCATTGGCGCGCTGGGTGTGGCCATCGCCAGCGTGGTGTTGGCGCTACTGACCTTTGTTTTACGTGGCGCATCCGGTCGCGGTGCGCGGATTTTTTTGATTATTGTCACTTTGGTGGTGTTGTTCGGTATTGGTTTCGCCGCCGCGCTGCTGCATCAGTACCTTATTACGGCAGCAATGGTAGTCGGCCTGGTTGGTCTGATTGCGCTGAGCCGCAATTCCGTTAGTGACAATCATCGCGTCAAAGCCTGAGGAGTCCCCCGTGCATAACGATAAACACCATTCATTAATGAAAGTCAGCATGACGGCGCTGGCGCTGCTGGTCATCCCCCTGACGTCGCAGGCGCAGGATAAAACCGCTGAAAACACTGAAGCCACTATGGGCGCCCGGGACAAACTCAATGTGGATGCGGCCGATCAACAAGCGCCGGGCACCACGAAAACTACTGAGGATGCGTCAACCGGCAAACGTGACGGACAGAAAGTCGAATCAGCCAGTAACCCGGCGACAGCACTGGTGCCCTCTTCTGCCACCTGGAACAGCTTTCATGGCCAGCTTAACGCACAGAAATACAGCCCGCTGACGCAGATCACCGCAGATAACGTCAGCAAATTAAAGAAAATATGGGAATTTCATACCGGCGATGTCTCGGATGGCAAAGGTGACACCCCGGCAACCGTCTGGTCAGCGACGCCAATTTTTGCCAACGAGACGCTCTATATCGGTACACCTTTCGATCGCCTGATTGCGCTGGACCCTGGCACAGGTAAAGAGAAATGGCACTATGATACTAAATCCTCGCACAAAGCGTTGACGCAGCCGGTACTTAAAAACCGTGGCGTCTCCTACTGGCAGGCAAAAAACCCGGTCGCCGGGCAAGCTTGTCAGAAGATCGTCTATATGGGCAACGTCGATGGCAAACTCTATGCGCTCGACGCCGATTCAGGTAAGCCGTGCAGTGACTTTGCTGACAATGGCGTGCTGAACGTCAATCAGTGGAACACGGTTAACGCCAAATATCCGCTATCTCTACTGCAGCCGCCTACCGTGGTCGGTAACCATCTGCTTGTTGGCTGGGCCGGCAAAGACTGGGCTTATGCTGAAGCGCCTCCGGGTTCCGTGTTTGCAATCAATGCACAGACCGGCAAGCTTGAATGGACCTTTGAAGCGATCCCGGCAGAAACCCGCAAGCGCACCGGTACCGCGAACGTCTGGACACATATGTCTGCCGATGAGGCAAATGGTCTGGTCTATCTGCCGGTCTCATCCCCGTCCCCCAACTACTGGGGCGGCAACCGTGTCGATCCTATTCCGCTTGGCACCTCTACTACCGCGCTGGATATTAACACCGGTAAAGTAGTCTGGTCTCGCCAGTGGGTGCATCACGACGTGTGGGATTACGATATTAACTCTGCGCCGACGCTGATGGATATCACCGTAAACGGCAAACAGATCCCGGCGCTGATTCAGGCTACCAAGCAGGGTTTTCTGTTCGTTGTTAACCGCCTGACGGGTGAGGATGTCTGGCCTATCGAAGAGCGTCCGGTCCCGCAGGGCGATGGTTCGGTACAGGGAGAAGTCCTCTCGCCAACGCAGCCATTCCCGACTAAACCGGCGCCGCTGCTCGATCAGTCGAAAAAACCAGAGATCTGGAAACTGGCGGATGTTGTGGGCGCCGGCCAGTGTAGCCGTCTGTGGGATAATCTGGCCTATGAAGGGATGTACACGCCGCCAACCACTAAAGGCGAAGGCGTGCTGACCTATCCGGACAGTGCCGGTGGCGTCCAGTGGGGCGGCGTGGCGTACGATCCACAAAAACAGATTGCGATCGTCAATACCTCACATATTGTGCAGTACGTGAAGCTCTACAGCCGTGAAGATTACGATAAGGCGGATAAAAACGCCGGCAACGAGAGCGGCTTTGCGCCGCAGGAAGGCGCGCCTTACGGCCTGCGCCTGATGGTGGCGAATAACTGGCTGGGTATGCCGTGCTGGCAGCCGCCGTTTGGCGAAATCGTGGCGCTGGATATGCATACGGGCGATGTGAAGTGGCGTCGTCCGATTGGCGCATCGCAGCAGTATGGCTTCTTTATGCCGGAAAGCTGGGGTTCTCCAACCATCGGCGGCCCGGCCGTGACGGCGGGCGGCGTGATCTTCATCGGCGCCTCAATGGATGCCAAAGTGCGCGCCTATTCAGTTGAGAACGGTGAAGAGCTGTGGTCCGATCAGGTTGAAGCACCTGCGGTAGCGAATCCGTCGGTCTATGAGTATAAGGGCCGTCAATATGTGGCGTTCGTCGCAGGCGGTAATACTATCCTGAAGGATCAGGTGGGTGACCAGGTTGTGGTTTATGCTCTCCCTGAATAGTCGTTCATAAAAAATATCAATGAAAACAGCGTGGGGCCTCAGGGCCCCACTTTTTGTACCCGGTCAGGCTTTTTTAATCTGCCCGGCCCGACGGCCTTGCCCATAGCAAGGGCTGTTATTTCTTTAAGAGACACAGACTGGCTGTGAGCTCACATTTTCCCGCCAGCATCCTGCAAAGCGTGTTTCCTTTTAAAATAGAGCGATGAAAAAGCGCTGCTGTTTCGTGCAATCTGCTCAGCCCGTGCGCGACAGGAACCGGCATTGCATGACATTAAACGGCTAAGTTATTTGGTTATTATTTATCGCCCGATTGTCGGCCAGCCTCTTCAAGCGCAGATTTTACCGCCTTCAGCATCCTTTGCCGGATCCAGCCACTTCCGGCTCTGATTACCAGCCAGTAAGCGGCCATTTTCAACCGAGTTGCTCTGTCCGGGCAGTGAATGAACGTTTCAGTGCACAGTTCATGTTTACCCTCCGGAAGCGCCGTTACCCGATAGCGCAGCAACAGTTTCGCTCTGCCCGGCCCGGGTTCAGCCTGGTATGCGCTGGCATCCGGTGCATTTTCCAGCCCAAAATCCGCCCGCCAGAAGCGCCCTTTTAATCCATAACTGAGTTCGGTTGGCGTGCTTTCTAATAGCGTAAAACTGTGCAGCCCAAACGCAGGAATCGCTTTGCCTGGCTGATGGCTCTGCAGCTTTTGCGGTAGTTGACGTACCGACATCAGTGTCCGGATGACCACATCACGCTGGATATCAAATCCCGCAACGATCGGCAATATCTTTTCAGGGCAGGTCGTGCTGATGACAGCCCTGTGCTTTTCATAAAACTGAAACTGTGGCAGAAGATGGGGGATATCCTGCCATTTCGCCAGCGCTTTACGGTTAACAAATCCCGCTATAAGCATGCTGTTTCCTTATCAGTCCGTACCGCCTTTAGATGGCACCGCCGCCCCGCCGCAAACCAAAGCCAGCCCACTGTCGGCAGGGTTAAACGGCTATGCATTTCCGCTCAGCAATAATCCTGTCATTCAGGCGGCGATTACGGGTCAGCAGCGCGATTAATGCGTCATCGCCAGCAGAAAACCCAGGCAGACCAGCACTCCGCCAAAGGCGCGATCGATCCAGTGGCGGCAGGCCAGCAGCCGAACGCGCACAGCGCCTGCCGAGAAACACGAGGCCACCAGGCTAAACCAGACCATATGCGCTACGGCGATAAAAGCGCCATAGCCGATCTGTACAGCCAGCGGCGTATCGGGCCGCACCACCTGCATGAACAGGCTGACGATGAACACCGTGGTCTTCGGGTTCAGCGCATTGGTCAGAAATCCAGTGCGTAGCGCAGCACCATCCGACAGCGGCGCAGTACGCCTGTCGGTCTCTCTGCCTCCGGGCCTGGCGCTCAACATTTTCGCGCCAAGGTAAACCAGATAGGCCGCGCCAGCCAGCCTGATGGTGCTGAAAAGCCAGACCGACTGCTGGATCAGCATGCCTACGCCGACCAGCGTATAAGTAACATGCAACAGAACGCCCAGGCCAATCCCCAGGCCCGTCAGCACGCCTGCCCGACGCGACAACAGCAGGCTGTTGCGGGTGACCATGGCGAAGTCTGGTCCTGGACTGATAACAGCCAGCAGGGTTATTGTTATTACAGTTATCCATTCAGTCATAATATATTCCGTGAAATAAAACAGTAAGGTGCTCATGGTATTAGGAATACACATTCGGGAATAACGATGATTTCTGACAACAATGGTGATTTTAACTCACCAACGCTGGATATACGCCTGCCTTCTTTGCAGGCGCTTCGTTGCTTTGAGGTCGCCTCGCGGCTGGAAAATTTCAGTCGTGCGGCGACCGAACTGCACCTGACGCACGGCGCAGTGAGCCGCGCCGTACGTCTGCTTGAGGACGAGCTGGGCGTGGCGTTGTTTGAGCGTCGTGGCCGTCGCGTGTTTCTGACCGACGCTGGTCGCAGGCTGGCGCGGTCGGTCAGTGAAGGTTTCGACCTGATGCGGCACACCGCGGGTGAACTGCGCGCCAGCGCCCGCCAGGCGCGACGCTGGGTGCTGTCGTGTGAGCCAACCTTGCTGATGCGCTGGCTTATCCCCAGATGGCCGGATTTTCAGGCCAGATATCCCGATATTAATGTTCATCTGGTGGCCGGCGGGGGACCCTTCTCTTTTTCCAGCGGCATTGATCTGGCTATACGCCGCGATGATTTCACCTGGCCGGACAGCTATCATGCTGAGCCCTTATTTGTGGAAGCGGTTGGCCCGGTCTGCCGCCCGGACAAGGCCGCTTCCTGGCTGTTTTCGGAAAAAGGCAATACCGGGTTGCGGGCTGGAGTACCGCTTCTGCATTCGCGTACGCGGCCACACGCATGGCAGGCATGGGCTGACGCTGCAGGACTCTCCCTCCCCGACGGGTCAGGACAAACCTTTGAGCATTTCTATTTCAGCCTGCAGGCCGCGGTTGCCGGCCTGGGTATGGCGATTGGGCCAAGGCATCTGGTATGTGACGATCTTGACAGCGGCATGCTGGTCGCGCCGCTCGGCTTTATCGAGGACGGGTCTCGTTACTGCCTGTTATCGCCAGGCCCCTTACCGGATGAGGGTCCGCAAGCTGGGCTTCTTACCTGGTTGCGGACAATGGGCTGAATCAACGTTCAGGTCAGCTACAATTTTCCTGAAATTTCCTGACCAGAACGGCCCGTACCTGTCGGATAGCACTCGTTAACATTTTAACTTTATAAAAGGGATGCAGTTATGTTGAAAAAGCTGGTAACGGGGCAGCTAAGTTTGCCGATGACCTTCTGGGGATGGGGTTTCTGCGGCAGTCTGTTTATCGGCCTCTTCGGTCTGGCCGGGGTGCATACAGGCCACGCAACAATGGTGCCGCTGGCTTACCTGCTTAAAACAGTTCTGTTCAGCGCCGTACTTTCCGGTATTACTTTCATCCTGCGCAGAAAAATCACTGTGCCTGGCGCTATTGCGTTTTTTGTCATCCTGATTCAGGTGATTATGAGCATCGTCATGGTTACAGGGCTTTCGTCATTGCTGTTCAAATAGTCGGGTGAGATGAAAAAACTGCCCGCCACGGGGAATCGTCTGCGAAGGTTTAATGCGTTATAGCTGCACGAATAATATAAATGGGATGAGATCCATTCAATCTAAGTCTTAATTAGTGAATACTTGCCGCTGCCTCGCCTTCAATCATCTTCAACCTGGCTGAAGAGCGATTAAAATGGCACAAACTGCCGCAAGGAGTAATTGCGAAAAAGGAATAAAGAAAGCTGAAATGAGTCCAGATGTAGGTTGTTTCTTATTCGATTTCCTCCGGAGCAAGGGAATGAGAACGTGAGGAATTGTGTAGCACTCGATTAGCGTGCAATTCAAAAGGATGATGTTTTATTTATATTGCCTTATGCGGAATCTGGAGAGTTTTGTGTTCTTAATACACTTGGATTTGAATGTCTGTTTTGTACCAGAAGCGGACATTCTCAAAAAAAATGCATAAAGAAATGGTTTACAGCCCGTACAGAAGTTCTCCCACAGTTTGACCCTGCCTGTGATTCGCTTATAGTATTGATCGGCTTTGAACTGATTTAGGTTCCGGCCTTATGCCTGTCAGTTGCCCCCGGCAACAGAAAAGCAATACATTACACCTGCAATGGAGAATCTGAAAACTGTTATGCGTATTACGCCACCCTGAGTTTTTCCTTCCTCCGTCGTACTGAGCGAGCCTCAGCACGCACTCATTAACATCCCGTCTGCGGATGTGCTTTATCGTACGTAAAATTGTTGCCCTCCAGGGCTGACTGTATCTAAAAACTGAGAAATTACTATGCTGCTGTCCTCGACACGTAAGGACTGGCTGGGTAACGTCCGTGGTGACGTTCTTGCCGGTATTGTTGTCGCGCTCGCGCTCATTCCAGAAGCGATCGCCTTTTCCATTATTGCCGGTGTGGATCCCCAGGTAGGCCTCTACTCGGCGTTCTGTATCCCTCTCGTTATGGCCTTCTTTGGTGACGTCCGGCAATGATTTCGTCCTCCACGGGAGCAATGGCGCTGCTGATGGTGACGCTGGTGAAAGATCATGGCCTGGAGTATTTACTGGCCGCGTCCATTCTTACCGGGCTATTCCAGCTGATAGCCGGATATCTGAAGCTCGGCGGGCTGATGCGTTTTGTTTCACGTTCAGTGGTGACGGGATTCGTTAATGCGCTGGCAATACTGATATTTATGGCCCAGTTGCCAGAGCTGACTAACGTAACCTGGCATGTTTATGCCATGACTGCAGCAGGACCGGGGATCATCTATCTCTTCCCGTATCTCAACAAAACCATTCCTTCACCCCTTGTCTGCATCGTGGTACTGACCAGCATTGCCATGTGGTTGCATCTGGACGTTCGGACAGTCGGGGACATGGGGAAACTACCTGACAGCCTTCCGGTTTTTCTGCTTCCTGACGTACCCTTAAATCTTCAGACTCTGTTCATTATCCTGCCATATTCTGCAGGGCTGGCCGTTGTAGGCCTGCTTGAGTCGATGATGACTGCGACAATCGTGGATGACATGACCGATACACCAAGCGACAAAAACCGGGAATGTAAGGCTCAGGGTATTGCCAACATCTGCACGTCCTTTATCGGAGGAATGGCAGGCTGCGCGATGATTGGGCAGTCCGTTATCAATGTCAAATCCGGGGGACGTGGGCGGCTTTCAACCCTTACTGCGGGTGTGGTGCTGCTTTGCCTGATCGTGTTCCTGCGTGACTGGGTATCCCAAATCCCTATGGCTGCGCTGGTCGCAGTGATGATCATGGTTTCCATCGGGACATTTTCCTGGCGCTCTGTTGTTAATCTGCGTACTCATCCCTTTTCTACCAGTGTGGTCATGCTTGCCACAGTCGCGGTCGTTGTGGCAACACACAACCTGGCCTTCGGCGTTTTGACCGGTGTACTTATAGCTTCCCTGAACTTTGCCAATAAAGTATCCCGGTTTATGAGGGTAACTACTGTTCTGGAGGGTATAAGCCGGACGTATACCGTCACCGGTCAGGTATTTTTTGCATCAACAGACAGCTTTATCCGTTATTTCGATTTCCGTGAAGCAGTTGAACACGTTGTGATAGACGTTTCACATGCCCATTTCTGGGACATCACATCGGTGAGCGCCCTGGATAAGGTGGTTATTAAGTTCCGGAGGGAGGGAACTCAGGTTGAGATACATGGGATGAATGAAGCCACCCGCACCATCGTTGACCGCTTTGGTGTGCATGATAAACCTGAAGAAGTCGATAAATTGATGGGTGGTCATTAATGTCCGGAAATCATGAAATGAACAATACTGTTATCGCCTGTGTGGATGGATCGTCATCAACACGTGCCGTCTGCGAATATGCAGCCTGGGCTGCTGGTGCGCTGGGGGCTCCTCTTTCCCTGCTGCACGTACTGGAAAAAAACGACCAGCCTGTAATTTCGGACCTGACAGGCGCCATTGGCATAGACAGCCGTGAGCATTTTACAGAAGAGTTGGTCCGCCTTGAGGGCGAACGCAGCCGATTATTGATGGCGCAGGGTAAAGCCATTCTGAAAAATTGTGCTGATATGCTTACGGAAGCGGGACAACCTGCACCACAGCAGTTACAGAGGCACGGCACACTGGATGAAATTTTGGCCGAACTGGGGGAAGCGCGTCTTATGGTGCTGGGACGCCGGGGAGCAACCAACCCGGTCGGAAGCCATCTGGAGAATGTCATTCGTCTGCAAAAAAATCCTGTATTAATTGCACCCGAAACCTTCTCAGTTCCATCAAGCGTAATGTTCGCCTTTGACGGAAGTGAAGCGAGTCTGGAAAATTTACGCAGGCTGTCTTTGAGCCCACTGTTGTTGAATCTGACCTGCCACCTGGTCATGGTAAATGGAAAGTTAGAATCCCTGCAGGTTGCTCAGGCTCTGTTGCAGAGAGCTGGCATAACCAGCCAGGCGAGTCTTCTGAAAGGCGATACCGTGACTCATGCACTGTGCCGCTACGCCGGGGAACACAGGATTGATCTTATGGTCATGGGAGCATACGGACATCCACGGCTGCGCAGATTCTTTATCGGCAGCAACACAACAGAGATGTTATCCGATAGCCGCCAGCCCCTGCTGATGCTCAGATAAAAACAGGCGGGCCCTGATTTCAGGGTCCGCTTCTCGCTCACAGCGGAACAAGGTTCAATTATTTGATGCTGTTCTTCCTTTAAGAAAGGTGATCGTGCCCCGTAAGGGGCGTGAACAGCGTCGCGCTAATTGTCTATGTTTCTATCTGCCGTTCCGTGAGAGCATGTCTTGCTGCGCTTGATGCCCATTCATCAGATTGGTCAAGGTGTTCAATCTCTGACTCTGCTATCGGCGTTACACGGATCAGCGGAACGGAACCGAAAGGCAAATTATCAATCTTACGACCATCACGGCTGAGGATGATTCGAGTCATTGGGTTATATTCGTCTGTAAGAGTGCAAAACAGGATTGCACCATATTTATCAACATCGGCAGCAACCTGATATCCATCGGCAACGAGATCCCCCAGGTTAATCAAAAGATGAGCCCAGTCATCAATCTGGTGGCTGGTAATACTCGAAGCATCTAATTCCATGAAAAGTTCGCATCCCACGCCATTTTCTGGGTCTGCAATGCCAGCCCAAGGCGTCGAAAGGCCATCAGTGGCCAGCGTTAATTGGGTGTTGCTCTTAATATTGAGTACTCGACGATGGGGCCCGAACCATTCCGTCTGGTTGTGTACGTTCGCGTCATCTTGTTCAGCCTTAAAGCCATCTGAGACGCTACCATACTTTTCCCAAAAGGCTCGCCTTGCTACAGAAGCTGCCTCATAAATCGGGTCCTGTGGACCACGCGGCACAATTGTCTCATCGAATAGTGTGTCAACCGTTACGCGCCCCCGTATTAACGGTATTTTAGACCTTGTCCAGTGAACGATAACCTTATTAAAGGGCTGTATCTGTGATGCTTCGAGTTTTTCGACAACCTCCCGGACCTTCTGAAAGGAGTGGTTACCCTCTGCAACGTGACCCCCGTCGGCATACATGTAGCCTCCGGTTTGTGAGGAGACTCCAGCCTGTTCGGTGATAAAGAACCATTCTCCGTTCACAGCGCCAGCGGGTGCTTTGTCTAAGGCCGAGCGTAAATCCCTTGCTGCATCAGAGTTTGAATATGCTGTCATATCTGTCCTTTAGCTTCACGTCTTATGCATCATACTTAGTTTAACTTTTTAAAAATTATAGTATTAATTATCTTTCGGCCAGACAAATTGAAAACGCCTACCGGGATTAACTACCCTCTGCCTGCAGACGAGACCGGTTTTGCGCGCAAAAGTACCAACTTCCACTTCTCGCTCATATGGGACAACCATAATCACATCTCCTAACCCAAAGGAGATTGAGCATGACAACATCCCCCTGGAACAAGGGCCGTATTATTGGCCAGAAACGGCCTCTTCAGATCTCTCAAATTTGGGGAATCCGTATCAGACTTGAGCTGGAAGGAAAAGTACGCGATTTAGCTCTGTTTAACATGGCTCTGGACAGTAAACTTCGGGGCTGTGATCTGGTTAAGCTAAAAGTTTCTGATGTAGCCTATGGGCACTCTGTTTCGGGCAGAGCGACAGTGCTGCAGCAAAAAAACGGGAAGCCCCGTTCAGTTTGAACTAACTAAGGGAACCAGAGAGGCTGTGGCCGCGTGGATCAAAATGGCTCATCTACGTAGTAGCGACTATCTGTTCCAGTCCCGCGTCGGTTCTTCACGACATATCTCAACCAGGCAATATAACCGTATTTTTCATGGATGGATTGATAAGTTGGGTCTCAATGAGACTCTGTACAGTACGCATTCTATGCGAAGAACCAAGCCATATCTGATCTATAAAAAAACGAAGAATCTTCGAGTGATCCAAATACTGTTAGGTCACAAAAAACTCGAAAGTACAGTCCGTTATCTCGGTATTGAAGTGGATGATGCCCTGGAGATATCTGAGTCTATTGAAGTTTAATTTGTGAGGGCTGCAACAGCAGCCCTGTGCCAGAAGCAGACCTTGATCATTTGCTAACCGCACCTCCAATTGCATGGATACTTTCTGTGTATCCAGATAAATTGAGGTAATTATTGAACGGGTACAAGTGAAACAGATATCAAACTCAGGAAGGAAAAGTGCGGATGCCAATACCCATACTCTATACAGAACGCTTGCTGTTAAGGCCATTAGCCCCCGAAGATGCCTCACAAATTCAGATGCTTTATCCACGTTGGGAGATAGTTCGCTACATGATCTCTTCAGTACCATGGCCCTATCCTGATAACGGTGCCGAGAATTACGTTAATAATGTTGCCCTGCCTGATATGGCAAATGGAATAGCTTGGTTCTGGACTATCAGACACCGTGAAAAGCCTGACGAACTGATGGGGTTAATCTGTCTTTATGATGTTGAAGATAATAACCGTGGATTTTGGTTAGCTCCTGAGCATCAGGGCCAGGGCTTTATGCGTGAGGCTAGTATTGCAGCTACGGATTATTGGTTTAATTCTTTAAATAAGGCCGTGTTGCGTGCACCTAAAGCGGCTCACAATAGCCGTTCAAAACGTATTTCTGACGGCAGTGGCATGCGGCTCATAAGGATTGAAAAGAAAGAGTATGTCAGCGGTCTGCTGGATTCTGAACTCTGGGAAATCACCCGTGACGAATGGAATGCTCGTCAGGTTGGTTGATAAAGTTATGGAATGTCCGCTCCTCGCTCATAGCAGACCTGAGGACCAGTCAGCCTATCCTCTGCGAGCCAACAGCGGAAGTTAAGCGTTAGTTGACGGATCGTACTCCCACTGTGATTCGTCACTGTAAATCGTACCCTCATCATCCATTACTTGTGCATTGAGGTGTTTTGCAATCCCTAACATCTTTCTGTACAGGTATGTATCTGGCCATTTGGTATAAATATTACCTGCACTCCAGTCAAGCCATGGTTCTTCGTACAACGAGGGACCTGACCACAAGACGTGGTAATCGCCGTTTATAATATATCTGCTTAATTCATTATCGTTATTAATGTAGTTAAGCCATTCATCAGCGGTTATCTGCGTATCATCATTATCTGCCCAAAATTCAGCTCTCGTTATGTGAAATTCAACACCCATAGCACCTCCTAAGCACTGGAATTGACTTCACAAAGTAGCATAGTGGGTTATTAAATACGAGGTGAGAAATACTACAGAATTCATAGACTTGAAAGAGATGTCCGCACCTCGCTCAAAGCAGACATAATACTATGTAGTCAAAGGGCGTAGCCATGCCTCAAGCTGGTCGTTTTAAATTCTTCCATTGCTCGCGAGTCAGCGTGAACATCAGGTTAGCCGGCGGGTCCTCTGGATTGTCCACCCTTTGAGTAAGCAACAAACCTGCTTTTTCAAGAACGCGGCGAGAGGCTAAATGATTTTCGCGTGTAACCCCAACAATTTCAGGAAGCTTTAGCTCGTCAAATCCATATATCAAAGCGCGACAGGAGAGTTCAGTTGCATAACCTTTACCCCAGGATTCCGGTTCAAAGCGGTAACCCAGATTATTCGTTGGTCGGCCATTGAACTCACTGACAAATACGCCTCCAAAACCAATGACCCTTCCTGGCTCCGCCTTTTCAGAGACAGCCCAGTCATCGAAACCATGACGCTCACGGCTTGCGGTTCGTTGAAGAATGACACTACGACTATGCTCGATATTCTGATGTGGGCCCGCTGGATTAAACGCATGCGTTCTGACATCGCCATAAATGCGAAACAGCGCTTCCAGGTCAGACATTATTACTGGTCTGTAAAGCAGCCTTTCTGACTCCCAATACACCAACCTCTCCTTTCCATGTAACTGATTTTTTTAAACACTTTAGTCTGTCAGACACCGCCTGAGAATCATTACTTTGAAGTCTTCCAGACCTCATACCAGAATCCTGTCTGCCGAGGTGCCCTTAAGAACCATAGTATGTTATTGCTACTGTCCCCATCGTGCCAAAAGCGGTCCTTCGCAATGTTTCCGCCATGCAGCCTATCGAACGGCTGCTTCGGGTCAATTCTGGTCATCAACACGTAGATTGAGTGTCAGCTTACGACTGCTCATGGACGAGTATCGATCGGCACACTTACAGTAAAGGTCATCCCACGTTCTTTAACGCTGTCAACAATGACGCTCCCGCCGTGACTTTCTGCGACACTTTGAACAATGGTAGTTCATGTCGCAGGAACGTGTGCCCACCGAACGACCTGTTTACTTATCTGATTGCATCGACATCTGCTGGGCGGATTTTAGGTGCTGCTCAACGACCGGCGTGTGCGCGTCGGCCAGGGCCTTCACATCCGGATCCTTGATCTTCATAGCGTCACTCTGCAGCTTCGACAGCACCATTTTGTGGTCCATGGTGCCGGCGTTTTCCATATACATCTTGTCAAATGCGCCGCCGCTCTGTTTTTCCAGCTTAGCGGCCATGGCCTTGTGCTTAGCGTCCGGCTCAGTCGGCAGTGCCACGCCCTTTTGCTGGGCGACCGTCTGTACTTTGCTCAAGGCACCGCCGTGGTCTTCGACCATCTGCTGAGCGAAGGCTTTGACTTCGCTGCTTTGGGCCTTGCTCAGCGCGAGCTTGCCGGCGGCAACTTCATTGATATCGGCCTGCGCCATGTCCTTCAACGCTTTTTCGTCGCCGGAGCTGAGACTGGCGCTCGATCCAATCTGGCCTGCAGCGCCATTTTGCGCGGCGCTCGTCGTCTGGGCTTGCACGCCGACAGTGCTGAACATAGCTGCGACTGCCGATACAACTAGCAGCCCTTTCAAGGTTTTACTCTTTTGCATTTTGTTCTCCTGATGGCCATGGATAAGTTTGTTGTCAGGTGATTAACCGGGCGCAGCCTCGTATGTAAATCACAACTGCAATGGTCAGTATAGTGGATCAAAAATTTGAGACCGCAGTTTAAGTTATGGTCCTCAACGGAGGACGGCAGGAAATGACGGAAGCAAAGAAGCGAAAATTGCACAGCGCGGAGTTCAAGGTGAAGGCCGGACTGGAGGCATTCCGCTCACGAACGCGCGCAACCGATCCTTTGGATACGTGAGGCCATGAGCGCCGGCGCATATCTGCTCCTCGCCTGTCAGGAAGCAGGGTTAAGCCTCAGTACCTGGCGGCGCTGGAATGGGCGGACTGAAGATCGTCGCCCCACAGCGACCTGTCCTTATCCATTGAGTCTATTGTGAAAGTGCTGTTGCCACTATCACCAGTAATAGCGACAAGCTCTGCTGACAATTTTTCTAAATGGCCCCATATGACAGGGACAGACATGGTCTGTGGTTTACCGGTTGAGAAGCCAGCGACCACGGTAGAGGATTTTTATCAGCAAGCACGTATGGCGCTACTGAGTACAGACAGAGGCGGAAGTTCGTACATTGATATTAAGCGCAGTAAGGGTCGCAATAGATGTGTTTACTAGAGCAGCATTGCCAGAAGTACCAGGAACAGCAGCAGAACATAGACTCTTGCGTGCCAACTATCCGGTACAGATGGGATAGCACAGCGGCTAAAAAAAATGCCTGACCAGCCCGTCAGTACCAGCAGGCCTAAAATTTTCAGGCTGATAAAACCGATGAATCCGCTTACTGGAATACTCTGCCAACCGGTGACCGTATACGTCAAGGCACCACACAACGCTACTGGTAGTGAAAGCGGGTTGGAGGCGCTGATGCACTCACGCATCGCATAGCCGTGTCGCCGTAATAGTGGCACCGTCATCACGCTGCCGCCTACGCCCAACAATGCGGCTATCACACCGATTATCACACCGCCGCCCGTTACAAGTGAGAGCGATAAGCGACGCGGAACACTACCGCTGAAAAAACCTTTGCGTAACAAACAATCAGCAATCGTCCCCAGCATATAAACAATAAACAGTGAGCGAACGAGACTCTCGCTTAATAACCCCGCCAGACAGGAACCCGCGACAGACCCCATGGCGATAAACCATAGCAATGGGAACAATATCCGGGTTGAAAGTTTGCCCGCGCGCCAGTTTTGCCAGGTGACCCAGCCTGCGTTGAATATCATTACTGCCGTTGAGGTGGCAACCGCAATATGCATGGCATTTCCTGCCAGTTCAGGCTGCCGTAGCATCAGTTGATAGACAAATGGCACCACGACAAAGCCGCCACCAAAGCCAAACAGCACTGTGGTAATGCCGGTAGTAAAGCCTGCCAGTGTAATAATTAGGATATCGTACAAGAGAATGCCCCGACCTGAAAATGAGCCAGAAGCTTATACCGGCCGCCCCCAGCTTCCCATTTGCGTAGCACTCATTTACCCTTGTAAATCGGTCAGACGGAGACAGACGTGCGCAACGTAAAAATTGATAATGTGGATCAGCTTGATCGTGAAGTAGTGGCGTTAGGCAATGACTATGAGCAGGGGTTTATACTGCCACAACATCAACATCGCCGCGCTCAGTTACTGTATGGCGCAACCGGGTTGATGTATGTTTCAACCCATGACGGAGAATGGGTTGTTCCCCCACAACATGCCGTGTGGATCCCACCCGAAACCATGCACGGCGTCAGGTTTGTGGGGGTTACTACGCGTAGCTTGTATATCGAACCAAAGTGCGCGACGGCTTTGTTTAACCCTCGTCGCTGCGAAGTTATCAGCGTATCGCCGTTGTTACGTCAGTTGCTGCTTGAAGCAGTGGATTTGCCGCCGCTGTATGAAAGCGCACGCGATTATGCGCTGATAAAACTGATGTTACTGGAAATGGCGGCAATGCCGGTTCGCCAGTTCGATATCCCGCTGCCAAAGCATCCGGCTCTCCTGACGCTTTGTCAGGCTTTTTTACTCGCCCCATCTATCCATGAACCGGCCGATCGCTGGGCTAGCGCGCTGTTCATGAGCGCCAGCACCTTTCGACGCCATTTTCTGCAGCAAATCGGTATGTCATTTTCCGCCTGGCGCCAGCGAGCCTGTGTAGTTAATGCGCTGGCATTGCTGATAATCGGCAAACCTGTGAACGAAGTGGCGCTAACACTCGGATACGATAACGCTTCATCCTTCGCCACGATGTTCCGCCGTGTTACGGGGCAACCACCATCTTATTATCACCCGGATTAAACTCAACGTGGTTTTCCATCACTGGACAACAAAGGCGGGTAGTCTATCGCGGCGAATTACAAACATCCGCTCCTCGTTCATAGCCGACACTCGGGTACCTGACCCCTTCCCCATCAGGGAAAGGGACCTTTTAAACTGAATCCCGAATCAATGAACCCCAGGCACAGCCTCACCTTCGATCATTTTCAGCCCACCCGCCACCCGAACAAATCTCGGGGCTTTTAGATCTTCGGCCAGCACATAAATCAGCTCATACAGGATCCCGATCATCTGCTCTCTTTGATCCGGTAGATCCTGATGATTCAGCAGTACGATGGTTAATGCCGTGCAGTATTCGCACAGGGTTTCGGAATCTGTTGAAAGATAAGTTCGATAGTCGCTGGTTTCGCTATCTTTTAGCGTCAGCTGCTCGATGAGATGATCCGGCAGCGGCGCTTTAAGCACGCTTTTTAATACTTCCAGCCCGGCAAGCAGGCGGCCGCACAGCGCCATATATTCCGTATGATTATCGTTTTCGATCAACCCCCCCGCGTACTGCTGGCAAATATCCAGTATCTGGAAGAGATCCATCGCCGCACCCTGCGGCTTTTTTAACAGGGTTGCGATGCTGTCCGCATATGCGGGTTGTTGGGGGGTGATTTCAGGGCGAACGGGTGTGTTACTATCGGCGTTAGCCATAGCTGTTACCTCGATTAACGGTTGTGGTCAGCCCTCGTCTGGTGTTGGCTCACCTTTCGGGGGCGTTTCTTTTCAGGCCTGTGCTGACCTGACTGGTTACTAAACACTCTAATACTACTGGCTAACTCACCAGTAGAATAGATGAAAAATCAGGCAGATTTGCAGACTTCGAAGCGGCTCGCAGAGGTGATGAAACGCTTTGGGGAATTTGCAGAGAAGGACGTTGAGACTCGCCTGGCGTTACTCAGCACAGACAAAGGCGCGACCTGTCTGTGGATCCTTGAAGCCACATACGAAGAGTGGAAAGCGGACAACGCCCGAAAGGCTAAGTAATACGCCCCTATATTAAAGCGCCTGTCTTTTTTCAAAGAAAGGCGCTTTTAAATCCTCGGTCAGCACAAAAATAATCTCCTACAGAATCCCGATGATTCAGTAGCTTTCGCACTAACCACATCGTAATAAACGCTATTTGTATTTAAGGCTGATATAAACCCTACAGCGGGAAGTCTCGTTCACTTCCAATTAATAGCAATTCTTTTAGATTTCCCCCTGACATCCAGTCCACCTTTTTATCAGAGGGTAAATATCGTCCGGCAGCGGCTGTCATCCTCTGACCAGGCGCTTTCCACTTCATCCAGCGGGCGTGGCAGGAACGGAATGGAGAAATCATTGCGCGTTGCCGCCTGCAGAAGTTCACCTACACAGGCTAACAATTCTGCGTCTGAAACGCTGCCCAGTCCGCTTCCCATCAGCGTCAGCCCGGAAGAGCGCAGCAGTTTACTGTGCAACGAAATTTCCTGCCCGCTGAGTGAACCAATCTGCACAAACCGCACGTTTTTTTCCGCGCCGGCAACGGCCGCGGTCATGATATCAAGCGCGCTCTGGCCCCAGAGATAATCCAGCACTACGTCAATGCCTTCAGCCATTAAGGCGGGTAATTCAGATGAGAGGGTATCCAGCGGCAGAGTGATATCCGCCCCCTCTTCATGCAGTTTTTTCAGCACCTCCTTGTTCCGGCCCGTTGCAATAATCTTACCGGCGCCAAGACAGCGTGCGATTCTGATTGCCAGGCCGCCCGACGTGCCGGTTGCGCCATTGATTAAAACAGTTTCGCCCTTACGCAAATGCGCCCGACGCGTTAACGCCGCCCAGGAGGACATGCCGGGATTGGCAATTGCCGCAGCGAGCAACGGATCGAGCGTTGCAGGTAAGGGCACGAAATTGTCGCGCGCCACCAGAGTTTTCTCCGCCATGCTGCCCCAGGGAGCGTCAAACGTCAGGAAGTACACCGGGTCGCCATTGGCCAGGTAACCCGTACCGTCAATGCCGGGCACAAAGGGACAGACTGCCGTCGAACTGTAATGCGTTCCCGCCGCGCGCGCTTTGGCCAGCTGGCTTATCGCGGCAGCTTTAACGGTAATGATGACCTGCCGTTCATTGGCCTGTGGATCGGAAAACTCACCGTATACCGGCTTGTCTCCTGCCTTATTAATAATCGCTGCCTTCATAGAGAGCCTGCCTTTAGCTGTCGTTAATTATGTGTATAATGCACACATTATTCTTCACTGCAGAAGGCGTCAATGAAAAGAGTGCAAAATACACATAATGGCGATGATTTTTCTGAACTGCATGATGCTTTACTCGCCCTTGTGGGGACGTTTAACCGCCCGCAACGCGATGAAGTAATGATTAAAGCGTCCACCATTCAGCTCGATCGTGCTTTGTTTCCGCTTGTCGTTCAAATCAGCCGCTTTGGCCCCATTGGTATAGTCGAACTGGCAGACAGAGTGGGCCGTGATTACACAACGGTCAGTCGCCAGGTGGCAAAACTTGAAGCAGCCGGCCTGGCACGGCGGCAGAAAAACGCGAAGGATAAAAGGATCAATGAGGCCGCCATAACCCCGGCAGGCAGAGCGATGACCGATAAAATTGATGCGGCACGGGAAAAGATCTATGAGAAAGTTTTTCTGCACTGGCAGGCAGAGGATCGTGTGGAACTGGAACGATTGCTTAAAAAGTTTGTTAATGACTTTACTGCGCCAGAATATGAAAAAAAATAATTGATGAACCGCCATGCCTGACTCAGAAGGTTCACAGGGCGGGCAGCCAGCTGCCACCCGCCAGGACACAATCAGAAATCGTAACGCAGACGCACCAGGTTCATATCGCCCAGGTTGTCGGTGCTGGAGGTGAACACGTGTTCGTAATCCACCTGGAAACCGTAATCCAGCTTAAAGCTCACGCCCACGCCGTTATCAATGCGCTGATAGTTGCGGCCGTTGATGTATTCGATGCGGTCGCCCATAAAGTAAGGCTGCACGGATTTCAGCGCGTACTGGCCAACCGGAACGGTGTAACCCGCGAAGTATTCCACGCCCCAGGCATCGCCCGCGAAGTAGTTGTTCACGTCGACCTTTTTGGTGGTCATAAAGTTCTGATACCAGCCGCCGCCGACGCTGAACGTCCAGGCATCCGGTTTCCAGCTAAGCGCGGTGCCGAGGATGTTCTGGTCGTAGGTTTTGCCGTCGCTGTTGCCAGGGTTGCGCATTTCCGCGCGGGTATAGTTCCATGCCGCGCCCCAGGTTAAATCAGGGGTCAGATGGTAATCCACGCCCAGCGAGCCGCCGCCTTTACGCTTGTAGCGCAGGCCGTTGCCCGGCAGGTATTCGCCGTCTTCAAACAGGTAAGACGCGTAAACATCGGCATCGCCAAAGGTATTTTTGTACTTCAGCATTTTACGGGAACGATAGGAGCCGTCGTAGTCGCCGTTGATGCCGTTGCCCGGCGCCTGGCCTATCATGTCGTAATCCCAGATATCGGTTTTTGCGCCAACCACATCGTAGTACACGCTGTTCTGCTGACCGAAGGTTAACGTACCCCAGGTTTTGCTTTTCAGGCCGGTATAGAGCATACGGCGGGAAGTATCGTTCGCGCCTTCCGCATAGTGATTATCCCAGTCAAAGACGGCTGGAATATTAACGCCCAGTTCGTAATAGCTTATCCAGCTGATATCGTCGAACAGATAATAATCGGCCGCGAAACGGAAACGCGTCCCGCCGTCAAAGCCGTTACGCTTATAAGAGCCTTTGTCGCCGTCGCCGGTCATCATATTGAACTGCGGGCGAATACTGCCGCCAACGGTAAAGTTCAGGCGACTTAAAGGATTGCCCGCCTGTGGGTCCTGTTTTAATACTGTAATTTCAGCGTTAGCGGCAAAAGAAGCCAGGCCTAAAGCCAGGCCAGTCCCCACCAGCCGTGGAAGAACGCGCATTTTTCTTTTCATGAGTAAACCTTAGTAACGGTATTTTTTGTAAGCGCGGGAATATTACCGTTTATTTATGACGTCAGGTTTTTCATTTTTAATGATTTGTGCGTTTAAATATCGAGTATTTTATTAATAGATATTACAAAAATTTGAAAAAAAGCTAAAAATATGCGCTGGCGCAAAAGATATCGAAATATAATTAAGTTTATAACGCAAGTGTTTTGGATGGACGCTGTTATCAATAAGAACAACGTCCACCCGCGACAGGTTATTAAGCAACAAACTGGCGGAACAAGGCTTTGCCTTTCAGTAGCCTGATCCCCAGCCAGCCGCCGCACAGCGAGAGAAGTAGCGCGCCGGCGATCGGCAGAATTGCCCACAGCCGCCAGTCCGGCGCCCAGGGGAAATCAAACACTTTGGTTTGCAGCATGCCCGACGCGGTTTCGGCGCCCATGGCCGCCACCAGACCCGATACCAGCCCCAGCACGGCGAACTCGCACCATAAAGTCGTTCTCAGCAGTCTTTTCCCGGCCCCTAAAGTCCGGTAAACCACCAGCTCCTGATGGCGCTGACGCATGCCTACCTGCACCTGAGCCAGCAGCAGCAGAACGCCGCAGGCGGTGACCAGCACCACCATCACTTCCAGCGCGCGGCTCACCTGCTCCAGCACCTGCCCGACCTGACGCAGGATAGCGCCAATATCCAGCAGGCTGACCGTCGGGAACTCCCGGTTTAGCTGCGTTAACAGGTCGTTGCCGCCCTCCCAGCGAAAGCTGGTCAGCCAGCTTTGCGGCTGGTTGTCCAGCGCGCCCGGCGGGAAGATAAAGTAGAAGTTAGGCCGCAGGCTTTCCCAGTCTACTTTACGCAGGCTGGAGACTTTTGCGCTGAAATCCTGCGTATCACCCATAAAGGTGACGGTATCGCCTAATTTGATATTCAGCCGCTTCGCCACGCCCTCGTCCATTGAAACCTCACCCGCTGCTGGCGGCCAGCTTCCAGCCAGAATCGGGTTATGATCCGGCTTCTGGCTCTGCCAGGTCAGATTCAGCTCGCGATTTAGCGCTTCGTCCGGATTCCCCTCGGTGGGCTTACCGTTTATCGCCGTCATGCGCGCCCGCACAATCGGATAGAAAGATTCGGGGGCGACCTGATGCCCGGCCAAAAACGCCTTCACCGGCTGCACCTGCTCGCTGGCGATGTTCAGCAGGAAATAGTTCGGACTTTCGGGCGGCAACTGCTGCTGCCAGCGGTCGAGCAGATCGCCGCGCAGCACCAGCAGCAGGGCCAGCAGCATGAACGACAGCGAGAACGCCGCCAGCTGGCTTAGCGTCGTCCACGGCTGGCGCAGCAGACGGTTCACCGCCAGACGCAGCGCGAGGTGCTTTACCGTCAGCCTTTTGAGCAGCTTCAGCACGCCCCAGCCGACGATGCCGCACAGCGCCGCCAGCACGACGGTTCCGGCGAGCACCGCCCACAGCATCATGCTGGCGCCCATGAGCAGCGCCAGTAAAAGCACGACAACGATACTGACGACCGGCAGATAGATCTTCAGCGGCCAGACGTTAGCCTCCGCATCCCGACGCAGCACGCGCAGCGGCTGGGTAGCCAGCAACAGGCGATAAGGACGCAGCCCGACCAGCAGGGAAATCACCACCATCGAGCCTACCGCCCAGACCCAGGGCCACAGGCTTGCTGGCGGAAGCTGCGCCGGCAGCACCGGTTTTAACAGGCGCATCAGAACGGCTTCAAATATCATCCCGGCCGCGCCGCCGGTAATAGCGGCAAGGGCGAGCACCATCAGCCACTGGCCGATAATCAGCTTACGCAGCGCCGCCCGCCCCGCCCCGAGCGTTTTCAGAATGGCGACTAAATCGTAACGGCTGCGGCAGTAGTGGTTCATCGCCACCGCCACGGCGGCCACCGCCAGCAGCAAGGTCAGCAGCGCGGAAAGCAGCAGAAATTGCTGCGCGCGTACAAGGGATTTACCCAGCGCGCCGTCGTCCTGTTCCATGCCGGACCAGCGCTGTTCCGGCTTCAGTTTCGGCAGCAGATAGTTTTCATAAGCTTCTATCTGCTGTGGCGTGCCGCCAAATTTGTAGCGCCATGAGATGCGGCTGCCCGGCTGTACCGCTCCGGTTTTTTCAACGTCGGCCAGGTTCATCATCAGCCGCGGGGCCATCTGGAAAGGGTTGAAGCCGGAATCAGGCTCCTGCACCACTTCGCCGGCAATGCGCAGCGTGGCATCGCCCACGTCCAGCGAATCCCCGACTTTCAGCTTCAGCAAAGCCATTAAACGCGGCGCCAGCAGCACGCTGCCCGGCTCTGGCTTCAGGCCCGGCGGGCTGGTTTCCAGCTTGCCGTACATCGGATAGACGGCGTCCACCGCCTTGACGCTCGCCAGCTGCGGCGTGTCGCCCGCGAAGGTCATCGTCGCGAAGGTGAGCTGTTTGCCTACCTTCAGGCCGTCTTTATGCGCCTGATCCAGCCACTCCTCCGGCACGGCGCGCGCGCTGCGTAACGCACGGTCGCCCGCCATAAAATCACGGCTTTGTTGATTAAGCCCCTGCTCCATGCGGTCGCTTATGTTGCCCAGCGCCAGCACGCAGGCCACGGCAAGGCTCAGGGCCAGCCAGACGATCGGCAGCGAGGGCGAGCACCATTCGCGCCAGAACCAGCGGGCAATCATGCTTCCTCCCACAGTTTGCCTTCGCGCAGGCGCAGACGGCGGTCGCAGCGGGCGGCCAGCTGCTCATCGTGGGTGACGAGAATAAGCGTGGTGGCGAAGTCGCGGTTGAGGGAGAAGAGTAAATCGGCGATGCGATCGCCAGTTTGCCTGTCCAGGTTGCCGGTTGGCTCATCGGCAAACAACACGGCGGGACGCCCGTTAAACGCGCGCGCCAGGGCAACGCGCTGTTGTTCCCCGCCGGAAAGCTGCGCCGGAAGATGCTGCAGGCGTTTACCCAGCCCAAGCTGTTCGAGCAGGGCTTTAGCCTGCGCGCGGCTGGCGGAATCATGCCCGCCGCGTAGCAGCGCGGGTAGCTCGACGTTTTCCAGCGCGTTTAAGGTTGGCACCAGCATGAACGACTGAAACACGAAACCAACATTTTTAGCGCGCAGCGCAGCACGCGCCTCTTCATCCATACTGTGCAAAGGTTGCCCGCAGAGGTGCACTTCGCCTTCGCTGCCGTCGTCCAGCCCGGCCAGAATCGCCAGCAGCGTGGATTTCCCCGAGCCGGATTCGCCGATTAACGCGATGGTCTGCGCCGGTTTGACAACCAGCTCAACTCCGGTAAGGATGGAGAGCCGATGTTCCCCCAGACCTACGGACTTACTAAGACGATGAACTTCAACAATGTTTTCCGCTGGCATTTGCCCTTCCTGTTTCTGGCTTTGATGACCTTCCGTGCCGCCGCGGCGGACACGCTGTTGATTCTGGGTGACAGCCTGAGCGCCGGTTATCGCATGTCGGCGACCGCCGCCTGGCCTGCGCTGCTGGAGAAGAAATGGCAGCAGCAAAACACCAGAGTAATAAACGCCAGCATCAGCGGCGATACGGTACCGCAAGGGCTGGCGCGCCTGCCCGCGTTGCTGAAACAACATCAGCCGCGCTGGGTATTAATTGAGCTGGGCGGCAACGACGGCCTGCGCGGTTTTCAGCCGCAGGCTATCGAAAAAAGTTTGCGGCAGATAATTACCGACGTGAAGGCGGCGAACGCGCAGCCTCTTCTGATGCAAATACGTCTGCCGGCAAACTATGGCCGTCGGTATAATGAGGCGTTTAGCGGTATTTATCCGCAGCTTGCCAAAGAGTTCGCTATTCCTCTGCTGCCCTTTTTTATGGAGGAGGTTTATCTGAAACCGCAATGGATGCAGGATGACGGCATTCACCCTAACAGCGATGCTCAACCGTTTATCGCCGACTGGATGGCGACCCGTCTGGCTCCTTTAGTTAATCACGACTTATGAACAATCGGGGCACCCCTCGGGTAAAGTTATGCAAAAATCTATCTTAATAACAGGCTGTTCCAGCGGTATTGGGCTGGCATCTGCAAAAGAGTTGCAGTCGCTTGGCTACCGCATTCTGGCCGCCTGCCGCAAACCCGAAGACGTTGAGCGCATGAACCAGGCCGGTTTTACCGGCGTGCTGCTCGATCTCGACTCGCCGCAAAGCGTGGAGCGTGCGGCGGCAGAGGTCATCGCGCTGACCGGCAATCGCCTCTACGGGCTGTTTAACAACGGCGGCTACGGCGTTTACGGGCCGCTGCAAACCCTTTCACGCGAACAGCTGGAACAGCAGTTTTCCACCAACTTTTTTGGCGCGCACCAGCTCACCATGCTGCTCCTGCCCGCCATGCTGCCGCACCGCGAAGGCCGCATCGTGATGACCAGCTCGGTGATGGGGCTTATCGCCACGCCGGGGCGCGGCGCCTACGCCGCCAGTAAATACGCGCTGGAAGCCTGGTCAGACACCTTGCGTATGGAGCTGCACCACAGCGGCATTAAGGTCAGTCTGATAGAGCCAGGCCCAATCCGCACGCAATTTACCGGGAACGTAAATCAGACGCGCGCCGACCAGCCCGTTGAAAATCCCGGCATCGCTGCACGCTTTACGCTTGGCCCCGAGGCGGTGGTTGAAAAAGTGCGCCATGCTTTTACCAGCCCACGACCGAAATTACGCTATCCGGTAACGCTTGTCGCCCACGCGATGGCCTGGTTGCGCCGCCTGCTGCCGGGACGCGCGCTGGATAAAATTTTACGTGGTTGAGTTGAAGAGAAGCCAGCCGCCCCCATGTAAAAACAAATCGTTATAAGAGAGTAAGCCATGTCAGCCCACTATATTATCGACATCACCGAAGCGAACCTGCACCAGACCCTGGAGCAATCCGTTACCACGCCGATCCTGTTTTACTTCTGGTCGGCGCGCAGCCAGCACTGCGAAGAACTGACGCCGGTGCTGGACAGGCTCGCCGCGCAATATCAGGGGCAATTCATTCTCGCTAAAGTGGATTGCGACGCAGAACAGATGGTCGCCTCCCAGTTCGGTTTACGCAGCATCCCGACGGTTTACCTGTTCCAGAACGGGCAGCCGGTTGACGGTTTCCAGGGCCCGCAGCCTGAAGAGGCGATTCGCGCCCTGCTGGAAAAAGTGCTGCCGCGCGAAGAGGAGCTGAAGGCTCAGGAAGCCATGCAGCTTATGCAGGAAGGCAAGCACGCGGAAGCGCTGCCGCTGCTGAAAGAGGCCTGGCAGCTCTCTAATCAGAGCAGCGAAATCGGCCTGCTGCTGGCGGAGGTGCAGATTGCGTTAAACCGCAGCGAAGATGCCGAAGCCGTGCTGAAAACTATCCCGTTACAGGATCAGGATACGCGCTACCAGGGTTTGGTCGCGCAGATCGACCTGCTCAAACAAGCTGCCGATACGCCTGAAATCCAGCTGCTGCAACAGCAGGTTGAGCAGGATCCGGAGAATGCGCAGCTGGCAAGCCAGCTTGCATTGCAGCTGCACCAGGTCGGGCGTAACGAAGAAGCCCTTGAGCTGCTGTACACCCATCTGAAAAAAGATCTGGGTGCCGCAGACGGGCAGGTGCGCAAAATGCTGATGGAGATCCTTGCGGCGCTCGGCACCGGCGACGCGCTGGCGTCTAAATACCGCCGTCAGATCTATTCTTTGCTTTATTAATCCCTCACTGGAGAAGCGTCGGGTAAGCGTCGGGTGGCGCTGACGCTTACCCGACCTACGAATCCAGCCTGTCGGGTGGCACCTGCGTTTACCCGGCCTGCGAATCCAGCCTGCCGGATGGCGCTGGCGTTTACCCGACCTACGAATCCAGCCTGTCGGGTGGCGCTGGCCTTGCCCGACCTGCGAATCCAGCCTGTCGGATGACGCTGGCGCTTATCCGACCTACAAATCCGATCTGCCGGGTAGCACTGACGCTTATCCGACCTACGAATCCGGTCTGTCGGATGGCACCTGCGTTTACCCGACCTGCGAATCCGATCTGTCGGGTGGCACCTGCGCTTATCCGACCTGCGAACCCGGTTTGTCGGGTGGCGCTGACGCTTACCCGACCTACGAATCCAGCCTGTCGGGTGGCACCTACGTTTACCCGACCTGCGAATCCAGCCTGTCGGGTAGCGCTGGCGCTTATCCGACCTACGAATCCGGTCTGTCGGGTGGCGCTGGTGCTTACCCGACCTACGAACCCGGTCTGCCGAGTGGCGCTGGCGTTTACCCGATCTACAAATCCGGTCTGTCGGGTGGCGCTGACCTTGCCTGACCTGTGAAACTGCATTTGCCTGTATTGTAGGGTGGATAAGCGCAGCGCCATCCACCGGAGCCATGCACTGCCAGGCTTACACGACCTGCAAATCCCCTTTTCACGGCAAAAAAAGTTATTTCCAGAAATAACCGATATCAGACATAGAAGTCACTGAATGTTTCCGTGCCAACGGTTAAACTAACAGCAAAACAACCAGGAGGTTTTTTGATGTTAATCGTGATCCCCGTACTTATCCTCGTCGCGCTGATAATCGTCGGTGCCGGGGTAAAAATTGTTCCTCAGGGCTACCAGTGGACCGTGGAGCGCTTTGGTCGTTACACCAAAACCCTGATGCCGGGCTTAAGTCTTGTGGTGCCGTTTATGGACCGCATCGGCCGTAAAATCAACATGATGGAGCAGGTGCTCGATATCCCTTCCCAGGAAGTCATTTCCAAAGATAACGCCAACGTCGCCATTGACGCGGTGTGCTTTATCCAGGTAGTCGATGCGCCACGCGCCGCCTACGAAGTCAGCAACCTTGAGCTGGCGATCATCAACCTCACCATGACCAACATCCGTACCGTGCTCGGCTCCATGGAACTCGACGAGATGCTCTCCCAGCGTGACAATATCAACACGCGCCTGCTGCATATCGTGGATGAGGCAACGAATCCGTGGGGCATTAAGATCACCCGTATCGAGATCCGCGACGTGCGCCCGCCGGCTGAACTGATCGACGCCATGAACGCCCAGATGAAGGCAGAACGTACCAAGCGTGCCTACATCCTTGAAGCCGAAGGTATTCGCCAGGCGGAAATCGTCAAGGCCGAGGGTGAGAAGCAGTCGAAAATTCTGAAGGCCGAAGGCGAACGCCAGTCGGCATTCCTGCAGGCAGAAGCCCGTGAACGTAGCGCCGAGGCGGAAGCCCGCGCCACGCAGATGGTCTCTGAGGCTATCGCCAAAGGGGATATCCAGGCGGTGAACTACTTCGTCGCGCAGAAATACACCGATGCGCTGCAGCAGATTGGCTCGGCGAATAACAGCAAGGTGGTGCTGATGCCGCTGGACGCCAGCAGCCTGATGGGCTCCATTGCCGGTATCAGCGAGCTTATCGCGCAAAGCGGCAACGAGCGTAAAAAATGATAGCCTTACTGCTTACCCATCCGCATGTCTTCTGGCTGACGCTGGGCGGACTGCTGCTGGCGGCAGAGATGCTCGGCGCCAGCGGTTATCTGCTGTGGAGCGGCGTGGCGGCGGTTTTAACGGGGCTGCTGGTGTGGCTCCTGCCGCTGGGCTGGGAGTGGCAGGGCGTTTGCTTCGCCCTGCTGACGCTGGTGGCGGCCTTTCTCTGGTGGCGCTGGCTGTCGACCCGCAGGCAGCAGGAGCCGGGTGAAGTGCTAAACCAGCGCGGACACCAGCTGGTAGGCCGTCATTTACGTCTGGAGACGGGGCTGGTCAACGGACGCGGGCATGTGCGAGTCGCCGACAGCTCCTGGCCCGTAATGGCAGATAGCGATTTGCCTGCGGGAACGGAGGTCGTTGTCGTCGCCGTTGAAGGCATCACGCTAAAAGTTCAGGCGCGTTAGCTTGTCCGCTGGCGATGGCAGCAGCCGGAAAGGTTGTCGATGATCGGGCAATCGGCGCTGTCATCGCCGGGGCAGGATGCCGCAAGCGTAAGCAGCCGCTGGCGCATCGCCTGCAGTTCGCCAATATGTTTTTCAATATCCGCCACTTTTTGCAGCGTGCGGGACTTCACGTCTGCACTGTGGCGCGCGGGATCGTTAAACAGGTTCACCAGCTCGCGGCACTCTTCCAGATTAAAACCAACCTGGCGCGCCTGACGCAGCAGCGTAAGTTCATCAAGCTGTTTTTGCGTGTAGGTCCGGTAACCATTTTCGGAACGAAACGGCGTCGTCACCAGCCCCTTCTCTTCATAAAAACGAATCGCTTTGCTGGTTAAGCCGGTCTTTTTCGCCACGTCGCTGATATTCACACATCCTCCCGTAGGTTGTTTTGACGCAGGGTTTCATTATAACGCACATCCTCTCAGCTTCTTATCCTCCGGTATAGCAACGCATTTATTTGTGTTCAGGCCTGATTAACTCCTTATTACTGCATGGGTTACAGGCGATCTTTCTCACATTTCTCTCTTTCCCTGGCGCATTCAGTTGATGCAGATCAAGAGGTGCATTGTTACCGCTTCTGTCACATTGAACTGAGGGAGGCGCTTTTATATAAATGCGAATGATAATGATGATCATTAACATACGCATTAGGGGCTTATTATGTTGCCAGGGATCAGACAAAGGCCGTTAATTCTTTCCGCACTGACACTTTATTTCTCAGGTGCGGTTTCCGCAGCCAGCGCCGCTACAGCACAGCCTAAAATACCCAGTGATGACACGATAGTCGTCACCGCTAACCGCTCCGAGAGCAGCCTTTGGGAAAGCACAGCGACGATGCAGGTCGTCGACTTTCAGACGCTGCAAAACTCGACCAGCGTCTCCATTGCCGACGATCTGCAGGACATTCCCGGCGTTGAGGTTACTGATAATTCACTGGCGGGCCGCAAGCAGATACGCATTCGCGGCGAGGCCTCTTCGCGCGTGCTGATTTTGATTGACGGCCAGGCCGTCAGCTACCAGCGCGCCGGGCAAAACTACGGGGCCGGTCTGCTGATCGATGAATCCTCTCTGGAGCGTATTGAAGTGGTGAAAGGCCCCTACTCGGTGCTTTACGGTTCGCAGGCCATCGGCGGCGTGGTGAACTTCATCACGAAGAAAGGCGGCGACAGACCGCTTGCCGGGAGTATTAAGGCCGTCTACAACTCCGCCACCGCGGGCTGGGAAGAGTCGGCCGCCGCCTGGGGCAGCACTGGCAATTTTGACTACCGTATCAACGGTAACTACTCAGATCAGGGCGATCGCGACACGCCGGACGGAAGACTGCCGGAGACCCACTTCCGCAACAACGGCCAGGGCGTCTGGCTGGGCTACAGTTTCGATCGACACACAATCGGTTTATCACTCGATCGCTACAAAACCTCCACACAAACCTGGTTTGACGATTCGGGCAGTGAATATGACCAGTTCAGCGTGCGCATCCCAAAACTTGAGCGCGAAAAAGTCGGCGTGTTCTACGACTACGACGCGGGCGGCGATTACCTGAAAAAAATCCATCTCGATGCCTACACCTAGACCATTGAGCGCAAGTTTGAAAACCGGGTCAAAACCACGCAGGCCATTCCCAGCCCGATGATTCAGGCGCTGACGGTGAACAATCAGACCAACACCAATGACAAGCAGTACACGCAGGGCGTGACGCTGCAGAGCAACTTCTCCCTTCCGGCGGAAAACGAGTTGGTCATCGGCAGCCAGTATCAGCATGACAAAGTAAAGCAAGTCACTAACAGTAATACGCGTCAAACAGCGGCGACCGGCTTTTTTGATACGCAAACCAGCAGCCTGGCAAAAATTGAGGCTGAGCAAAGCAACGCCTCCGTGTTTGCCCAAAACGACTGGCGCTTCGCCGATGGCTGGACGTGGACCCTTGGCGCGCGCCAGTACTGGCTCTCCTCCAGACTCAATCGCAACGACAGCCGGACGATACAGGACGTCACGGCAAGCTATCAGTCCGCCGGTGGAAATTCCGCGCATGACAGCGAGCAGGTCACCTCAACTAGCCTGCGCTATTCGGGCTTTGAAAATCTTGAACTGCGCGCTGCGTACGCCCAGGGATATGTCTTCCCGACGCTGACTCAACTGTTTATGCAAACCTCAGCAGGCGGCGGGGTGACCTACGGCAATCCGGAACTACGGGCGGAGCACTCCAACAACTACGAGCTGGGCGCCCGCTATAACGGCAATCTGTGGCTGATTGACGGAGCGGTTTACTACTCGGAGGCCAAAGACTATATCGCAAGCCTCTCCTGTTCGGGCAAACCTGTTTGCAACGGCAACAGTACATCTTCGCGAGGCGGTTATTACTACTACGACAATATCGATCGCGCCAAAACATACGGCATGGAGCTGTCGGCGGAGTACAACGGCTGGGCCGTCTCCCCTTACCTGAGCGGCAATCTCATTCGTCGGCAGTTCGAAGGTAACACCGTTAAAACCTGGGATACCGGCGAACCAACGCTGACCGGACGCGTGGGCCTGAAACATACGCTGCTGCTGAATGTCGCCATCATGACTTCAGATCTCTTTATCCGCGCCGCGTCCAGCGCCAAAGACAGCACCGGCAGTACCGAAATTAACTATCCGGGCTGGGCCACGCTGAATCTCGCGTTTAACACCGAGTTTGGTCCGCAGGATCGGTATCAGGTCAACCTGGCGCTCAACAACCTGACCGATAAACGCTACCAGACCGCACATGAAGCTATTCCAGCGTCGGGCTTCAACGCGGCGATTGGTTTTGCATGGAATTTCTGACGATGAAGAAACTTGCCACAGGTTTACTGGCTCTGGCCTGCGTGTTCAGCGCGCAGGCGGCCGAGCGTCTGGTGGTTGCAGGCGGTTCACTGACCGAACTCATCTTCGCAATGGGCGTTGGCAACCGCGTGGTCGGGGTGGATGAAACTACCTCTTACCCGCCTGAAACCGCCGCGCTGCCGCACATCGGCTACTGGAAGCAGCTGAGTAGCGAAGGCATTTTATCCCTGCGGCCGGACAGCTTTATCACCTGGCAGGATGCCGGTCCGCAGCTCATTTTGGATCAATTGCGTAGGCAAAAAGTCAACGTGGTCGCCTTGCCGCGCGTGCCGGCAACCGTTGAACAGATGTACGCCAACATACACGAACTGGCAAAAACGCTGCGGATCCCCGAACAGGGCGATGCGCTGGTAAAGCGTATCTATCAGCGTCTGGAGCGCGTTCAGCAAAGCGTGGCGGCAAAAAAAACGCGGGTAAAAGTCATATTTATTCTCTCCGCTGGCAGCAGCGCGCCACAGGTCGCCGGTAAAGGCAGCGTTGCAGACGCCATTTTGACCCTCGCAGGCGCACAGAATGTGGCTTCGCATATGCAATACAAAAGCTACAGCGCGGAATCACTGATCGCGGCGAATCCGGAGGTAATTGTTGTGACATCGCAAATGGTGGACGGCGACCTTAACCGTCTGCGCACCATTGCCGGAATAACCTACACCGCCGCATGGAAAAATCAGCGCATTGTCACTGTCGATCAAGCGCTGATTCTGGGAATGGGGCCCCGCGTTGCCGACGCGGTTGAATCCCTGCACCAGCAATTCTGGCCCCAAAAAATGGATTTGATGTAGACGTGATGAAGACTAAAGACACGCTGGATCTCACCCCGCATTTTGCTCTGGAGGGAAACCAGCCATTTAAAGATCGCCGCGCCACTATGCCGTGGCGCGGGGCGATCCCGGTAGCAAAAGAGCAGCTGTCGCAAACCTGGCAGGACGTTATCAGCCAGACCACGCCGTTACGCAAAAGAGTGGTGTATTTGCATATTCCTTTTTGCGCAACCCACTGTACTTTTTGCGGTTTTTATCAAAACAGTTTTGAAGAAGATCGCTGCGCCCGCTATACCGATGCCCTGCTGCGTGAAATAGAGATGGAAGCCGATAGCGCATTGCATCAGTCGGCGCCTGTCCACGCGGTTTACTTCGGCGGCGGCACGCCTTCTGCGCTGTCGGCACGGGATCTGGCGAGGATTATTGCTACAGTGCGTAAAAGATTAACACTGGCGCCGGACTGCGAAATCACCATTGAAGGACGCGTGCTCAACTTTGATGACGATCGTATTGACGCCTGTCTTGATGCCGGGGCTAATCGCTTCTCCATCGGCATTCAGTCCTTCAACAGCAAGATCCGTAAAAAAATGGCGCGCGCCTCGGACGGCCCAACCGCCACCGCCTTTATATGCGGGCTGGTACGTAGAGATCGTGCCGCCGTAGTGTGTGACCTGCTGTTTGGTCTTCCCGGGCAGGATGCAAACCTGTGGGGCGAGGATCTGAAAATCGCCCGTGACATTGGCCTCGACGGCGTCGATCTCTATGCCCTTAATTTGCTCCCCAACACGCCGCTTGGCAAAGCCGTGGAAAATGGCCGTACTACCGTCCCTTCTCCGGCGCAGCGGCGCGATCTCTATCTTCAGGGCTGTGACTTTATGGAAAACGCAGGCTGGCGCTGCATCAGCAACAGCCACTGGGCCCGCACCACGCGTGAACGCAACCTGTATAACCTGCTGATTAAACAGGGGGCCGACTGCCTGGCGTTTGGTTCCGCCGCTGGCGGCTCGATCAACGGTTATTCGTGGATGGCCGAACGTAACCTCACAGCCTGGCACGACGCTATCGCCGCCGGGAAAAAGCCGTTGATGATGATGCGCACCGCCGATCGCGGTTTTCAGTGGCGCCACACGCTTCAGGCGGGCGTTGAAACGGCCCGCGTCCCGCTGGACGAACTGACGCCTCACGCCGGAAAGCTAGCTCCGCTGCTGGCTCAATGGCATCAGGCGGGACTTATTCATGATGCCTCAACCTGCCTGCGTCTGACCAATGAAGGGCGTTTCTGGGCGAGCAATATTTTGCAGTCTCTTGAAGAACTGATTCAGGAACTTAACGCGCCGCGCATTGCGGTCGGGTAACTATAAAAGGGGTAATTTATGAGCCATGTTTCTTTGGCGGATTTTTTGCAGACCGGGCCGGACGGTACGCTGGAAGCGATCGCCACCCGGTACAACACGACGCTGCTTGACGTGGTGAAAAACCTGCCCTCCCCAACGCTTGTGTCCGGCGAGAAGTTTGACGTCGTCTGGGATACCATCTGTGAATGGGGCAAAGTCACCACGCTGGTCCATACCGCCGACATCGTCCTGGAATTCACCGGCGAGCTGCCTTCCGGGTTTCACCGTCACGGCTACTTTAACCTGCGCGGCAAAAAGGGCATGACGGGCCATATCAAAGCGGAAAATTGCACCTGTATCGCGCTGGTTGAACGCAAATTTATGGGCATGGACACCGCGTCAATCCTGTTCTTTAACCAGAGCGGCTGCGCCATGCTCAAAATCTTCCTCGGCCGCGATGAACATCGCCAGTTGCTGAGCGAACAGGTTAACGCCTTTCACGCGCTGAGGGCATCGCTTAAGGAACAGGCATGATGACGCCGTGTTTAATTTTTGGCGCCGGGGGCTGCGGCGACAGCTAACCCTTTTTATCCGCACGCGCAAAAGCCGCGTTTGGCCAGGCCGTGCGGGAAAAAACGCTGGCGGAAAGCTGGCTGCAAACCAGCAGGCTTGACTACGCCATCCTCCGTCCGGGCGGCCTGCTCAACGGTGAGGCGACGGGCAAAGCGCTACGGGCACAGGTTCAGGAATGCCATGGTTTTGTGATGCGGGCAGATGTCGCCGCGCACATTCAGAAGCCGGGAAACCAAAAGCCGCTTATTATCCTCGACCATTAAGCATAAGGGGCCGGCCACGGCGCTCCTGCCCTTACCGTCTTTTTTACCTTTTATGAAAATTCCTTGACCTTCCCCTTGCTGGAAGGTTTAACCTTTATCACCGTCAGTTAATTCCGTAATAAAGGAGTTTGTTATGCCTCAAACCATCGACCTGACCCTGGACGGTTTGTCCTGCGGCCATTGTGTCAAACGCGTAAAAGAAAGCCTGGAACAGCGTGCCGACGTTGAACAGGCCGAGGTTACCGTCACCGAAGCGCATATTACCGGCAGCGCCAGCGCGCAAGAGCTGATTGAAACCATTAAACAGGCAGGCTACGGCGCAGAAGTTGCCAGCCACCCAAAGGCTGAACCGCTGACAGAAGAGTCATCAACCCCGTCGGAAGCACTGACAGCGGTCCCCCCTTCGCTTCCGGCAGCCGCCGACGATGACGACAGTCAGCAACTGTTGATAAACGGCATGAGCTGCGCCAGCTGCGTCTCCCGGGTGCAAAATGCTTTGCAGAACGTACCGGGCGTCAGTCAGGCACGGGTAAATCTTGCGGAGCGCAGCGCCCTGATTATGGGGTCTGCCTCCGCCGAATCTTTAATTAAAGCAGTCGAAAGCGCCGGTTACGGCGCCGAAGCGATTGAAGATGATATTCAACGCCGCGAGCGCCAGCAGGAAACGGCGAACGCGGCCGCCAAACGCTTCCGCTGGCAGGCCATTCTGGCGCTGGCGGTAGGTATCCCGGTAATGATCTGGGGCATGCTCGGCGACAATATGATGCTCACCGAGGATAACCGTTCGCTGTGGATGACCATCGGCGTCGTTACGCTTGGCGTAATGGTTATCGCCGGCGGTCATTTCTACCGCAGCGCCTGGCGCAGCCTGATGAACCGCTCCGCCACTATGGATACGCTGGTGGCGCTGGGCACGGGCGCCGCCTGGCTCTATTCAATTAGCGTCAATCTCTGGCCGCAGCACTTCCCGATGGAGGCGCGCCATCTTTATTATGAGGCCAGCGCGATGATTATCGGCCTGATTAACCTCGGGCATATGCTGGAGCAGCGCGCACGCCAGCGCTCTTCCCGGGCGCTGGAGCGGCTGCTGGATTTAACGCCCCCCACGGCTCGCGTGGTGACGGAAAAGGGTGAAAAAACGCTCCCGCTGGCCGAGGTTACCGCCGGGATGACGTTACGTCTGACCACCGGCGACCGCGTGCCTGTGGACGGTGAAATTAGCCAGGGCGAAGCCTGGTTTGATGAAGCGATGCTGACGGGCGAGCCGGTTCCACAGCAAAAAGCGGACGGCGACGCCATCCACGCCGGGACGGTCGTGCAGGATGGCAGCGTGTTGTTCCGCGCTACGGCAACCGGCAGCCATACCACGCTGTCGCGCATTATTCGTATGGTTCGCCAGGCGCAGAGCAGCAAGCCCGAAATCGGGCAGCTTGCCGATAAAATCTCTGCCGTATTTGTGCCGGTCGTGGTGCTGATCGCCCTGTTCAGCGCGGCGGTCTGGTACTTTGTCGGCCCTGCTCCGCAGATTGTTTATACGCTAGTGATCGCCACCACCGTGCTGATTATCGCCTGCCCTTGCGCGCTGGGTCTGGCCACGCCGATGTCGATTATTTCAGGCGTGGGGCGTGCGGCTGAATTTGGCGTATTAGTGCGTGATGCCGATGCGTTGCAGCGCGCCAGCACCCTGGACACTATTGTTTTTGATAAAACCGGTACGCTGACCGAGGGTAAACCGCAGGTCGTGGCGGTGAAAACCCATGGCGACATTGCCCAAAGCGATGCCGTGCGGTTAGCAGCGGCGCTTGAGCAAGGTTCCAGCCATCCGCTCGCCCATGCGATTATTGAAAAAGCTGGCGAGCAGGCATTGCCGCAGGTAGACGGGTTCCGCACGCTGCGTGGTCTCGGCGTAAGCGGTGAATCCGAAGGTCGCGCGCTGCTGCTGGGCAATAAGGCGTTGCTCGACGAGCAGAACATTGATACCCAGCCGCTGGCGGATGAGATTGAGGCGCAGGCAAAGCAAGGAGCAACGCCGGTGCTGCTCGCAGTGGATGGCAAGCTAGCCGCTCTCTTTGCCATTCGCGATCCTTTGCGGGCCGACAGCGTGAACGCGCTGCAACGCTTGCACCGCAACGGCTATCGCCTGGTGATGCTGACCGGAGATAACCCAACGACCGCGAACGCCATTGCTAAAGAAGCGGGTATCGACGAGGTCATTGCCGGGGTGCTGCCGGATGGCAAAGCCGAGGCGATTAAAAATCTGCAACGGCAGGGGCGCCAGGTAGCGATGGTGGGCGACGGTATTAACGATGCGCCCGCGCTTGCCCAGGCGGAAGTGGGTATTGCCATGGGCGGCGGCAGCGACGTCGCGATTGAAACCGCCGCCATCACGCTGATGCGCCATAGTCTTGTGGGCGTGGCGGACGCGCTGGCTATTTCAAAAGCGACGCTCAGAAACATGAAGCAGAACCTGATGGGCGCCTTTGTTTATAACTCGCTGGGCATTCCGATTGCCGCCGGCGTGCTTTATCCCCTTACCGGTACGCTGCTTAATCCGGTGGTCGCCGGAGCTGCGATGGCGCTCTCTTCCATTACGGTCGTCAGCAACGCCAACCGTCTGCTGCGTTTTAAACCTGAAGATTAAGCGTCCGGCGCGACGTTTTTAAAACCTCTGCCGCTGGCGGTTAAGCAAAATTTATCCGCCAGCCTGCTTATAGCTTTTCCGTCTTTTCCATTCCTTTTCGTTTTTTAACCTCTTTCCCGCTTCCCGCTATAGTCATTCCTGACCGGAACTGATTATTTTACAAGGAACTACAGGGTGAAAATGTCGATACCTCATTTATACCGGGCCGCCGCTTTACTGCTGGCGGGCCTCCTGCTGGCGGGTTGCGATCAAAACGGCAGCGATGCGAAACACATTAAAGTCGGCGTGATTAACGGCGCGGAACAGGACGTGGCGGAAGTGGCTAAAAAAGTGGCGAAAGAGAAATACGGTCTCGACGTTGAGCTGGTGGGCTTTAGCGGCTCGCTATTGCCGAACGACGCCACCAGCCAGGGCGAGCTGGATGCTAACGTCTTCCAGCACCGTCCGTTCCTTGAAGAAGATAACAAAGCGCATAGCTACAAGCTGGTGGCGGTGGGCAACACCTTTGTCTTTCCGATGGCGGGCTATTCCCGCAAGATTAAATCGGTTTCCGACCTGAAAGATGGCGCCACCATCGCCATCCCAAACGACCCGACGAATCTTGGCCGGGCGCTGTTGCTGCTGCAAAACGAAAAGCTGATTACGCTAAAGCCGAATACCGGTCTGCTGCCCACGGCGCTGGATATCACGGCAAACCCGCATAGGTTGCAAATCATGGAGCTGGAAGGGGCGCAGCTGCCGCGCGTGCTTGACGATCCGAAAGTCGATGTAGCGATAATCAGCACCACCTATATACAGCAAACCGGCCTGTCGCCGGTGCACGACAGCATATTTATTGAGGATAAAAACTCGCCGTACGTCAATATCATCGTGACGCGTGAAGACAATAAAGATGCGGAAAACGTTAAGGAATTTATCCGCTCTTATCAGTCGCCGGAAGTCGCGAAAGCGGCGGAGAAAATCTTTAACGGCGGCGCGGTGCCGGGCTGGTAATTTATCAGGCGGGGTCAGGCCTGCGTTTTGGTCCCGCCCCGACAAGCAGAAATTTGCACCTTCTCCCCCACGGCGGTAGCATGACTTTTTAGCCAGGGAGTTTGCTGTATGGGTTTGCTGTCGCGCATTCGCTCGCTGTTTTCAGGTCTTGCCACCACAACCTATCCCTGGCCTGCCCTGGATGTTGCGCTCCCCGGCCAGCGCTATCTTCATCTGGTAGGCAGCATTCATATGGGGACCCGAGATATGGCTCCCCTTTCACAGCGCTTAATCGACAAACTGCGCGCTGCGGATGCGCTGATTGTCGAGGCCGATATTTCCACGGGCGGTTCCCCCTTCTCTCGCGATGCCGATGAAATTCCCCTTGAACAACGTTTGTCTCCTGAGGACTGGCAGCGGGTCATTTCCCTGACGGAAGAGCTGGGCATTTCGCTTAGCACTATTGGTAACCAACCGGCATGGCAAATCGCGCTGGTGCTCCAGGCCCATCAGGCACAGCGCCTGGGCTTACGTCCTGACTACGGCATTGATTTTCAGCTGCTGGAAGCGGCCAGGGCCCTCTCTGTGCCGGTGATTGAACTGGAAGGCGCGCAAAGCCAGATTGCCATGCTTATGCAGCTTCCGCAGGGCGGCATGCCCCTGCTGATGGATACGCTGACCCACTGGCATACCAACGCCCGGCTGCTGCAAACGATGATCGGCTGGTGGATGGAGTCCCCGCCTTCGCAGGGAAATACTTCCCTGCCAAACACCTTCGGGGATGAGCTGTATGAGGTGCTTATGCACCAGCGTAACCGCCAGTGGCAGGCTTTTTTGCAGCAGCTTCCCGCCGGGCGCTACGTGGTCGCCGTGGGCGCGCTGCACCTTTACGGGGAAGGCAATCTGCCCGATCTTTTGAAAAAAAGCTAAAAAAATGGCCAATATCGCTATTGGCCCGTCAAAGAGAAATAAGTTTATTGTTGTTGTTATTTCGGACGATTAAACGACCGAAGCTGGAATTGTCGCTCAATGTGACGATTAACGCTATCACTATTAAGCGGGATTATAGTATCTATAAAACATATCACCTGAATTCCGATCCCGTGCGTTTTTGAGACAAATTTTGCAGGAAAAATGAAATGACGCCCGCCGTAAAACTCCTCGAAAAGAACAAAATCCCTTTTAATCTCCACGCTTACGAACACGATCCCAGTGAAACCAACTTCGGTGACGAGGTGGTTCGCAAGCTGGGGCTCAATGCCGCGCAGGTTTATAAAACGCTGCTGGTGGCGATGAATGGCGATATGAAGCAGCTGGCCGTGGCCGTCACTCCCGTTTCCGGGCAGCTGGATCTGAAGAAAGTGGCCAAAGCCCTGGGCGCCAAAAAAGTGGATATGGCAGATCCTATGGTCGCACAGCGCGTCACGGGATATCTGGTGGGCGGCATCAGCCCGCTGGGACAAAAGAAACGCCTGCCGACGGTAATCGACGCGCCGGCGCAAGAATTTGAGTCGATCTATATTTCCGGCGGCAGGCGCGGGCTGGATATTGAGCTTGCCGCAGGCGATCTGGCAAAACTGCTGGCCGCCACCTTCGCCGATATCGCCCGCCTTGACTGACCATTAATCGGTGGATGGCGCTAAGCGCTTATCCACCCTACGAATTTGTAGGCCGGGTAAACAACGTGTCACCCTACGAATTTGTAGGGTGGGTAAACAACGTGCCACCCTACGAATTTGTAGGGCGGGTAAACAACGTGCCACCCGCCAATAACGGCTTACTGCCAGCTCACCTCGCCTTTCGGCTCGTAAGCGTTCACATCCAGCGGTGAGTTTTGTTCGATGTACTGCTTGAGCACCTCCGCATCCACAAAACCGGTGTTGACGTAGGCCGGATTTTTATCGATGGCCGGATAGCCGTCTCCGCCGGTGGCGTTAAAGCTCAGCGTCGCCATACGGTAGGTTTTGGCCGGGTCAACCGGTTCGCCTTTGATTTTCAGATCCTGTAAACCTTTTGCCGACGCGACAAAGCTCACATTGGCAAACTGCGGATACGCTCCGGAATCCGGCGTTTTTTTCGCGACCTCCGTCAGGTATTCAGCCACTTCTTTGCCGGACATATCGATATAAGCAAGGGTATTGCCAAACGGCTGCACCTTCAGCACATCTTTATAGGTGATATCGCCCGCTTCGATAGAATCACGGATACCGCCGCCGCTCATCACCGCAAAGTCCGCGCTGGTGCGCGCCATCTGCGCGGCAAGGATAAGGTGCGCGAGATTGGTTTGGACAAAACGAACCTTGCTGCGATCCCCTTCCAGATGCCCGTTCACGCTGCCCACTTTTACCTTCAGCTGCGCCTGGCCTTTATTCTGAAACGGCGTCAACAGCGAAAGCATGCGCTGATTTTCAACAATTTGCGGGGTGTAAAGCACGCGCTCGCTTTCGCCGTTGTCGTAGGTAATCTTTTTCTTCAGGTTGATGGGGATGAGCTGATAGTGAATCAGCTTCATCTCGCCGTTGCGGAATTCAAAATCCGCGCGGCCGACGTATTTTCCCCACTCGTGCGCCTGCACGATCCAGGTGCCGTTTTGCTTATCCGGCGCGCAGGGGGTACCCGGCACGTAATCTACCTGTTTTTTGTTTTCGGAGGCCATGCAGACCGGGTTTTGTGAGTGACCGCCCACAATCATCGTCAGCGCGCCTGCGGGCAGGCTACGCGCCATTTCCACGTCGCCCGGCGCGTTGGAGCCGTGTTCGCCATTATCATAGTGACCCATGTGGGTCGCGGCGATAATCACGTCCGGCTGTTCTGTGCTTTGCAGCTCCTGAATCACCAGCTTCGCCTCGTCGGCAGGCTTGCGGAATTCGATATCGGTGAAGAATTCAGGATTCCCGATTTTTGCGGTGTCGTCCGTGGTCAGGCCGATGACCGCAATTTTAATGCCCTGCGGTTTGAATATGGCCCAGGGTTTAAATAACCGTTCACCTGTGCTTTTTTGATAGATATTGGCTGAAAGCAGCGGGAATTTGGCCCATTTTTCCTGCTGGCGCAAAACCGAAAGCGGATTGTCAAACTCATGGTTCCCGACGGCCATCGCATCGTAGCCAATCAGATTCATGCCGCGGAAATCGGGTTCCGCATCCTGCAGGTCGGATTCCGGCACGCCGGTGTTGATATCACCGCCCGAAAGCAGAAGCACGCTGCCGCCTTCCTGCGCCACCTCTTTACGCACGCTGTCCACCAGCGTCTTCTGCGCGGCCAGGCCGTATTCGCCATATTCGTTACGCCAGAAATGGCCGTGATGATCGTTGGTATGCAGAATAGTGATGTTGTAGGTTTTGTCTTTTTCCCACGCCAGCGCAGATACGCTCGTCAAACTCAACGCCACTACCAGTGCCGAAGCTAGCCCTTTTATTGCGAACCGCATTGAAAATCTCCATTTTCTTAAAGCTGAACCATTATCAGAATGTTAGCAGGCGAGGCAAATAAGTTTTATGAATTGCGACTTTCCTCAAATCTTGCCTGCGGGTATGTTAGCAGGGTAACAATAATCCACGGATACGCCTGCAATCCGTAACCGTTATCCGTTTCAAAAATAATAATCAGCTTCTCAACAGGTATTTATGGCAACCTCCGAACAAACCCTCATGCCGCCGGAAGCAAAAAAGGCGCGCACCTCCTTTGGTATTTTAGGGGCTATCAGCCTCTCGCATTTGCTTAACGATATGATTCAGTCGCTGATTCTGGCGCTCTATCCGCTGCTGCAGGCTGAGTTTTCCCTGAGCTTTGTGCAAATCGGTTTGATAACGCTGACCTTCCAGCTAACCTCATCGCTATTCCAGCCGGTGGTGGGCTATCTGACCGATAAACGGCCGATGCCGTGGTCGCTGCCGGCCGGCATGTGCTTTACGCTTTGCGGATTAATTCTGCTGGCGCTGGCGGGCAGCTTCCCGATGGTCTTACTGGCGGCGGCGCTGGTCGGCACGGGATCCTCCATCTTCCACCCTGAATCATCGCGCGTTGCGCGTATGGCCTCCGGCGGGCGTCACGGGCTTGCCCAGTCTATCTTCCAGGTTGGCGGTAACTTCGGCAGTTCGCTGGGGCCGCTGCTGGCCGCGCTTATCATCGCGCCTTACGGCAAAGGCAACGTAGCCTGGTTCGTGCTGGCGGCGCTGCTGGCTATCGTGGTGCTGCTTCAGGTCAGCCGCTGGTACGCCGCTCAGCATCGCATGGCGAAAGGTAAAGCGAAGCCCGCCGTGGTGAGTCCTCTGCCGCGTAATAAGGTGATTCTGGCCATTTCCGTGCTGCTGGTGCTTATCTTTTCAAAATACTTCTATATGGCGAGCATCAGCAGCTATTACACCTTCTATCTGATGCATAAATTTGGCCTTTCGGTGCAAAACGCCCAGTTCCACCTGTTCGCCTTCCTGTTTGCCGTCGCCGCCGGTACGGTGATCGGCGGGCCGCTGGGCGATAAAATCGGCCGCAAATATGTTATCTGGGGATCGATTCTCGGCGTTGCGCCTTTTACCCTGGCTTTACCTTACGCGTCCCTTTACTGGACGGGCGTGTTAACCGTTATTATCGGCTTTATTCTCGCCTCTGCGTTTTCTGCGATTCTGGTCTATGCCCAGGAGCTGATGCCGGGCCGTATCGGCATGGTTTCGGGGCTCTTTTTCGGTTTTGCCTTTGGGATGGGCGGGCTTGGCGCGGCGGTGCTCGGCCTGGTGGCCGATCGTACAAGCATCGAGTTAGTCTACCAAATCTGCGCCTTCCTGCCGCTACTGGGGATTTTGACCATATTCCTGCCCGATAATCGGCATAAATCCTAGTTCTGCACGGCCAAAGTCTTACTTTGGCCGTGTTGTATCCTCATATATTCCCGCCCCCTTCCCTTCTTAACTGTCTTAAACAGCGCTTAGCCTATTTTTTTTGACGAAACGCGCCTTTTCTTAATATTTGAACAATTATTCCCCCACGACGATAAAAAAATTGTCATAAACTAATACGGTGATTTCTGGACTAACCGTCCGGAACTGGACCCACTGCTTACGAAAGGAGACGGAATGCATCATGCCACACCGCTTATCACCACCATTGTTGGTGGTCTTGTACTCGCTTTTTTATTTGGAATGCTTGCCAACAGGCTGCGAATATCGCCGCTGGTCGGGTATTTGTTAGCAGGGGTGCTCGCGGGTCCGTTTACGCCAGGCTTTGTCGCTGATACCAGACTGGCGCAGGAGCTGGCGGAATTAGGCGTTATCCTTTTGATGTTCGGCGTGGGCCTTCACTTCTCCCTGAAGGATCTGATGGCGGTAAAGACCATCGCCATACCCGGAGCGATCGCACAGATAGCAGTAGCGACGTTGCTGGGCATGGCGCTTTCCGCAGTGATGGGCTGGTCAGTGATGACCGGGATAGTTTTTGGCCTGTCTCTTTCTACCGCAAGCACCGTGGTATTGCTGCGCGCGCTTGAGGAGCGGCAGCTTATCGACAGCCAGCGCGGGCAAATCGCCATGGGCTGGCTGATAGTTGAAGATCTGGTGATGGTGTTAACGCTGGTCCTGCTGCCGGCGGTCGCGGGCATGCTGGAGAAAGGCAATATAGGCCTGGCTTCGCTGTCGCTCGATATGGCTTTCACCATCGGTAAAGTCGTGGCCTTTATCGCCATTATGCTGGTTGTGGGCCGCCGTCTGGTGCCGTGGATTCTGGCGCGCAGCGCGGCTACCGGCTCGCGCGAGCTGTTCACGCTCGCCGTTCTGGCCCTGGCGCTGGGTATCGCTTTTGGCGCGGTCGAGCTCTTTGACGTTTCCTTTGCCCTTGGCGCATTCTTCGCCGGAATGGTGCTCAACGAGTCAGAGCTGAGCCACCGTGCCGCACACGACACCCTGCCGCTGCGCGACGCGTTTGCCGTGCTGTTCTTCGTCTCCGTCGGCATGCTTTTCGATCCGATGATCCTGCTTCAGGAACCGCTGGCCGTGCTGGGGACGCTTGCGATTATCGTCTTCGGCAAGTCCGTCGCCGCGTTCGGTCTGGTTCGCCTGTTCGGCCACTCGCAGCGTACGGCGCTGACCATAGCCACCAGCCTCGCGCAAATCGGTGAGTTCGCCTTTATTCTTGCAGGCCTCGGCATGGCGCTGAATCTGCTACCGCAAAACGGCCAGAACCTGGTGCTGGCGGGGGCGATCCTGTCGATTATGCTCAACCCGGTACTGTTCGCCGTACTTGAGCGTTACCTTGTTAAAACCGAAACCCTCGAAGAGCAGACGCTGGAAGAAGCGCTTGAAGATGAGAAGCAGCTTCCCGTGGATATCTGCAATCATGCCCTGCTGGTAGGCTTTGGCCGCGTCGGGAGCCTGCTGGGCGAAAAGCTGATGGCGCAGGGGATCCCGCTGGTAGTTGTGGAAACCTCCCGTAGCCGGGTGGATGAGCTACGCGAACGCGGCATACGTGCCGTATTGGGAAATGCCGCCAATGAGGAAATAATGAACCTGGCGCATCTGGGCTGCGCCCGCTGGCTGCTGCTCACCATTCCTAACGGCTACGAGGCCGGGGAAGTCGTGGCGGCAGCGCGGGCAAAATGCCCGGATATCGAAATCATCGCCCGAGCGCATTATGACGATGAGGTGGAATATATCACCGAGCGCGGCGCAAATCAGGTGGTGATGGGGGAAAGGGAGATAGCCAATACGATGATGGGGCTGCTGGACAAGCCTTTACCGCAGGAAACGGTGGAGGGATAATTTTTGGTTAAATGTTGGACGGGTTGTGTCGGATGGGTTATGTCGGATAGGTTGTGTCGGATGGCGCTGGCGCTTATCCGACCTACAATCGCCTGAACAATTGTGGAGTAGATAGGCGCTTATCCGACCTACAATCGCCTGAACAATTGTGGAGTGGGTAAGCGCCGTCCGCCCTACGGCTGCATGGAAAATTGTAGGGTGGATAAGCGCCAGCGCCATCCACCTTCTACATCAAAGCTTCAACGATCCCAGTAAGACTCTTCCAGGCTGTCTTCACGCTCCGGCAAGCCGCGCGTCAGGCGCGGGGAGTGCTGGTTCAGGACCTGATAGCTCACGCGGTTGGCGTATTTACACACCTGCGCCAGAGACGAATAGGTCAGCCAGGTAAACTGGTGTTTGCTGGAGTTCGGCACGTTGGAGCGGTGATAGTTATTCGCCGTGATGTCATGCAGCAGCGCGGCCAGCGCGCCGTCGCCTGCGCCATTGGTATTCATGATTTTTTCCGGGCCGCCCATGTACGGCGCAATGTGCGAGAAGATGCGCAGCGGCTGCTGGCAATCTTTATGGCGCATCGCGCGGCTAAACTCGTACTGGTTAAATTCAGCGATCGCGCCCGGCAGCAGCGGATGCTGGGTGGTGCGTTTAGACGACTCTTCCGTAAAGCCCGCCATATATAAGCCTACCGGCCCGGCGGTGCAGAGCACCAAATCAACCCAGTCCAGCGCTTTGTCAGAGGCGAGCAGCGGATCGCTTTCGCCGGTCAGCGCTTCCCCTTCCTCTTCGTTCATCGCCAGAATCGAGACGTGCTCTTTCAGGAACGCCTGCCACCACTGCGGATTTTCGGCAATTACATATTTTGTGCCCAGCGTCAGCACCACCGGAACGTTATGCTTTTTGGCATAGCTAATCGCCTGCATGGTGGCCTCCGGCATGGGCTCGCCGGGTTTACAACGTACGAGATAGGAGGTCAGCACCAGTGCGGAAGCCCCGGCAATGACTTCCTCGGGGATGCTGTCGGCGCGCAGCTGGTTCATATGCCCGGGGCTGATGGCAAAGGTACGTTCGCCCTGCTCGCCAATCAGCGTAAAGCAGCGGCCAATCGCCCCGTCAACGCCCTGCAGATAGTTCAGATCGGTACGGCTGGAGGTATTGCATAAATAGCGATAGGCGTAGCTGCCGATTTCGATATTGCTGCACATCACGCCCAGCAGGACCGAACGGTCATCCGCCAGCACGGAGTAGTTGTGCATGGTATTGCCGATGGTGCCGCCGGCAAACTGATGGGTGATGAGCTTTTTTTGCACCAGCTCCTGATACAACGCTTCCGCAACGTCATCGTCGATAACTAACGAATGCCCGAAGCTTAACCCGTAACGCTGAACGAATTCGTCGTCGACTCTGGCTTCAATATCCACCAGCGTCTGGTCGATGCCGACAATCCAGGAAGTGCCGGTTTCGTTTTCAGGCTGAACCTGCTGCAGCAAAGGATCGCGGGCGCTTACGGGAAAATAATGTTTGGATTTGCGTTTGCCGGGAAATTTCATGATGTCATTGGGTGTGGCTAATCAGGCCGCGAATAGTAGCACATTCACGGCCCGTGGCACGATCAGCGATAGCGATCGATGAGGTTTACCATCATGGCGATATGGGCGGGATCGTCATTAAGCGCGGGGATATATTCATACTTTGTGCCGCCCGCTTCGATAAAGACTTCGCGGTTTTGCACCGCCATCTCTTCAAGCGTTTCCAGACAGTCCGCCGAGAAGCCGGGACACATGACCTGAATATGTTTTACGCCCTTTTCCGCCACCATTTTCAGCGTCTCATCCGTATAGGGCATCAGCCAGGGCTCACGCCCAAAGCGCGACTGGAAGGTCATCATCACTTTTTCCGGCGGCAGCTCCAGCGCGGACAGCAGCTCGCGCGTGGTATCACGGCAGCGCTGCGGATAATCGTCGCCTTCGTTAGCGTAACGCTGCGGAATGCCGTGGTATGAGAGCAAAAGTAAGTCCGGCTCGCCGTGCCGGGCAAAAGAGCGCTTCACCGAGGCCGCCAGCGCGTTGATGTAAGAAGTATCTTCAGCGTAATCACGAATCAACGAGATGGATGGCATGGTGCGAGAGCTGGCAAAAATGCGCCCCAGCTCATCCCAGACGGCGGCCACCGTCGAGCAGGAAAACTGCGGATAAAGCGGCAGCACCACGATATGCGTGACGTTGTGCGACAGCAGTTCATCAACCGCGCTTTTTAACGAAGGGTTGCCGTAGCTCATGCCCAGCACCACGGGCATGTCCGGCAGCTGTGCGGCTAAGGCCTGCTGTTGCCGGCGGCTGAACACCATCAGCGGCGAGCCTTCTTCCATCCAGACGGACTGATATAGCTTTGCCACACGTGGGGAACGCAGCGGCAGAATCACGCCGCGCAGCAGCGGCCACCAGAGCAGGCGTGTGGTATCGACGACGCGTTTATCGCTCAAGAACTGGCGCAGGTAGCGCTTTACCGCCGCCGGAGTCGGTGCATCAGGCGTACCCAGATTTGCCAGTAAAACGCCTATTTTTTCCTGACCCATTACCCCTCCTTATCAACAAATTGCCGATAAGTGTAACGTAAAAGCCCGCTGGAAAAACCGATAACAGCGAGAGGGAAGTTGCAGATAAAAAAATACCGGGGCATGCCCCGGTATTTTCACATCGGCTTTATATTAACCGAGGATTTTAGCCAGCTCCGCGCTGACTTCGGCCACTTTACGGGTGCCGTCGATTTTCACGTATCTGGTATTGCCCGCCTCGGCTTCTTTGCTGTAGTAAGAGATCAGCGGCGCCGTCATCTGATGGTATTCCACCAGGCGTTTACGTACGGTTTCTTCCTGATCGTCTTTACGGGTGGTCAGCGCTTCGCCGGTCACGTCGTCTTTACCTTCCACTTTTGGCGGATTGAAGGTGACGTGATAAACGCGGCCAGACGGCGCGTGTACGCGACGACCAACGATACGCTCGACGATCAGTTCGTCCGGTACAGCGAACTCCAGAACCACGTCCACGCTGATACCGGCTTCTTTCATGGCATCGGCCTGTGGAATGGTGCGCGGGAAGCCATCAAGCAGGAATCCGTTACGGCAATCTTCCTGAGTAATACGCTCTTTCACCAGCGCAATAACCAGCTCATCGGTCACCAGCTTCCCGGCGTCCATGATATCTTTGGCTTGTTTACCCAGCTCTGAACCAGATTTAACCGCGGCGCGTAACATATCACCGGTGGAGATTTGCGGAATACCGTATTTCTCCATGATGAACTGTGCCTGAGTCCCTTTACCTGCGCCCGGAGCGCCGAGCAGAATGATACGCATTGCGTAATTCCCCATACGTTTGGATTTTGTGTACTTGAATCTGAGGCAATGACCTTATCATTAAAGGCGTATTCACCTCAAGGAAGCCAGGCGGCGAGAGCGCTGTTAGCGGAAATGAAGCAAAAAAAACCTGCCTTCCGGCAGGTTTTTAATAGTGAATAAATCAATCTGTATAGCAGCGATACTAAGGCGGATAAACCTTTACGCCATCCGCCATGCTATCAGGAAACTAACAGCTGGTTCATACGACGGATAAACTGGTTCGGATCTTCAAGCGTGCCGCGTTCTGCCAGCAACGCCTGATCGAGCAGCAGCTCTACCCATTCGCCAAACCGCGCGTCATCCTGGGTGTCCGCCGCGCGTTTTACTAAACGGTGCTCCGGGTTCAGCTCGAAAATGTACTTCACTTCCGGCACGGCCTGGCCTGCTGCGGCAAAGAGTTTTGCCATCTGGGTGCTCATGTCGTTGCTGTCGGTGGTGACGATGGCTGGCGTATCAGTCAGACGATGCGTCAGGCGGACTTCTTTCACGCGCTCGCCCAGCAGGGTTTTCACGCGATCCACAAACGGCTCAAGCGCTTTCTCAGCTTCTTTCGCTTCTGCGGTTTCTTCGTCAGCCAGCTTTTCCAGCGACTCGTCGGTTTTGCTTACGGACTGGAAGGCCTTACCGTCGAACTCGGTCAGGTAGCTCATCATCCACTCGTCGATGCGGTCGGAAAGCAGCAGCACTTCGATGCCTTTCTTACGCAGCAGTTCCAGGTGCGGGCTGCTCTTCGCCGCCGCGTAGCTGTCTGCGGTGATGTAGTAAATCTTCTCCTGGCCTTCTTTCATGCGCGATACATACTCTTCCAGCGACACGGTCTGTGCGGAGGAATCAGTATGGGTCGTCGCAAAGCGCAGCAGCTTAGCGATCGCTTCCTGGTTGGCATTATCTTCCGCCGGGCCTTCCTTCAGCACCAGGCCGAAGTTTTTCCAGAAGGTCTGGTATTTTTCGCCGTCGTCTTTCGCCAGTTTATCCAGCATCTGCAGAACGCGTTTGGTCAGCGCGCTGCGCAGGTTCTGCGTAACGCGGCTGTCCTGCAGGATTTCGCGGGAAACGTTCAGCGGCAGATCGTTGGAATCTATCAGGCCGCGCACGAAGCGCAGGTAGTTCGGCATGAACTGCTCGGCGTCGTCCATGATGAACACGCGCTGCACGTACAGCTTCAGGCCGTGCTTATGATCGCGGTTCCACATATCCCACGGCGCCTGGGACGGAATGTACAGCAGGCTGGTGTATTCCTGCTTGCCTTCCACGCGGTTGTGGCTCCAGGCCAGCGGGTCGGTAAAGTCGTGGGCGATATGCTTGTAGAACTCGTTATACTCTTCGTCTTTGACTTCGGACTTGCTGCGGGTCCACAGCGCCTGGGCCTTGTTGATTTTTTCCCAGCCGAGAATGGTTTCGCCGTCTTTTTCTTCGCGGGTTTCAATTTCAACCGGCAGCGCGATGTGATCGGAGTATTTACCGATGATGGAGCGCACGCGCCAGTCGTCGAGGAATTCGTCTTCGCCTTCACGCAGGTGCAGCGTGATTTCTGTACCGCGATCCGCTTTGGTGATATCCGCTACGGTATATTCGCCCGCGCCTTCGGATTCCCAGAACACGCCTTCGTCAGCGGAGGCGCCGGCCGCACGAGTACGCACGGTGACCTTGTCCGCGACGATAAACGCGGAGTAGAAGCCTACGCCGAACTGGCCGATAAGCTGGCTGTCTTTCGCCTGGTCGGAACCCATGGATTCCAGGAAGGCTTTGGTACCGGATTTAGCGATGGTGCCCAGGTGGTCGATTGCTTCGTCACGCGTCATGCCGATGCCGTTATCGGCGATGGTCAGGGTGCGTTTTTCTTTATCAAAAGAGACGCGCACGCGCAGTTCGCCGTCACCCTCGTACAGATCGGCGTGGGACAGCGCGCGGAAACGCAGCTTGTCTGCCGCATCGGAGGCGTTGGAGATCAGTTCACGCAGGAAGATTTCTTTATTTGAATAGAGAGAATGGATCATCAGGTGCAGAAGCTGTTTCACTTCAGACTGGAAGCCACGGGTCTCTTGTCCTTTCATGGTCATTGATACCTCAACAAAATCAAAATACAGGGGTGATAAAAACGTTGAGGGAGTAATGGGGATAGCGGGAGAAGTTTTCAAGCGGGGAGACGAAGAATCTCCCCGTATTCGGTCAGAAATTAATCTTGTGGCGCCCGGCCAGGGAGTGCGAAAGCGTGGTGCCGTCGACCATCTCCAGCTCGCCGCCAACCGGCACGCCGTGCGCAATACGGCTGGCATCGACGCCGTACTGTCCGCACAGGTCGGCAATGTAGTTGGCCGTCGCTTCGCCTTCCACCGTCGGGTTGGTAGCCAGAATAAGCTCTTTGATGGACTCGCTGGATAAACGCTCTTCCAGGCGGCCAAGTCCGATATCGTCAGGGCCGATGCCGTCGAGCGGAGAAAGATGGCCCATCAGCACGAAATAACGACCGGAGAACTGGCCGGTGGCCTCGATGGCCTGGATATCCGCCGGGGTTTCCACCACGCAAATCTGACCATTTTCCTGGCGACGCGGGCTGGAGCAGATAGCGCACACCTCCTGTTCGGTAAAAGTGCGGCAGTCCGCACAGTGGCCGATTTCCGACATGGCGCGCGTCAGCGCCTGAGCAAGGCGCATTCCGCCGCTGCGATCGCGCTGCAGGAGCGCAAACGCCATGCGCTGGGCAGACTTAGGGCCAACACCGGGCAGGCAGCGCAGGGATTCCATAAGGGCTGTAAGTAGAGGGCTGGTTTGCATCGCTCAGATTTCTGAAAAAATAGTGGGCCATAGCCTAACATTAGCCCTGCGGGCGGGCATAGAAAAAGATAGTCCCCCTGCGCGATGTCTCGCACAAGGCGGCTGATTTACATAATTTTTTGACCAAAACGGCCCTGATTAAAGTCGTCTATGGCCTGATCGATTCCCTCGCGGGTACTCATGACAAACAGTTTAGCCGTTTCGCAGAGCGGATAAGCGCAAGCGCCATCCGCCGGACGCATCAGAATGGCATTGTAAAAACCCGGCGGCAGCTGCCGACGCTCAGAGCGCTGAAGGATTTTTTGCAAAGTATTACGGGGCATCTGAAGAGGAGTGAAACTGTTTTAGAAATGAAGCCGGGTGGCGCATTCGCTTACCCGACCTGCAGTTTAGCCGTTTCGTAGGGCGGATAAGCGTAAGCGTCATCCGCCAAAGCCATCAGAACGGCATTTTAAAGCCCGGCGGCAGCTGCATCCCGTTGGAGACGCCGGCCATTTTTTCTTTCTGCGCTTCGCCGATGCGACGGGCAGCATCGTTAAAAGCCGCAGCAACCAGGTCTTCAACCATCTCCTTGTCGTCTTCCAGCAGGCTCGGGTCGATTTCCACACGGCGGCAGTTGTGCGCGCCGTTAATGGTCACTTTTACCAGGCCCGCGCCAGATTCGCCAGTTACTTCCAGCTGGGCGATTTCTTCCTGAACCTGGGCCATTTTTTCCTGCATCTGCTGGGCTTGCTTCATCAGGTTACCCAGACCGCCTTTTCCAAACATAATCTTCTCTCTTTCGCTCGGGCCGCCTAATCGCACAATACGGTTAGCGGCTATCAGGGTTTACAACAGGCCGGATAGACCGGTCTGTAGAGTGCTGACAAAGAAGGAAAAAACGTGGCTTTCCTGCTTTGTCGTTAGCAGCCGAAAATCAATAAATTGATTTTCCTGGTTATTTTTTGATGACAGATTATCGTGTCGCAACCCTGTCAGGATTGTCATCAGTCTGAAGCTGAACAGGTCGTTCTGTCAAACAGGGCGAATGCTGTCTTCATCCAAATCCGCATCAAAAAAACGACGCAGCGTCTGGATGTTATTGTCAGCGCTCATTGACTCTCTTGCCTGCGCCAGCTTCTCTTCATAGATGGCCTGGCGCCACTCCAGCGGCGTACGCTGCGCCTGACTATCATCTTCAATGATAGTCAGCTCAACGGCCTCACCGCTGAAGGTGCTTATTGCTTCCGTCAGCGCTTTTTGCGCTGCGGAAGAGTTCAGATGGCGCTGGCTGGAACGCAGATGCAGGCAGATGCGACTGCCATCCTGCTCTTTCCAGGCGTTGAGCGCCAGCTGCTGCACCAGCTTTGGCAGCGCCAGCTGATTGATTTCTGCCGCCCACGCGTCACGCTCAACCGCTTCCTGCGCGAGCTTCTGTGCAAGCTCCGGGGTTTTCTCATGTTCCAGCGCGCGCTTAAGCGCCTTCGGCGTGGCGACCGGCTCAGCCACCTCTTCGGTGACGATTTGCGACTTCCAGCGATAGGCTTCCGGCTTCTGCTCAGGTTTTTCCCGCGCGCTTGCCGCAGGGTGAGACTGTATCCGCTCGGTAACCGATGCCAGACGCTCCAGCGCGGTGGTTTTTGCCGGCCGCGCTATATCTGACGCTGCCGGCTCACTCTTTTTTGCTTTGTTGGCTCCCTGCTGGCGCATCAGCTGTGTGCGCGCCTGCAGCACCTGGCTTGTGGTGTCCGGCAGCGGGGCTTCGCTTTGCCGCGGCGGCGGCGAGGCCTGTTGAACCGGTGGAGGCGATCCTGGATCCACAACCGGAATGCTTGCAACCTGACGCGGCTGCTCCGGCTCCGGCATGGGTTTACGCGGATGGAACGCTAAGGCGCGCAGCAGGGTCATTTCAATTCCCATGCGGCGATCCGGCGCCCACGACAGCTCCTTGCGGCCGATCAACAGCGTTTGATAATAAAGCTGAACCTCTGCGGGCGGCACGGTGCGGGCAAGTTCACGCATACGTTGTTCAATCGCCGCCATGTCGCTGCCCAATGCGGACGGCGACAGCTGTACCATCGCCACGCGATGCAGCAGGCCAAGCATTTCCACCAGCAGCGCCTCCCACTCCACGCCGCGTGCGGCAGCATCGCCCAGCAGCGCCATCACGCGTTGCCCGTCGGCGCCCACCATCGCTTCAAGAAGCGACAGCGCCTGATCGTCATCCAGGGTGCCCAGCATGGCGCTCACGGAGGCGGCGGTCACCTGCCCGTCGCCGCTGGCGATAGCCTGATCGGTGAGGCTTAACGCGTCGCGCAGGCTGCCGTCCGCGGCGCGAGCCAGCAGTTGCAGGGCACGCGGCTCGCTGGTTATTTGTTCCTCGCCGAGGATATGTTCCAGCTGATGGCGGATCTGTTCGACATCCAGCGCTTTCAGATGGAACTGCAGGCAGCGGGAAAGAATAGTGACCGGCAGCTTTTGCGGATCGGTGGTCGCCAGCAGGAATTTTACGTGCGCAGGCGGCTCTTCCAGCGTTTTCAACAGGGCGTTGAAGCTGTGGCGGGAGAGCATGTGCACTTCATCAATGAGATAGACTTTAAAGCGGCCACGCGCTGGCGCGTACTGGACGTTATCCAGTAAATCGCGGGTATCTTCTACTTTGGTGCGCGAGGCGGCGTCAATCTCAATCAGATCGACAAAGCGCCCCTGTTCGATTTCACGGCAGTTATCGCACACGCCGCAAGGGGTGGCGGTGATGCCGGTTTCACAATTCAGCCCTTTCGCCAACAGCCGGGCGATGGAGGTTTTCCCCACGCCGCGCGTGCCGGAAAAGAGATAAGCGTGGTGGATTCGGCCCAGCGACAAACCATTAGCCAGCGCGGTCAGCACGTGTTGCTGGCCGACAACATCAGCAAAGGTTTGCGGGCGCCATTTGCGGGCTAAGACCTGGTAGCTCATTCTCAGATTGGCTTCTTGATCGCGGGAAAGGTGAATTTGAGGGGTAATGCTAACATAAGCCCCACCCGATGGGCGAGGCTTGCTATTGCGGACAAAGAAGGAAAAAGCGCGCTTTTTCCTTCTTTGCGGTTATCAGCTGAAAATCAATAAATTAATTTTCCGGTTAATGCATTGGCTGACATATTTCGCGCCTTCGCCAACATGGGATTCATCATTAGCCGGGAGCCTCGCCGGATGGCGAGGCCGCTCATGAAAGAGAGAAATGTGCTTAGTGACCCGGGAACGGCACCAGGCAGTAGCTTTTCACGCCCATTTTCTCAAGACGCTGTTCGCCGCCGATATCAAACAGGTTGATAATAAAGGCGGCGTCGGTCACTTCTCCACCCAGACGGCGGATAAGTTTAACGGTGGCTTCAATGGTGCCGCCGGTCGCCAGCAGATCGTCCACGACCAGAACCTTGTCGCCCGCCTGGATCGCATCAACGTGGATTTCCAGCTGGTCCGTGCCATATTCCAGCTCATAGCTTTCAGCGATGGTTTCACGCGGCAGCTTGCGCGGTTTACGAACCGGCACGAAACCTACGCCCAGCGCCAGAGCGACGGGCGCGCCAAACAGGAAGCCACGCGCTTCGGTACCCACCACTTTGGTGATGCCGGCGTCTTTAAAGCGAGCCACCAGTAATTCGATGCTGGTCGCATAAGCTTTCGGATCTTCCAGCAAGCTGGTAACGTCACGAAACAGGATCCCAGGCTTTGGATAATCAGGGATGCTTTTGATGCTATTTTTCAGGTACTCAAGCTGCTGCGCAGTCGCGGTCATGGGGTTTTGCCTGCTAAAAACATGATACTCACCGAGCGCGTTGCAGGTTCGCTTTGAACCGCTGGTTATCAATTAACCTGCCGCACCCGTGCTCGAAAACGGTCGAATTTACTGGCTGGCGCGGACATTTGCAACCACCGCCAGCACCGTTCAGGGTTTTTGTTGCTTTTCGTCAACAACCGGCATGCGCCACATAAAGATAAGCAGCGCGCACATCATCGCCAGTAAGAATAGCCGTACCCACAAAATGTTAACCAGATAAAGCGATACGGAAAAAGTTATCGCGATAAAAATTAAGGCCTTCGGCTTGGTTCCCGGCGGCAGCGCGCGGTGCTTTTGCCAGTGGCGTAAATAGCCGCCGAACCAGGAGCGATAAAGCAGCCAGTGGTGGAAGCGAGGGCTCGAACGCGCAAAACACCAGGCGGCGAGCAGCAGGAACGGCGTGGCAGGAAGCAGCGGCAGCACTACGCCGAACGTCGCAAAGACTACCGCCAGCCAGCCGATGATGATTAAAATAGTCCGTTGCATACCCATTCCCGGAATAAACTGGCGCGAAAACCGCGCAGCCACTGGAGAGTCATTTTGTGAAAACCGCTTCGCTCTTACAAGCTCTTGATGCACGCGTCGCGGAACTGGCAGCAGCAATCGAGCCGCTCTCTTTACAGCGTACGTCGCAGGCCCGCTTCGATAAAAAGCTTTTTACGACGCACAGTACCCAGCTAAAAGATTATCTCGCCGAGGCCCAGGCTAATCTCGCTCAGCTTGAGCTTAGCGTGAAAACCGGCAAAACGGACCAGGTTGCCTTTGTGGCTGAAAAACTAGTCGCGCAAATTGCCGCCCTCACGCGCGAGCTGGCCACCTGGAAGCTGCGCGCCAGCGAACCACAACAATCAGCGCCGGAAAACCTCTACGAAAAGCTTGCTACTCATCAGGACTATGAACGCCGTCTGCTGTCGATGATAGGCGATCGTGAAAGCAGGCTGGGCATGCAAACGACGCTGAGCGCCCAGCAGCAGCTGCAGCGGGAAATCGCCGCCCAGGAAGGCCGCCTGCAACGCTGCCGCCAGGCTATCGCCCGCATAGAGCGCGCCATCGAACGCAGGGAGCGTGGGCTGGGTTAGCTATACTGACATTATCACTTAGCGTGCAGGAGAAAAACGATGGGGCTACTAGCCTGGGTGATTATCGGCATACTGGCAGGAATAGCGGTGACCCGCCTGCGTCCCGCCGCTGGCGGAGGCTTTGCCGTTGCGCAGGTCCTGGGCGTAACGGGCGCATTAATTGGCGGCTACGCCTGCGCCGTATTTAATATAGGCACGCTGACAACCCTTGACCCAAAAGCGCTGTTAGCTGCGCTGGCTGGTTCACTGCTGTTTCTTTTTGTGTTTTGCAAACTTCGGATATCTTAAATGTCGCTGGATAACGCCCCGGAAGAGGTCAAACTGGCCGTCGATTTAATTATGCTGCTTGAAGAGCATGAGATCCCCCCCTCAACGGTGCTGAAGGCGCTGGAAATTGTCCGCCGGGATTTTCTGCGTAAGCAGCAGGAAGCGTCCCCTTCCCGCTAGTTGCTTTCGCCTTACAGAGAGACGCTGTCCGGGCTGCGCAGAGTCGGACAGAACTGGAACATTTCTAATAATATTGCGACGTGGTCTTTAGCCTGCGCGTATAAATCAAAGCTGTCCGGCGCGACGAGCCAGTTTTCTATCAGGCCGGTAATGTAGCTGCGCAGCACAATCACCGCGTGGGAGAGGCGTAAATTACCGGGCAAGGAGCCGGCGTCGATACAGCGCTGGAGGCTCAGCTCAATGCGCTCGTTGCCTTCCATATAAAGGATGCGTCTGGCCTGCTGTAAAATGGCCATTTCCCCAACGAACTCACATTTGTGAAAAATGATTTCCGTCATTAACCGACGTCTTTCTTCGGTAACGGTTGCCTGCAGTATGTAAATAAGCAACTCTCTGACAACGCGGAGTGGATCGTCAGGAAATTTTGCCCGATACTCAGCTTCTAAATCACCAATAGTGGATTCAGTTAGCTCCCAGATTTCATTGAATAAATCCGACTTATTTTTGAAGTGCCAATATATTGCACCGCGGGTGACCCCGGCCGCTTTGGCGATATCCGCCAGAGAAGTGGCAGAAACGCCCTGCTGTGAGAACAAGCGAATGGCCACATCAAGTATGTGCTGGCGGGTTTCAAGGGCCTGTTGTTTGGTTTTTCGTGCCATACGTCGGTGAATTTACTGGAGTCAGATTTACATACATTTATGAATGTATGTACCATAGCACGACGATAATATAAACGCAGCAATGGGTTTGTGGGCATTTGATCCATTGAACAAATTTGAAATCGGACACTCGAGGTTTACATATGAACAAAAACAGAGGGTTTACGCCTCTGGCGGCCGTTCTGATGCTTTCAGGCAGCTTAGCGCTTACAGGATGTAACGATAAAGAGGCCCAACAGAGTGCGCCGCAAGCCCCTGAAGTGGGCGTGGTGACACTGAAAAGCGCGCCTTTACAGATCACAACAGAGCTTCCAGGCCGCACCAGCGCTTATCGTATTGCAGAAGTTCGCCCGCAGGTCAGCGGCATTATCCTGAAGCGTAACTTTGAAGAAGGAAGTGAAATCAAGGCGGGTGTCTCGCTTTACCAAATCGATCCTGCAACCTACCAGGCCGCTTACGACAGCGCTAAAGGCGATCTCGCCAAAGCGCAGGCCAGCGCCAGCATCGCTCAGGTTACCCTGAAGCGTTATCAGAAGCTGTTGGGCACCAAATACATCAGCCAACAGGACTACGATACCGCGCTTGCCGACTCACAGCAGGCAAACGCGGCGGTTGTGGCTGCGAAAGCCGCCGTTGAAACGGCTCGTATTAACCTGGCCTATACGAAAGTCACCTCTCCTATCAGCGGACGCATTGGCAAATCTTCCGTTACTGAAGGGGCGCTGGTGACCAGCGGCCAAACCACCGCCTTGTCCACCGTTCAGCAGCTCGACCCTATTTATGTCGATGTCACTCAGTCCAGCAATGATTTTCTGCGCCTTAAGCAAGAGCTGGCCCAGGGCAAGCTGAAACAGGAAAACGGCAAAGCTAAAGTTCAGCTGGTGACTAACGACGACGTCACCTATTCACAGGAAGGTTCACTGGAGTTCTCCGACGTAACCGTCGATCAGACCACCGGTTCTATCACCCTGCGCGCCATCTTCCCTAACCCGGATAAAACCCTGCTGCCAGGCATGTTCGTCCGGGCAAAACTGGAAGAAGGTGTCAATCCAGAGGCGCTTCTGGTTCCTCAGCAAGGCGTTACCCGTACGCCACGCGGCGATGCTTCCGCGATGGTTGTAGGTAAAGATAATAAAGTTGAAGTCCGTCAGCTGAAAACCTCCCAGGCGATTGGTGATAAATGGCTGGTAACCGACGGGTTACAGACTGGCGATCGCGTTATCGTAACCGGTTTACAGAAAGTGAAACCCGGTGTTCAGGTGAAAGCGCAGGAAATCGCGGCAGACAATAACGGTCAACAGCAGCAAGCCGCAGGCGCACAGTCCGAACAAACGAAGTCTTAACTTAAACAGGAGCCGTTAAGACATGGCTAAGTTTTTTATCGATCGCCCCATTTTTGCCTGGGTTATCGCCATCATTATTATGCTGGCGGGCGGGCTTGCGATCATGAAATTGCCCATCGCGCAATATCCAACTATTGCGCCTCCGGCAGTCACGATCTCAGCAACCTATCCGGGTGCGGATGCAAAAACGGTACAGGATACCGTGACACAGGTTATCGAACAGAACATGAACGGTATCGATGGCCTGTTGTACATGTCCTCGGCCAGTGATTCCTCCGGCACCGTGCAGATAACCATTACCTTTGACTCAGGTACCGATGCGGACATTGCGCAGGTTCAGGTGCAGAACAAACTGCAGCTTGCCATGCCGCTTCTGCCGCAGGAAGTACAGCAGCAAGGGGTTAGCGTTGAGAAGTCTTCCAGCAGCTTCCTGATGGTGCTCGGTATGATCAATACCGACGGTTCCATGACGCAGGAAGATATTGCGGACTACGTTGGCGCAACCATTAAAGATCCTGTCAGCCGTACCACCGGCGTAGGCGACGTTCAGCTATTCGGCGCGCAGTACGCAATGCGTATCTGGATGGACCCGAACAAACTTAATAACTTCCAGCTCACGCCGGTCGATATTATTAATGCCATCAAAGCGCAGAACGCCCAGGTAGCAGCGGGCCAGCTAGGCGGTACGCCGCCGGTTAAAGGCCAGCAGCTTAACGCCTCTATCATTGCGCAGACCCGTCTGAAATCCGCCGATGAGTTCAGCAAAATTCTGCTGAAGGTGAATCAGGATGGCTCCCGCGTTCTGCTTAAAGACGTGGCGAAAGTTGAGCTGGGCGGTGAGAGCTATGACGTTATCGCTCGCTTCAACGGTCAGCCTGCGTCCGGGTTAGGTATTAAGCTGGCTACCGGCGCCAACGCCCTTGATACCGCCGCGGCGGTTCGCGCTACGGTCGAGAAGCTACAGCCTTACTTCCCGGCTGGGCTAAAAGTGGTGTATCCGTACGACACGACGCCGTTCGTTAAAATCTCTATCAACGAAGTGGTGAAAACCCTCGTTGAAGCGATCGTGCTGGTATTCCTGGTCATGTACCTGTTCCTGCAAAACTTCCGCGCAACGCTAATCCCAACGATTGCGGTACCGGTGGTCCTGTTAGGCACCTTCGCCATTCTTGCCGCCTTTGGCTACTCGATAAACACCCTGACGATGTTCGGGATGGTGCTGGCGATAGGCCTGTTGGTGGATGACGCCATCGTGGTGGTGGAGAACGTCGAGCGTGTGATGGCGGAGGAAGGATTGCCGCCAAAAGAAGCCACGCGTAAATCGATGGGGCAGATTCAGGGCGCGCTGGTCGGTATCGCGTTGGTGCTGTCGGCGGTATTTATCCCGATGGCCTTCTTCGGCGGCTCAACCGGTGCGATTTATCGTCAGTTCTCCATTACCATCGTATCGGCAATGGTGCTGTCCGTACTGGTCGCCATGATTCTGACGCCAGCGCTGTGCGCTACCATGCTTAAACCGATTGCCAAAGGCGACCACGGCGAGAAGAAAGGCTTCTTCGGCTGGTTTAACAACATGTTCAATAAGAGCACGCACCACTACACCGACAGCGTAGGCAATATTCTGCGCAGCACCGGTCGTTATCTGCTGCTCTATCTGCTGATTGTTGTCGGCATGGCCTTCCTGTTCGTCCGTCTGCCGGGCTCGTTCCTGCCGGATGAAGACCAGGGGGTATTGCTGACCATGGCGCAGCTGCCGGCGGGTGCGACGCAGGAACGTACGCAGAAGGTGCTTGATGAAGTCAGCAAGTACTACCTGGAAACCGAAAAAGCGAACGTAAACTCCGTGTTTACCGTTAACGGCTTCGGTTTCTCAGGCCGCGGACAGAACTCCGGTCTGGCGTTCGTGTCGCTGAAAGACTGGGGCGATCGTCCAGGGGAAGAGAATAAGGTTCCTGCCATTGCCGGTCGGGCAAGCGCCCACTTCGCACAGATTAAAGATGCGATGGTGTTCGCCTTTAACCTGCCGGCGATTGTGGAACTGGGCACCGCAACCGGCTTTGACTTCCAGCTGATCGATCAGGCAAACCTCGGTCACGAAAAGCTGACCCAGGCGCGTAACCAGCTATTTGGTGAAATCGCGCAGCATCCCGACCTTTTAGTTGGCGTGCGTCCGAACGGTCTGGAAGATACGCCGCAGTTTAAAGTTGATATTGACCAGGAAAAAGCGCAGGCGCTGGGGGTATCCATTTCGGATATCAACACCACGCTGGGCACAGCCTGGGGCGGCAGCTACGTTAACGACTTCATCGACCGTGGACGCGTGAAAAAGGTCTACGTAATGGCCGATGCGCCGTTCCGTATGCTGCCTCAGGATATCAACAGCTGGTATGTCCGAGGTTCAGGCGGTCAGATGGTGCCGTTCTCGTCCCACGTCTGGAACGTTACAACGGCCTTCCTTCGATGGAAATTCTCGGCCAGGCAGCGCCTGGTAAGAGTACCGGTGAAGCAATGAATATGATGGAAGAGCTGGCTGGCAAATTGCCTACCGGGATCGGCTATGACTGGACGGGTATGTCCTATCAGGAACGCCTCTCCGGTAATCAGGCCCCTGCTCTGTATGCCATCTCGTTAATCGTGGTATTCCTGTGTCTGGCGGCGCTGTACGAGAGCTGGTCGATTCCATTCTCCGTTATGCTGGTTGTTCCGCTTGGGGTATTCGGTGCGCTGTTAGCCGCAACCCTCCGTGGCCTGACCAACGACGTCTACTTCCAGGTAGGCCTGCTGACAACCATCGGGCTGTCGGCGAAGAACGCGATACTTATCGTTGAATTCGCCAAAGATCTGATGGAGAAAGAAGGCAAGGGTCTGATTGAAGCCACGCTGGAAGCTGTGCGTATGCGTCTGCGTCCGATACTGATGACATCCCTTGCATTTATCCTCGGGGTTATGCCGTTGGTTATCAGCACCGGCGCGGGCAGCGGCGCGCAAAACGCCGTAGGTACAGGGGTAATGGGCGGGATGGTTACCGCAACCGTTCTGGCTATCTTCTTCGTGCCGGTGTTCTTTGTGGTGGTACGCCGCCGCTTCAGCCGTAAGAGCGAGGACATTGAACATACGCACCAGGTTGAGCACCACCAGTAACCTGCTCAATATGTTATTAAAAGGCCGCGCAAGCGGCCTTTTTTAATGCTTAATAACCCTGGTGTCCATAAGCTGATATAAAAGCGTGGCAGGATGTACTCTGACCATTGATTACAAAATGTTGCGGAATACATTATTGCTGCCACCCAAATATTAAGCACGCCGGAGCTTAAATTTTCTTTTGCACAGCCTAAAATTAACCTTGCTGGTTATTTATTAAGACTATTCTTAAGTTATGACATTTTCTAATTTAATTTAACATTCGTTACGCTTAGAAGTGTTAAGCTTATGGTATTAGTCCTGGACGCGGTTTAGATTAAGGCTTATCCCACGCCTGGAAAAAACCTAATTTCATACGAAAGCATTAACAGACCGCAAGCCTGGCCCGGAAAATAGAGCGGAATTGTAATTTTTAGTAATAGCGCGAGGAAATCTTAATCAGATTGATTTATAGTGAAAGCATACATAGCAATCACCGTAAGATCCCCACCTCTTCCAGGTGTGTCCACCCCAGCGCATTACGTTTTATCAAATTTTCTTCGCTAAAAGGGGCTGCATTATGGACGAATACTCACCAAAACGGCATGATATCGCGCAGCTTAAATTCTTGTGCGAAAACCTGTATCATGACTGCCTGACCAACCTGGAAGAGAGTAACCATGGGTGGGTCAACGATCCTACGTCAGCCATTAACTTACAGTTAAATGATTTGATTGAGCACATCGCTGCTGTTGCGCTTAATTACAAGATAAAGTACGACGAAGAAAGCAAATTGATAGAGCAAATTGACGAATACCTGGACGCCACCTTCATGCTTTTTAGCAACTACGGCATCAATGCGCAGGATCTGCAGAAATGGCGCAAGGTGGGGAATCGCCTGTTCCGGTGTTTTGTCACCGAGAGCCGGGCTAACCCGGTCAGTCTCTCTTTTTAAAAAAATTACAAATACTTAAGGTGAATTTATGACAACTAAGCCCTTAACCAAAACCGATTATTTGATGCGTCTACGACGTTGCCAAACAATTGATACGTTAGAGCGAGTAATTGAAAAGAATAAATATGAATTATCAGACAATGAACTGGCGGTATTTTATTCAGCAGCCGATCATCGTCTTGCAGAACTTACCATGAATAAACTTTACGATAAGATCCCTCCTTCTGTATGGAAATTTATTCGTTAATAACCCGAACACGTATTGCTTATTTTTTAGTATGCTGGCCCGGACCCCTCTGATTGCCATGTTCAGGAGAAACGCCCTGCATCGCTGGCTTTTTCATGCCACCGACACGGTCAACGTTCATTCCGCGACTGCCGCCCGAGCGCCCCATCTACCGGTCTGTTCCTGATAACCTAAAACGCGATCGTATACACAGAGTGGGAACGATCCCCCTCATGGCGATGATTTTTCGTTTAGGGTTAAGGCTGCCAGACTCGATAAAGAAAGGGAACCGTAGCCATGAACGACAATCAGAGTGAAGAAAAACGTAAGATGATTGCAGGCGAGCTCTATCGCTCTGCTGATGAACAACTGCATGACGATCGCATAAAAGCTCGTCACCTTATTCATCGCTATAACCATACCGGACCGGATGAAAAAGCCGTACGTGAAGAGCTACTGGCGCAGCTGCTTGGCAGCAGCGATAATGCCTGGATAGAGCCTTCTTTCCGCTGCGATTACGGTTACAACATTTTCCCTGGACAAAATTTCTACGCCAATTTTGATTGCGTGATCCTTGATGTCTGTCCGGTAAACATAGGCGACAACTGTATGCTCGCACCGGGCGTACACATCTATACGGCAACCCATCCGTTGGATGCCCGCACGCGCAACAGCGGCGTCGAGTTTGGCAAGCCGGTGACCATTGGACATAATGTCTGGATAGGCGGGCGGGCGGTCATTAATCCGGGCGTCACCATCGGTGACAACGTTGTGGTAGGATCGGGCTCCGTCGTCACTAAAGATATTCCCGCCAACAGCGTAGTCGCCGGAAATCCAGCGCGAATCATCAAAACGCTTTGAACGGTGACGGGCGGTTAACTGTTATAGTTAATTTTGCTTAATCTGTTACTTTTTTGCCGGCTTTCGGCTTCTTAAAATAGCAGCGTCACTTTTGTGGCATCCGTGACCTACCAGAAACCAGAAGGCTTTCCATGACCGAGATCCAGCGCCTGCTTAACGATACGATTGAACAACTGAACGTTGCCGAGAAGCGTGATAATCGCCCGCGGTTTAGTATCAGTTTTATTCGTAAACATCCGGGGCTGTTTATTGGGATGTGGGCAGGCTGGTTCGCCACGCTTATCGTGATGCTGCAGTCGGACACGCTGGCGGGCTCGGTATGGCTGCTGGTTGTGCTTTTCGTGCTGCTTAACGGCTTCTTCTTTTTTGACGTTAACCCGCGCTACCGCTATAGCGATATTGACGTGCTGGATTTACGGGTTTGCTATAACGGCGAGTGGTACAACACGCGCCACGTGCCGCCATCGCTTATCGACGATATCCTGCAATCCCCGCGGGTGGATGAAGAGCAAAAGTCGCTGCTGCATAAAATGATAGCCCGCAAAGGGGAACTGTCGTTTTACGACGTCTTCACCCTGTCCGGCCAGGCTGCAAAATCGTAGGGCAGATAAACGCAGACGCCATCCACGATAAAAACTGGGGTGGCGCTTCATTTACCCGCCCGGCGGCTTAGCGTTTTTTCTTCCTGCCCTGCACCGCCTTAAAACGCGGGTTGCTTTTGCAAATCACGTAGACTCTTCCCTTGCGCTTCACAATCTGGCAGTCCGGATGACGCTGTTTCGCGCTGCGTAATGAACTCAGTACTTTCATCTGCTACGCCTCCTTGCCAAAAAAGCGACCAAAGCGCTGCTGGAAGCGCGCCGGGCTGCCCGCTTTCTCGAAGTTTCTCTGCTTACCGGTGTAATGCGGATGGGAAGCGGAGGAAACCTCAATGGTGATATACGGGTATGTCTGGCCGTCGAGTTCAATTTCACGATCGGTTTTAATGGTGGAACCGACTTTAAAATACTCATTGGCGCTGGTGTCGTGGAAAACCACGGTGCGGTAGTAAGGATGGATATCGCGTTTCATTGCCTTTACCTTGATACGTTATAACATAACGATAGGGTAAAAGGTGGGCAGCAAAAATGCAAGCGTGTTTTAGGGAATTCAGGCGGGCGCATCGAAACGCGCCCGACAGACCGGCAACAAACCAGGCTATTAGAGTTTAAAAGCGGCGACAACGCGCTCAAGCTGCTGCGTTTGTTCAGACATAGACAACGAAGCGGAGGAAACCTGCTGGACCAGGGTCGCGTTCTGCTGGGTCGTGTTGTCCAGCTGATTAATCGCCACGTTTACCTGTTCGATGCCGGTGCTCTGTTCACGGCTGGAAGACATAATCTCTCCCATCAGCGCGGTAACGTTACGCACGCCCTGCGTCAGCTCATCCATGGTGGCGCCCGCCTGGGTCACCAAATCGGTGCCCAGGTTAACGTTGTTTACCGAGGTTTCAATCAGCGACTTAATTTCCCGCGCCGACTGCGCCGAACGCTGCGCCAGATTGCGCACCTCTGCCGCCACCACCGCAAAACCGCGTCCCTGCTCGCCCGCCCGCGCCGCTTCAACCGCCGCGTTAAGCGCCAGAATGTTCGTCTGGAAGGCGATGCTGTCGATAACGGCGATAATGTCCACCACTTTGCCGGAAGAGCTTTGGATCGCGTTCATGGTGCTGACCACCTGCTTCACCACTTCTCCGCCCTTCACGGCAACGTCTGAAGCTTCGCGCGCAAGTTCGTTAGCATGGGCTGCGTTATCCGCGTTCTGGCGAACGGTGCTGGTTAACTCTTCCATCGAAGCGGCGGTCTGTTCAATGGAGCTGGCCTGCTCCTCGGTCCGGGCGGAGAGATCCTGGTTGCCGGCCGCAATCTGGTGCGAAGCAGAGGTGATGGCGCGTGCGCTGTCGCCAACCTGACGAAGCATAGTTTGCAGGTGCGAAATCACATCGTTAAAGCTGCTGATGATGGCGTTAAATTCCGGGCTGCTGGCAGGCTCCAGGCGCTGCGTTAAGTCCGCGCCCCCGGCGGAAAGACGGCTGATATTTTGATTCAGCTCGCCAAGACGACGCATAAAGCTGCGGATAAACAGCACCAGCACGCCAATCAGCAGCAGCGCCATTGGGATCTGCACCAGACTCAGGCGCAGCATAATGGTATCCGTCTGTTTGGTAAGCAGCGCCGTCGGCAGATCTACCGCGAGGATCCACGGGCTTCCCTTAATCGCCTGCAGCATGACGGTGTGTGAAACGCCGTTATTGTCATACTCCCGCTCGCTATCCTGAGCGCCATCAAAACCAGGCAGGATCTCCTGCACCGCTTGCGCCATCGGCACCGATCCGCTCATATCCGACAGATTCTGCAGGCTTGCGGTTTTACCGATTTGCTCGGCGTTACCCACTACTTTGCCATCGGCCTCGATAATCAGCACCTGGCCCTGAATTCCCTCCCCCATCTGCTGCGCAAGCTGGTTAAAGAAGCCAAGCGTGACGTCGATGGTCGCCACGCCCCACGGCTGCCCGTCTTTGATTATCGCCATCGCACAGTTAGTGCGCGGCTGCGGGCTGGCGTCATCCTGATATGCCTTCGCCCAGGCGCACTGTCCGGCAGGCGAAGCAAGGCCAGATTTGTACCAGACCTGCTCGTAATAGTTCGGCGCTTCGTCGGTGTTCCAGTAGCTGTTTTCTTCCAGCCCGTCGCTGGCGTTACGGGCAAAGAAGGTGCTGAATTTATTGCGTCCGGCTTCACGTTTCTCAGGCAGCGGCCAGACGCCGCCGCCAAACACGTTCACATCCCGATACTGATCGACAAGCGACGGCAACAGGCGATTGATATCATCGCTTTGCATAGTGGCAACCGACTGGGTGATGCTGCGCATTTGCGCCTGCACGCGGTTCATTTGTTCAATGATATTCACCGCAACGTTACCCACCTGGTAACGAATTAGCTGCGTTTCGTTGCGCTTGATTTGCGGCGTAACGAAATAGTGAATAACCAACGAAGTAATAATCGTCAGTATCCCAAAGAAAAGACATAAAGCGGCGATAAAGCGGGATTGCGTTGTTTTAAGCATGACGGTGGCACCTGGAGATAAAAGCGAAGCGCTTGCTCCTGTCTACGGCCAACCCGCGGCAAACTTGAACACTAATGAGTAGCAGAATTCATCCCATGTCACGCAGCGAAATTAATTTCCAGTAAAATCCAGAGCATAACGAACCGCGCTGAAATATTTTGTCATACATTGTTCCCAGGTCCGGCCCCAAAAAATGTAGCCCTCCCCCATCTCATAACTCAGCAGATGACCACGTCAGATGCTGGCGACGGGCCGCCGGATGGCGCCACGCTGCCGGCGCCGCGCCAGCACAGGACCCGAACCGCATTCCTTTCAGCGGCACATTCAGGCCTTTTCGCGCACCAGCAGCGTAGTCAGCGCGAACGATAAGACCAGCGCCAGCGCTACGCCCGCCAGCGCAAATACAAAATAAGGTCCAATGTAGGCTGGCAGGCTAAAGATGCTCGACAGAATGTAGCCATACAGCCGCACGCCGAAGAAAGCGATAAACGCAGAGGCGACGGCGCTGGCGACGGTCGCTGCGATAAAGGCTTTTTTGTAACGGGTCAGCACGCCAAACAGCGCAGGTTCCGTAATGCCCAGCAGCGCAGAAATTCCCGCAGAGAGCACAACCGAACGTTCCTGGCGCGACCTGCTCTGCCGCCAGATGGCAAAGGTTGAGCCTGCAATGGCCATATTCGCCATAAACATCATCGGCATCAGCATGTCGTAACCACGGTCGGTAAAGTTTTGCAGCGCGATCGGCGTCATCGCATGGTGCATGCCGGTCAGAATGGCTATCGGACGAATCGCGCCGACCACCAGTCCGGCAAAGCTTGCCGATACGCCAAACAGGCCTTCAATAAACCACGCCAGGCCTTTACCGAGATAGATCCCCAGCGGGCCGATAACCACCAGCGCGACCAGCGCCGCTAAAAATAACGTTAGCGTTGGCGTAAAGACCGTTTTCAGCACGTCCGGCATGATGCCGTCGACCCAGCGATGGATATAGCTCAGGGCCAGAACCGAGAAAATCACCGGTATAACGCTTGAAGCGTAGTTAAAGACGGAAACGGGGATCGCATTCAGAAAATAGAACGCTTCAACCGCGTCGGGCGCGTGTCCCGCCAGCGCCTTTGCCGCCTCAATCAGCGAGGGATACATAAAACAGGCGGCGACCGCAGCGGCCAGATACTCGTTGGTTTTAAAAATGCGCGCCGCCGAGATGGCCAGGAAGAACGGTAAAAAATAGAACACGCCGCTGGCGATCAGATCGATAACGATCACCGTGTCGCTTTTTGCGGAAATAACCTTCAGCGCAATCAGGCCCGCCAGCAACCCTTTGATCATCCCCGCGCCGGCAATAGCAGGCACGATCGGCCCGAACACGCCGGAAACCGTATCCATAAAGAGGGAAATCAGGCTTTTACGCTCTTTTTTCTGCTCGCCCGTGCTGTGCTGCGCCGAAGATGAACCCAGCGCGGCGGAGAGTTGCTCATACCAGCTGTTCACCTGCGGGCCGATAATAATCTGAAACTGATCGCTTTGAACCTGCGCCCCTAATATCCCCGGCAGCTTTTTTATCTCCGCGCGATCGATTTTGCTTTCATCAATGATGTCAAAACGCAGGCGCGTCATGCAGTGCCAGACTTTATTAATATTTCCGGCCCCACCGACCAGGCGAATAATATTATTGATGACCTCAACCGTACCCATTAGCGACTCCGGATTACGTATTTATTGTTATGTGCGGCATGGTCAGCAAGAGTAGAGAAAGGCTGGCAACAAAACAAACCAATAAAAATTGACCGACATCACATTTAAAGCAAACATGCGCATAAAAAACCGTTTACCAAGCAAATTGGTCCGGTTTTAATCCGCTATTAAATGTTTTTCCTGACCAATAAAAATTATTAAAAAAGCGCTTTGCCTACGCCTTCAAATAGGGCGATAGTAAATAAAGAAATCCTTTTTATGCTGAGCAACCGGCCTTAATCCTTACGGCTTGTGGAGTTATTTCGTGCTGCCAACGCTTATTGAAAATATTGAATGCTTTATTACTAAACCCGACCGCCACAACCTGGTAGCCGTAAGAGTCACCACGAATAAAGGCGTTATCGGACACGGCTGCGCTACTTTTCAGCAGCGCCCGCTGGCGGTAAAAACCATGGTCGATGAGTACCTTAAACCGCTGCTAATCGGGCGGGACGCCAACCATATTGAAGATCTGTGGCAGATGATGAGCGTCAACGCCTACTGGCGCAACGGCCCGGTGATAAATAACGCCATTGCCGGCGTCGATATGGCGCTGTGGGATATTAAAGGGCAGCTGGCGGATATGCCGCTATATCAGCTGTTTGGCGGAAAATCTAAAGACGCCATTGCGGTTTACAGCCATGCGGCAGGTGACACGCTGGCAGGGCTCTATCCGGAAGTCGATAAGCTGCTGGAACAGGGCTATCGCTATATTCGCTGCCAGCTCGGTTTTTACGGCGGCACGCCGCAAAGCCTGCACGCCACTAAAAATCCAGCCCCCGGCGCGTATTACGATCAGGATGAATACATGGCTAATACCGTCGCCATGTTTAAAGCGCTGCGTGAAAAGTATGGCAACCGGTTCCATATTCTGCACGATGTGCATGAGCGACTGTTCCCGCAGCAGGCCATTCAGCTGGCGAAGCGGCTCGAACCTTACCAGCCGTGGTTCCTGGAGGATATTCTCCCGCCGCAGCACAGCGCCTGGCTTGAGCAGGTACGCGCTCACTCTACAGTGCCGCTTGCCATGGGCGAGCTGTTTAACAACCCTGCCGAATGGCACGATCTGATTGTGAATCGCCGTATTGATTTCATTCGCTGCCACGTTTCACAGATTGGCGGAATTACGCCCGCGCTGAAGCTGGCGGTTTTGTGCCAGGCCTTCGGCGTGCGCCTGGCATGGCACGGCCCGCCGGATATGACGCCAGTCGGCGTGGCGGTGAATACGCACCTGAATATTCATCTGCATAACGCGGCAATCCAGGAATATATTCCGAACAAACCGAATACCGAAGCGGTATTCCCGGGTGCGCTGACGGCGGAGCAAGGCTACATGTACCCGCCTGAAAAAGCGGGCATCGGCGTGGGCTTCGACCAGCAAAAAGCCGAAAGCTTCCCGCTGGAATACCGCCCTCATGAATGGACGCAAAGTCGTTTACCAAACGGCGTGATTCACACGCCCTGAGGGCCCTTGCGAAACGCCAGATTATCGTGGTTAAAGGGGATAACGTAGGTGCAGGAATAGTTGATATCAACGATTTCGCTGATCTCAAATACCCGTCCGCCTTCAAGGATACCCCGGTTGATAATGCGCATCGCCGGGCTGCCTTTTTTACATTCCAGCAGCGCTGCCTGCTCCTTGCTGAGGCTGACGGCCTGATAGCTGGTGAGCAAATGCGAAATGCGATAGCCCTTGCCCAGCACGTACTGCTGAATGGATTTCTCAATGACGGCCTGGTTAAGATCGGGGAAATCCTTCGTCGGCATGCGTGAAGTCTCAATCTGCACCTTTTGGCTGTCCACGTAGCGCAGGCGGCAAAACTGCCAGATAAAATCGTCTTCGCCAAGGCCAAATACCTGCTGCTCTTCGCGGTCGGGCAATTTTTTATGCAGGTTGACCATGCGAAAAGCGATCTGATCGAAGCGTTTTTCCGTGATGGAGTTGTACACCAGCGGGTTATTGCGCGCCTGCTGATTAATCCAGATGCCCGACCCCTGCACAATTTCAACCACGCCGATGCTTACCAGCTTCTCCAGGGCCTGGCGAATGGTAAAGCGGGAAACGCCATACTCTTCAGCCAGCTGCCGCTCGGGAGGAAGCTTGCGCAATGCCGATCCGCTATGCTGATAGATTTTGCTGAGTAAGTCCTGCGTGACAAATTCTTTTTTCTTCATGCCGTCTGCGGATCCCTCTGACCGTTTTTTCACGGGGTCGAACGCGGTATTCCCCCCGTGAAAAAGCAAGGTAACGGGTGAAATTTTGCCCGTCACAGTGCGATAAATTAACTATTTACGCAATAACTGCTGGAGTCGCTGCTGCTGCCGGCGTTCCAGCCAGCCCTGTAAAGCAAACAGCCTCACGCCACGTATAGTCAGCAGGGCGCCCCAGATTACCGTTGGCCAGATAAACCACAACTGGCCGGGCGAGGTAAACAGATTTATCGCCGCCAGCCCGGCGCAGACCACGGCCCAGGTCAACACGGCGCGATAAAAGCCATACTCCCTGTCGAGCCGTTTTTTCGCCAGTGTAATTTTCTGGTTTAACGCCTCATCCTGAGTAGATTCCGGCGCCGTTTCCGCATTCAAATCGGCCACGTTTAAATCGAATGCCGCAGCTATGGCGCCCAGGGTTTCCAGGCTCGCCTGGCCGCCGTTTTCAATGCGCTGAACGGTGCGCACGCTTAAAGAGGAAAGCTCCGCCAGTTGTTCCTGGGACCAGGCTCTTGATAAGCGCAGCGCTTTAATAGTTGAGTGTTTCATAGCGGGTTTTCTCCACGTTTGTAAACCAGCCTTCACTGTGCGCCAGCCGCAGCTGCCGCGCCACGACAGCAACGCGACACCGACCTGACAGCAACACGACAGCGGTTGTCAGGCTACGCGAATACGTCTTTTCATCTACGCTCAACCATGTAAGCCATAAACCGGGGGGAACCATGACCAAAAAATACGCCTTTCCTGTGGAGCAAATTCGCCGTTATCTGGAACCGGGGCCGGTTGTTTTGCTCTCTTCGCTTCATCACAACAAGAGCAATATTATGACCCTCGGCTGGCATACCATTATGGAATTCTCGCCCTCGCTTGTCGGCTGCATGATTTCGGCGGGCAACCACAGCTTCAGTATGATCCGTGAAAGCGGCGAATGCGTCATTAATCTGCCTACCCGCGCACTGGCGGATACGGTTGCCAGAATAGGCAACTGCTCAGGAACCGAAACGGATAAATTCGCCGAGTTTTCCCTGACGCCGGTAAAATCCAAAAAGGTCGCCGCCCCCGCTATCGACGAATGTTACGCCTGTTTTGAATGCCGCCTGCATGATGACGTGCTGGTGGAAAGCTACAACTTTTTTATCTTTGAAGTTGTCTTCGCCCGCGTGCAACACGAGCCGCAATGGCCTGAAACGCTGCATTATACCGGCGACGGTCTGTTCCGAACCGACGGTGAGTTCATTGACCGCCAGCCGTTATTTACTAAAGTTTCTTAAGTTTTACTTTACGCCCAGCCGTTTAGCCAGCCGGTGCAGGTTTGCTACATCAAGCTGTAGCTGGCGCGCGGTCGCCGCCCAGTTTCCGCCGTTAGCATCGAGCGCCTGAATAATAATCTGGCGCTGAAAATCGTCCGTGGCCGTACGTAAATTATCCACGAGGGGCTGCGTTTTTGCCGTCGCGGGCAGGCTCTTTAATTCTGCATCCGCCAGCTGGAAATGCTGCGGCTGGAGCAGCAGCTCCCCTCCCGGATGCCCGGCTCGCGCCAGAACAATCGCGCGGTAAATAGCGTGTTCCAGCTCACGGATGTTACCCGGCCAGTCATAACGGCGGAGTAAATCCCGCGCGCCGTCGCTGAGCACCACCTGCCGCAGCCCCATTTTTACGCGGCTTTGCTCGCAGAAAAACCCGGCTAAAAGCGTGATGTCATCGCCACGTTCACGCAGAGGTGGAACGTGTACCGGGAAGACGCTTAAACGGTGAAACAGATCGGAGCGAAACTGCCCGTCGAGCACCTGCTGTTTCAGATCCCGGTTAGTCGCCGCCAGCACCCGCACGTTGACACGCTGGCTGTTGTCATCCCCCACTCGCTGAATATCGCCGTACTGCAAAACGCGCAGCAGCTTAGCCTGCAGCGTCAGCGGCAGCTCGCCGATTTCATCGAGAAACAGCGTCCCGTTATCCGCCATCTCAAATTTCCCGGTTCGATGGTGTATCGCCCCGGTAAACGCGCCTTTAACGTGGCCGAACAGTTCACTTTCCGCCACGCTTTCCGGCAAGGCCGCACAGTTGAGATAAACCAGCGGATTGGCCGCGCGCGCCGACCCGCTATGGATCGCCCGCGCCACTAGCTCTTTACCTACGCCCGTTTCACCGGTGATAAACACATTCAGATCCGATCCCGCGACAATTTCGATCTCTTTTTTCAGCTGCTCGATCCCTGCGGAGAGCCCCACCATTTCCGTGCCGCCGGTTTTTCCGGTCGCGGGCGCCGCGTTCGCCGCAGGCGTCTGGTTTTCCAGCTGTTCCATCAGCAGGGCGTTATTCAGCGCGCCGGCTGCCAGCACGCTGATAAGCCGCAGCTCTTCATCGCTGAAATGGTCGAACTGGGCGGGATCCATGCCGTCCACGGTTAAGGCGCCAATCAGGGTCTGGTCGGCGAACAGCGGTAAACCAAGGCAGGCATGCACTTTTAAATCACCGTGATGAGGGATCAGCCCGTCGTAGGGATCCGGAAGCTCGCTTTCGGCTGGAAAGCGCACCACGTCGCCCGCGCGCGCAATGGCCTCCAGACGTGGATGCGCATCCAGCGCAAACCGTCTTCCGAGAACGTCTTCCGCCAGTCCGTCAATAGCCAACGGGCGGAACTGACGCGCCTCGTAGCGCAGCAGCGCCGTGGCGTCGCTGCCTAAAAGCTGGCGCAGCGTGCGGATCAGGCGGGCAAAACGGTCCTGGTGGGTAATGCCGTTTTGCAGATCGATGGCGATACTGGCAAGCGAAGTGATGGACAGGCTCATAAGCAGCTCCCTGGTTAGATGCGCCAAGCCTACCTGATGATTGTCAATATGACAACCAGGCTGTCATTTTAACCTTAATCCGCATTGTCATTTTGACTTAGGCATAGCCGGTAAAATACTAAAAAATCATTAATATTCAAACAGATAAAAAGTTGGCACGCGATTTGTAATAAGAACGGTATACGCATCATTCTATTTAATCGCTTATTGAGGTTCTGCAAATGGCTATTCTGGTTAAAAACAACATTCATTGGGTTGGTCAACGTGACTGGGAAGTCCGCGATTTTCACGGCACCGAATATAAAACGCTGCGCGGCAGCAGCTACAACAGCTATCTCATTCGTGAAGAAAAAAATGTCCTGATCGATACCGTCGATCATAAATTCAGCCGCGAGTTCGTACAAAACCTGCGCGGCGAAATCGACCTTGCCGATATCGATTACATCATCATTAACCATGCGGAAGAGGATCACGCAGGCGCGCTGACCGAACTGATGATGCAGATCCCGGATACGCCGATCTACTGCACCGCGAACGCCATTGACTCTATTACCGGCCATCACCACCATCCGGAATGGAATTTTAACGTTGTGAAAACCGGCGACACGCTGGATATCGGCAACGGCAAGCAGCTGATCTTCGTTGAGACCCCGATGCTGCACTGGCCGGACAGCATGATGACCTATATGGCCGGCGACGCGGTTCTGTTCAGCAACGACGCCTTCGGCCAGCACTACTGCGACGAACACCTGTTCAATGATGAAGTGGATCAGACCGAACTGTTTGAGCAGTGCCAGCGCTACTACGCCAATATCCTGACGCCGTTCAGCCGCCTGGTGACGCCAAAAATTACCGAGATCCTCGGTTTCAACCTGCCGGTAGACATGATTGCGACCTCGCACGGCGTGGTATGGCGCGATAACCCGACGCAGATTGTTGAAATGTACCTGAAATGGGCGGCGGATTATCAAGAAGATCGCATCACTATTTTCTACGACACCATGTCCAATAATACCCGCATGATGGCCGACGCTATCGCGCAGGGCATTGCCGAAACGGATCCGCGCGTGGCGGTAAAAATCTTTAACGTGGCGCGCAGCGATAAAAACGAAATCCTGACCAACGTCTTCCGTTCCAAAGGCGTGCTGGTGGGCACCTCTACCATGAACAACGTCATGATGCCGAAAATTGCCGGCCTGGTGGAAGAGATAACCGGCCTGCGTTTTCGCAATAAACGCGCCAGCGCCTTTGGCTCCCACGGCTGGAGCGGCGGCGCGGTAGACCGTCTCTCAACCCGCCTGCAGGATGCGGGTCTGGAAATGTCCCTGAGCCTGAAGGCGAAATGGCGTCCGGATGTTGACGCGCTGGAAATCTGCCGTGAACACGGCCGTGAAATCGCACGCCAGTGGGCATTAACTCCGCTGCCAGCCGCCGCCGCTGTCGCCGCGCCGCAGCAGGAAGCCGCCGCTGTTGAAGCTAAGTCCTGCGCCGACCTTGGCCCGCGCATGCAGTGCAGCGTCTGCCAGTGGATCTACGATCCGGCAACCGGCGAGCCAATGCAGGATGTAGCGCCGGGTACAGCCTGGAGCGACGTACCTGACTCCTTCCTGTGCCCTGAATGCTCTCTGGGCAAAGACGTGTTTGACGAACTGGCTACGGAGGCCGTATGAACGCAGGCATCGTAATTATCGGATCGGGCTTTGCCGCCCGCCAGCTGGTAAAAAACATCCGTAAACAGGACGGCAATGTGCCCATCCGCATGATTGCCGCCGACAGCATGGATGAATACAACAAGCCCGATCTCAGCCACGTAATCAGCCTCAATCAGCGGGCCGACGATATGACCCGGCAGCGCGCCGGGGAATTCGCCGAGCAGTATAATCTGACGCTGCACGCCAATAGCCGGGTGTCCTGTATCGATGCCGGCAAGCGCGTTGTGCAATGCGGCGAGCAGCAATGGTCCTATGACAAACTCGTGCTGGCGACCGGTTCAGGCGCGGTGCTTCCTCCCATTCCCGGCCGCGAATTGATGCTGACGCTCAACAGCCAGCAGGAATACCTGGCCTGCGAAACGGCGCTGCGTGATGCGCATCGGGTGATGATTCTGGGCGGCGGGTTGATTGGCAGCGAGCTGGCGATGGATTTTTGCCGCGCCGGTAAGCAGGTGATGGTGGTGGATAACTCAGCCAGCCTGCTTGCTTCGCTGATGCCTGCGGAGGTGAGCAGCCGTCTGCAGCACCGTCTGAATCAGATGGGCGTCGAGCTGCTGTTCAATCAGGGTCTGGAATCGCTGACCACAACCCCGCAGGGCATTAATGCGGCGTTGAGTAACGGACGCCTTGTCGACGTTGATGCCGTAGTTGCCGCTATCGGGCTGCGTCCTAACGTTGAGCTGGCGAAAAGTGCCGGCCTTACGGTGAACCGTGGGATTGTGGTTAATCGCCAGTTACAAACCTCAGATGCGAATATTTACGCGCTGGGCGACTGCGCGGAAATCGAGGGTAAGGTACTGCCGTTCCTGCAACCGATTCAGTTCAGCGCCATGACGCTCGCTAAAAACCTGCTGGGCGCCGCCGACGGCCTGACTCTGCCTGCGATGCTGGTGAAGGTCAAAACGCCGGAGCTGCCGCTGCACCTGGCGGGCGAAACCCAGCGAGCCGATTTGCACTGGCAAATCACCGCCGAGCCGCAGGGATTGATTGCGAAAGGCTACGATGACGCGCAGCAGCTCAAAGCGTTTATCGTCAGCGAAGCGCATATGAAAATGGCGTTTGGGCTGCTGCGGGAGCTGGCGCTGTAGGAAAGTTACGGCGGATTTACTCATCCAGTAACGGCATAAATCCGCCGTAGATCATTCGCTTGCCGTCAAAGGGCATCGCGGCGCCAAATTCTTTCATCCGTGGATCGGCCATCATCTTTCTGTTGGCCTCGTCGCGCGCTTCTTTAGACGGGTATTCAATCCAGCTAAAGACCACCTCTTCATCCTCTTCAGCTTTAACGGCCATACGGAAATCGGTGAGCTTGCCTTCGGGCACATCTTCTGCCCAGCATTCCACAATGCGCAGGGCGCCAAACTCCTTAAACAGCGGCGCCGTTTTGGCGGCCAACTCTTTATAAGCCTCCTTATTGGCGGCGGGAACCGCTACCACAAAACCATCGACATAATGCATTGTTGCCTCCACAAGGCGAGGTTTACGGGCGATCGTTCCCGCCCGTGATGATTACGCCAGATAAGTGTAGTGGCTAAGAGCGCAGGCTGCCCGCTCAGAATTTAAGCAGCATTTCATACTGCGTAACGGGATCCTGGCGGTAGCCGCAGCTCAAATAGAGCGGCGCGATCTGCTCCGGAATGGAGCCTGCGGTAGAAAGCCCCGGGAAACGCTCATGCAGCAGCGTCAGCAGCTTTTTCGCGTGCCCTTTGCCGCGTGCGGCCCTGTCGACATAAAGCATACGAAGTTTGGGCTGCTGAGCGTTCGGGACGACCATTGCATAAGCGACATCATCGAGCACATAAGCCTTGCCGGGTAATTTATAGAGCGTTTCGGGCGCGCTTAGCCAGGGCAGCCGCAGGTCTCTGTCGGTCATCATCTTTTTCGCCATCAGCAGCGGGTCGATCTCCAGCAGCTCGCCGGTCGGGCGGAACAGCGTTGAGCCCGTGGCGTGAAAACCGACCAGCGTTTGCTGGCAGACAAAGCCCATGCGCTGATAAAGCGCCAGGGCGCTATCGTTGCCGACTATCACTTCCAGCCACATTTGCCGATCGCCGCGCGCCTGCGCCTCGTCAATTAATTGCCGGATAAACCGTTTGCCATAGCCCTGCCCGCGCAGCTCCGGGCGAATCGCGAATGCCGCAAGACGGCTGGTCTGCCCGCGGCGGACGATGGCCGCCAGCGCTTTCGCCTCCCCCTCCTGCAGCCAGACCTTGCTGTCATTAAGGCTGATATCCTCAGCGCTAAAGCGGGTCGCAAAGGCCTCGCCGTCAATATTAAACGGCACCAGATAGCCTTCAAAACAGTGGGTGAGAATGTGCGCCAGCTGGTGGCTGTTCCAGTTTGATGCCGCATGACTGATAACCGGGGTGTGCATCCTGACCTCATCGACGGGAAGTTTTCTTTCAGACAGATAAAGATAGCGCGACAAAAGCGCGCCATGGTTATTTTGTTCAATACCACATCCGGCCCGGCGTGGCACGCTTGCTGCCCAATAAATAAGGAGGGGTTATGAACGTTGTCTGGTCGATGATGATTTTTGCTCTGGTCTCTTCCGCCTCGCCGGGGCCGGTGAATATGGTGGCGTTAAGCAGCGGGGTGAGCTTCGGCTGGCGCGCCTGCGTGCCGCACGTAACGGGCGCGACGCTCGGCTTTACCGTGCTGCTACTGGCAACGGGCTACGGTTTATATGAAGTACTGAACTACTGGCCGATGCTGCAAGCACTGCTCAGATTCAGCGGCATTATATTTTTACTCTGGATGGCCTGGCGACTGGGGCGGGATAACGGCGAAATCTCCCGCGCCAGGCCGCTGCGGGCGCCCGGCGCCTTCAACGGTGCAATGATGCAGTGGCTTAACCCGAAGGCCTGGCTCGCCTGCGCGGCCGGCATGGGGCTTTATGCCCGCGACGGCGACCCTGCGACGATCTGGCTCTTTGCCGCTATCTATTTTGCGATCTGCTATCTGTCAATTCTGAGCTGGGCGCTGGCCGGGGCATCGCTCAGCGATTATCTGCAGCGGCCCTCCCGTATTCGCATGCTCAACAGAACGCTTGCCGTCCTGCTGGCAGGCTGCGCGGGCTGGTTATTGTTTGACTAGAGCAGGTCGCGATATTGCCCGGGGGTAACAGCCAGGTGCTGCTTAAAGGCCCGCTGGAAATGCGCCTGGTCGGCAAAACCGACCGCCTGCGCCACGCTGGCCAGCGCATCGCCTCGCTTGAGCCGTTCACGTGCGATATGCAGGCGACGGTTGATCAACAGGGCGTGAGGCGTAACGCCATAATGCCGCTGGCAAAGACGAATCAAATGGCTTACCGAAAGATCGGCAGCCTGCGCAAGCGAGGCCAGCGTTAAAGGTTCTTCGTACTGGTGCTGAATTTTTTCGATAGCCCTGGCCAGCTGTTGAGGCGCGTCGCTAAAAGCATTTAACGCCGGACGGAGTTCCTGCTGCGCCCGCAGCATAAACTGCACCGCTGCAGCCTCTTTTTCCAGAATATCGTATTGAGGACTGGTGACCGTGAGGTAGAGCCGGTTAAGACCGGTATACAGCGTCTGGCTGGTGCTCCAGGTTTGGGTAAAGTGGCAGATGTTGTCTTCATCGTCGCCCAGCAGCTGATTTAACCAGCGGCTGTCGAAATAAAACATCCGATAGGCCCAGGGTTGATCCTGCACCGGATTACAGGCGTGCAGCACGCCCGGATTCATCAAGACTACCGAACCTTCATGAATCTCTAGCTGCGTTTTCTCGTTAAGGTACGTGCTGGTGCCCCCTACTACCGCGCCGACAGAAAAGGTTTCGTGAGTATGCGGCGCATAGCAAACGCCGCGCCCGTCCTGCACGTTTCTGACCTCAAGCCACGGCAGCCCGGCGTCACGCCAGAAGCGTTGTTTTATCGGATAGCGGGCCATGATGTCTCCTTATCAGAATGTGGTTCAGGTTTAACACAGCTTTCAGCCTATGGCACTACCGTTGAAGCGGCCTGCGGCTTTTCACGCTGCACGGTTGTGCGAAACCATGGCAGGCATAGCTGGATCAGCGGACCGATGGCGAGCGCATAAAGTACCGTCCCCACGCCCAGCGTGCCGCCCATCAGCCAGCCAGCAAAAAGCACGGTCAGCTCGATTGCGGTGCGCACGCTGCGTACCGACCAGCCGGTGCGGGCGTTAATGCCGGTCATTAAGCCGTCCCGCGGGCCAGAGCCAAAACCGGCCCCGATGTACATACCCGTGGCAACGGCATTCACCAGTACAGCGGAAACAAGAAGAATGCTGCGTACACCCAGCGATTCCAGCGGCGGCATCAGCGCCAGCGCCGCATCCGCCGCCAGCCCAATCACGATGACGTTGCTGATAGTACCGAGGCCCGGGCGCTGCCGCAGAGGGATCCACAGCAGCAGCACCAGCGCGCCAACCAGGATCATCACCACGCCAATATTAAGCGACAAGATCTTCGCCACGCCGAGGTGAAAGACGTTCCACGGATCCGCGCCCAGATCGGCGCGGACAAACATCGCCGTCGATATCCCGTACAGCGCAAGCCCGATATAAAGCTGCATTAATCGACGTGCCATCATTTTCCACCTCACCTGTTGGTTGTGGCTATACTTTCCGACAAAATGGACTGATTATTAAGGTCCAGTTATCACAAAGTGGACTGCTATGACACAGCGCAGAACGGGGACTTCCTCACTGGTTAAACTTCTGGGGCACTGGCACCAGGCGCTTTCCCGCACGCCGGTTTACCGCCAGCTGGCGGATGGGCTACGTTTGTTGATCCTTGACGGCAGGCTGCCGCTGGAAAGCAGGTTGCCCGGAGAACGCGAGCTGGCAGCCGCGCTTGGCGTAAGCAGAACAACCGTTGCCGCGGCGCTGGGGCAGCTGCGGGAAGAAGGTTATTTACTCAGCCGCCACGGATCGGGTTCCACGACTATCCTCCCGGAAGGCGGTCTTTCCACTTCGCCCGTGCCCGGCGTCGCCCCGGTGCTGGATCTTTCGACTGCGGCACTCTCCGCTGGCCCGGAGATCCATCAGGCCTATACCAGCGCATTAATGGCGTTGCCCGAGCATCTCGGCTCCACGGGTTACGATCAGCGTGGGCTACCGGAGCTGCGCGAGGCGATCGCCCGGCGCTATGCAGCTCGCGGCTTGCCGACCACGGCGGATCGGATCATGGTGGTGAACGGCGCGGTAAGCGGATTTAGCCTGGTTATGCGGCTGCTGATCGGCCCCGGCGATCGGGTAGTCATCGACCATCCAACCTATCCGATGGCGTTAGCCGCGATCAAAGGCGCCTCCTGCCGTCCGGTTCCGGTCAGCCTGCCGGAGCAGGGCTGGGACACGGATGGCCTGGCCGCAACCATCGCCCAGACTTCTCCTCGCCTGGCCTACCTGCTGCCGGACTTTCATAACCCTACCGGACGCTGCATGGATGCCGCTACCCGCGCGATCGTGACGGAAATTGCAGCCCGGACCCGCACGACAATCGTGGTGGATGAAACTATGGCGGATTTATGGTTTGACGCGCCTCCCCCGCCGCCGCTCGCCGCCTTTGACGATGCGGACAACGTGATAACGCTTGGCTCGGCCGGGAAAAGCTTCTGGGGCGGCCTGCGCCTGGGATGGATCCGGGCATCTTCGCGTACCATCGCGTCCCTGATTCAGGTGCGAAATTCGCTTGATTTAGGCTCCCCGCTTCTTGAGCAGTTGGCGACGATTAGCCTGTTCAACGCGGCCGATGATTTCCTGCCGCAGCGTAGAAAAACGCTGAGGGAACAAAGGGATTTTTGCGCCGCAACCGTAAGGGAGCTGTTCCCGGACTGGCGAATAACCACCGCGCCGGAGGGCGGTTTATCTTTGTGGATTGAACTGCCAAAGCCGCTGGCAACCGTGTTTGCCGCCAGCGCCGAATCCATCGGCATTCGCATCGGGGCCGGCCCGCGCTTTGGCACTGAAGGCGCATTTGAGCGTTACCTGCGCTTGCCTTTCACTCTGGAACCCGCGCAAATGCGCATCGCGCTCGAACGCCTCCAGCCTGTCTGGCAGCGGGTAACGCAAAACCGGGGTTATGTGGAACGCGGGCTAACGGTTTAGTTACGGCGGCGGGAAACGCCGCTACACAGAACTACTTTTCACAATCGACGTATTGCTCTGCGCGTAATTTGCCAGTTTATCCAGAATCTCGTCCAGTTGCGCTATAAAACGAATCACCAGCTGCGGTACAAGTCACCGTCGGCGTGTTGATGCCACCCCCGCTGGCGGCGTATGCAGGGAAAATTGTTGTGAGCTACCCCGACGAACAGGGGTTACAGGGCGGGAAGCGCTTTGCACTTATGAAAACAGCATTTACTTGTTTACGCGCCTACAGTCCTGTCCATACCCGAAGACGTTCTCGACCGAGGTTAACGAAAAATAAACAGTGCTTTAGGCCTGATAAATTTAAGAAATAAGCACTTGACCAAAATTATCATTTTTTTTGCATCCTATTGACAATTGTCAGAGGCCTTACGCGACGTGGGTTCAGCGAGATTTATTCTGCCAAAATATCAAATTAGCACCGAAATCAATACTTGTTCTCAGACGATTAGTTACTAGAATACTGCTCATATAGTGAAATCATTAATTGATACCACTATATCTTGTGCTTACGCCTAATCGTAAACATAAAAAAACCGGATTCGCTATTTTGAACCCGGCTTACAAAGCATGACCAATACGAGTCGCCAAACTCTTATAAATCTCTGCCTTGCCTTCATTTCTGACGGCTTGATTGTGCCAGGCAATGAGGATCATGTAAACCTTAAAATGAACGCTCGAAAGGAGCATTGCATGACCATTTGTAAACAGTCACACCGTTACAACACTCTTTTCATTAGCTTACCCCACGATCAAAGTGGCGAAGGACGCCATAAATGCTGTGGGTGTGCTTATGATCAAGGTTATCTGGCCGGTTTAGCGCGGAATGGACAAGTTTGGATAGACTTGGCGGCTCTTCCTGATAGCCAAGCTGGTATAGTTCGCCATAAAAGCCCCCAAGCCGCGTATGCTGAGGGTTATCGTGATGGAGTTCATGATTCATACAGCAAAGCTATTTAATACTAAATCTAGCATTAGGGGGCTTTGCCCCCTTTAGAATAATATTTGTTGAAAGACTTTAATTAGGGGTCAGAATGGAAAGTGTAAAAGACTCAATTTCGCAAGCCTTAAAAGAGCGATTCACTAGCCCTTTGTGGGGCTATATTATACTTTCATGGTTCGGATTTAATTGGCAGAATCTTGCATGGCTTTTTATGAGTAAGCAGGATGTTGAAAAAAGAATTGAACTCATTACTTCTCAAAATTGGTTTTACAGTCATTATGTTCTTCTACCCATATTTGTCGGTGCGATATTGGCTGCATTATCACCATACTTTAAGGTATTGCTTTCAATAATTCATAAAAAAGCAGAGAAGAAGTTAATCGACGTTGATCGTGATCGGTCTCTGAATAGTTTACAAATAGAAATTGACATTATGGAGAAAACAGCAGAACGCAATTTTGCCTCACGTCAAGCGGAAGCTAAAGAACAAAAAAGGCTTATAGAAATAGAAGAAGAACAGAAACAATTACCTTTCAAAACCGAATCACTTATGAAAGAACATTCAAGTCTAAGCATGAAAATAAAAACCTTCAATGAAGAAATAAACGATTATAAAAACTTGAAAGATAAATTATCATTTGAGATAGACGAGTTGAAAAATAAAGCTGATGAAATAATCAGTATTTTCAGAAAATACAACTCCCCCAGCAACCATGAAGAAATAAAGAACTTTGCAAATGAAATTTCATTAATTTTTAAATACATAAATGAAAAGCATCCCTCTCCTATAAAATCAACCTTAGTTGATGATGCAAAAATTGCATTAGATAATATCACTAAAGCATCCCTTGCAGGATTGAGCCTTCAAAATCCATTTTCTGAACTGCAATATAAAAAAGCATATGAACAGATTCAACAATCGCTATCGCCTCACCCAGATTTAGCACAGTTGGCTGCAAGTTCTTCAATGGCTTTCAGTAATCCAAATTTTAAAGAAATTGGAGAACTAAGCCGACAAGTTGCAGCTCTTAAGAAACAATTTCCACTATTATCCTCACTATCTTCACAGACATCAGAAGCTCTTAAAAATTTGACAAGTGATAACATCAATAATTTCGCAAAATACGCTCATTTAGTTAGACCAGAATTTACTGACGTTCAAGGTTTTATTGGGAATTCTAGGAATGAAAATTCAATAAGAGAATATGATAGAGTATTAGAAAATGAATAAATCATGATCACATAAAAGGTCCCACCACTTTTATTTATTATGGAGCAGGTACAACTGCAATAATGGAGAAGCACACGACCACCGTCCCCCCTGATGGGGAGTTAAATTTTGCCGTATCCCTACTTACAGCGTCTTGGACTTCATCTTGCGTAGGTTCGTGGTCAGAGTGAAGTTACACCTCCTCGAATCTTGTTGCGTTACCGTTTCTGTGCTCGTATGTGATTTTATATGTGTCCCTCATTTTTCTTCCTCCATCTTGTTGGATGTACCTAAGTTTAAACAATACAAGCCATAAAGCTCCATTAGTGGCACAAGCAACAAGCGCTCTCGAAGTATTCCTACAAGCTCGACCAAGCGCGAGACATCAACGCCTTTCCCGTATCGGTTATAAGCGATCGTGGCGTTTGAGTGCACGAGCACCTGGGAGGCGAACTACTCAGGGAAGCTATTTTGTTTAAATGTTGTGGCGGCGTAGTGGCGCAATGAATGATACTCAGGCAAACCATGCTTACCCCGAAATCGTGTAAACCAGCGGCTGAAATAGTGACCATAGCTGCCCAAGTGCAAGGTTAGCTCTGGGAATAAATGCCCTTTCCACTCCTTGATGAAATCTAGCAAGCCAAGCGCCAATAGCTGAGAATGGATCGGCACAAACCGCCGCGAACTTTCCGTTTTTAGTGTCTGGTTTGGGTTCAGATTATCTACACGGAAGCACCAGATCCCGTGACGGGAAAGCATAAGATGCGACATTGATTAGCGTCCTAAGTGATACACAAAAGTTGTATCACCGCCGTTTCAATGCACGAAAAACAGGGGTTACATGATGGATATCATGTAATTAGCACAAATGGGTGGGGGCCCTGCCAGCTACATCCCGGCACACACGTCACCTGCTGCGGCTGCTTCCTTCCGGATCTGACCGAGTTCACAAGTTAGTGTTGCGGGAGAACCAACAGAGCCCCCATTGAGAGCGCCAGTTCCCTGACGCGCTGGCGCATTATCCATGTTGCCTAGGGCAATTGCAAGCCGCCGGCGGTCAGGTGTTGGTTTCTTGCGCAACCGGTGTTTTTGTTTGCTCCGGGCACGGCAATGATTATGCTTAGCAAGGCCGTTTAAGGAGTTTGCTATGGATAATCAAGATTCTTTCCCGCAGCGGGTTTACCAGATTATTGCCGCTATTCCGCAGGGCCATGTCACAACCTATGGGGACGTTGCCTTGCTTGCGGGCTCGCCGCGTGCAGCGCGCCAGGTCGGCGGCGTGCTTAAGCGCTTGCCGGAGGGCAGCAAGCTTCCCTGGCATCGAGTGGTTAATCGCCACGGCGCCATTTCGCTTACAGGGTCTGATTTACAGCGTCAGCGTGAGGCGCTGCTGGCGGAAGGGATTATGGTTTCCGGAGATGGGCATATTGATATGCAGCGCTATCGCTGGAATTACTAAAAAGCGCCTCCTTAAGAGGCGCTTCATATCAGAACGTGGTCGGTGCAGGAACCGCAGAAGAAGGGTTCACCTGCGTCGGCGAAGTCGACGGTACGGTTGTCACCGCGCCACCGCCTGGCTGTACCGGAACCGCAGTCTGCTGCACCGGAACCAGCGTCAGATCCGCTTTCGTGCCGCCCTGGTTGATAACCGGCTGGACGGTATCGGTGATAAACACCAGCTTATCGTTCACCGTAATCGCGGCGCTCAGGATAATGCGCGCGTTTGGCTGGATATCTGCCGGGTTAAACGGCAGCACAAAACTGAACGGCGCCTGTTTACCTTGGGTACGGGTCACCTTCTGTGCCAGAACCTTAGACGGGGCGTCGGCAAGGGAAGCGTCCGACAGCGTTACCGTCAGAACGGCGTCCGGCGGCAGGGCAACTTTCTGGCGGATCCAGGCCGTACCCGTGACGGATGGCTGTGCAATTACCGGCTGAGCCGCGGCTCCCGAAGTCGTTGCGGCTGGCGCCGGGGTTGGAACGTCCGCAGATTTCTGCGCGCATCCCGCAAGCGTTACCGCGACGGCTAAACCACTTAACACGTGCACAAGTTTCATTGATTTGTTCTCCTTATTATCAATGCACCAGTGGGCGCTGTGTCCCACAAGTAATGAGTGGTTAAAACATGTTTATCAGGCTAAGTGTGGCACACGTCACTGAATTTTGCCTGGAACCCCATTTGTTATCAGGTCGGGCCAGTGCTCGATTGACGTTGATAGCGTGTTATAATCAGGCGACAAACGCGCGGGTTACCGCTTTATCGAGGATGTTTTATGAGTCAGGCGCTCAGTAATTTATTGGCTTTGCTCAATCTGGAAAAGATTGAAGAAGGTTTGTTTCGGGGCCAGAGCGAGGACTTAGGTTTACGCCAGGTATTCGGCGGCCAGGTGGTCGGCCAGGCGCTTTATGCGGCCAAAGAAACCGTCCCGGCGGAACGCCTGGTGCACTCTTTCCACAGCTATTTCCTGCGTCCTGGCGATAGTCTGAAACCTATCGTTTATGACGTCGAAACGCTGCGCGACGGCAAAAGTTTTAGCGCCCGTCGCGTCGCCGCCGTACAGAATGGCAAACCTATTTTCTACATGACCGCCTCTTTCCAGGCGCCGGAACCGGGCTTTGAGCATCAAAAAAGCATGCCGCAGGCCCCTTCGCCTGACGGGCTGATGTCAGAAACGGCTATCGCGCGCTCCGTCGAAAAATTCCTCCCGCCGCAGGTAAAAGAAAAATTTCTTTGCGAAAAGCCGCTGGAGATCCGGCCGGTGGAGTTCCACAATCCGCTCAAAGGGCATCAGGCAGAGCCCGCCCGCCAGACGTGGCTGCGCGCCAACGGCAAAATGCCGGACGACCTGCGGGTGCATCAATATCTGCTGGGCTACGCCTCAGATTTTAATTTTCTGCCAACCGCCCTCCAGCCGCACGGCATCGGTTTTCTGGAGCCTGGGATACAGATAGCGACCATCGACCATTCCATGTGGTTCCACCGCCCTTTCGACATGAACGAATGGCTGCTTTACAGCGTTGAGAGCACGTCGGCATCAAGCGCGCGCGGTTTTGTACGCGGTGAGTTTTATAACCAGGATGGCTTGCTGGTTGCTTCGACGGTGCAGGAAGGGGTGATGCGTAAGCGTAGCTAAAAATATGTCGGGTGGCGCTGGCGCTTACCCGACCTACGAAATATTAGCTGTTTAGCTGTAAGGTGAATGATCGTCAGCGCCATCCACCTGTTCAGCATTTATGATTATGCGTTGTAAGCGTTCTCGCCGTGGCTGTTCACATCCAGCCCTTCGCGCTCCTGCTCTTCTGGTACGCGCAGACCAACGGTCAGGTCGGCGATTTTAAAGCCGATGAAGGCCACTACGCCGGACCATACGATGGTCACGCCAATGCTTTCCAGCTGTACCAGAACCTGATGCCCCATGGTCACGCCTTCTGCGTAGCCAACGCCGTCCAGTGAAGTCGCAGCAAAGATGCCGGTCATAATGCAGCCGACGATGCCGCAAACGCCGTGCACGCCGAACACATCGCAGGGATCGTCAACGCGCAGCCATTTCTTCAGCAGCGTCACGCCCCACAAACCAGCCAGACCCGCAGCGATGCCGACGATCAGCGCGCCGCCGACGCCGACATAGCCACAAGCCGGGGTGATCCCTACCAGCCCTGCGATTGCGCCGGAACAGGCGCCCAGCAGAGAAGGTTTACCCCGCAGCGTCCACTCGCCAAAGATCCAGCCCAGCACCGCAGCCGCCGTTGCGACAACCGTATTTACGAAGGCCAGCGCGGCGATTTCGTTAGCCGAACTTGCGGAACCGGCGTTGAAGCCGAACCAGCCGAAGTAGAGGATTGCTGTGCCTATAAAGACCATCGGCAGGTTATGAGGTTTAAACGCCTCTTTACCGTAACCCACGCGTTTACCGACCAGGTAAGCGCCCACCAGGCCTGCGACCGCGGCGTTAATATGCACCACCGTTCCGCCTGCGAAGTCCATTGCCCCGTGTGTCCCCAGCAGGCCGCCGCCCCAGACCATATGCGCAATCGGCACGTAGGAGAGCGTCAGCCAGACCAGCACGAAAATCAGCACCGCGGAAAATTTAATACGTTCGGCCAGCGCCCCCACAATCAGCCCTACGGTGATGCAGGCGAACGAACCCTGGAACGCGACGTGAATATACTGATAGAAAGAGCCCATCAGCGCGGTTAACTGGATGTTTCTGAGCATCACCCAGTCGAAGTTGCCGAAGAAATTGCCGCCCGTACCGAAAGCCAGCGTATAGCCGTAAACCACCCACAGGACGCAAACCAGCGCGAAGGTCACCGAAACCTGAGTCAGCATCGAAAGCACGTTTTTGGAGCGAATCAGACCGCCGTAGAACAGCGCAAGCCCCGGGATTGTCATAAACAGCACCAACGCGGTGCAAATCATCATAAAGGCGTTATCGGCTTTATCGGCAACGGCCGGCGCGGCCAGAGCCAGCGACGGCGCAAGCGCCAGGGCCATAACGCCCGATACGGAGGCTAATTTCTTCATTTTTTCTGTCCCTTTTACGATTGGGGAGGCTTACAGTGCGGCTTCGTCGGCTTCGCCGGTACGAATTCGAATGACGCGTTGCAGCTCGGCAACGAAAATTTTGCCGTCGCCGATTTTGCCTGTGTAGGCAGCTTTGCTAATGACATCAATTACTTCATCAAGCTGGTCATCGGCTATGGCGACGTCGATTTTCACTTTTGGCAGGAAATTAACGCTATATTCCGCCCCGCGATACAACTCTGCATGACCCTTCTGACGGCCAAAGCCTTTTACTTCAGTGACGGTCAGGCCCTGAATGCCGATGGAAGACAACGCTTCACGAACGTCTTCAAGCTTGAACGGTTTGATTACCACGGTAACCAGCTTCATAGATTCCCCTCCGGTAAGACAACGGGTAAGTGCACGGCTTCACGATGGAGATAAAGCAAGCTCCGTGCCAGAAATGAAAGCACTGCTTTTTACGCCGGCTTAATCAGCGTTGTCGGGAGGTTTTTCAGGATGGAAAAGGAGGTACGGGAATTAAGATTGTTCCTGGGAAGAAAAAACGCACTATGCTGGTGCGCGTTGCGTTTCAGTATTGCACCAACGGGGAACCCAAACTGGCGTTGCCCCTGTTTACTGCCTGATGCTGGTGCATCAGGCGATTAGCGACTCCTCGCGCGTGGCGGCCGCCAGTTCTTCACCGGCCAGCTGCAGCTGATACATCTGCCAGTAGCGCCCTTCTGCGGCCAGCAGTTCGCTGTGCGTGCCCCGCTCGACCGCCTGACCGCGATGCAGCACCAGAATGGTGTCCGCGTCGGTAATCGTCGATAAGCGGTGGGCGATCACCACAAGCGTTGTCTGTTCGCGAATGGCCGCAAGCGCCTGCTGGATAGCCTGCTCGGTGCCGGAGTCGATGTTCGCGGTCGCTTCATCCAGAATAAGGATTTGCGGCGCATCGACCAGCACGCGCGCCAGCGCCAGCAGCTGTTTTTGCCCAACGGACAAATTGTTGCCCTGTTCGCCCAGCCGGGTGTGGATGCCATCAGCCATCGTGCGAGCGAGATCCGCCAGCTGCACCGTTTCCAGCGCCTGCCAGACGGCCGCTTCGCTGATGTCACGTCCCAGGGTTACGTTGACAAAGAACGAGTCCGCCAGCACCACCGGATCCTGTTGTACCATCGCAACGCCCCGGCGCAGGGTATCGTGACTGAGCGTATCTAACGGGCGGTTATCCAGCCGAATTTCACCGCGGGTAAGCGGGTAGTAGCCCATCAGCAGGTTGGCCAGCGTGCTTTTCCCGCTGCCCGTATGCCCCACCAGCGCCACAAAGCTGCGCGACGCTACTTCCAGATTAATGTCCTGCAGCACCAGGCGATCGCCACGGTAGGCAAAAGAGACGTTGTCCACGGAGATACTGCCGCTTTCCAGCGGGCGAGTATCGCCGCCGTAATCCTGGCGTTTGCCATCCATCAGCTCGAAGACGCGCTCCCCGGCCACTACCGCCTGCTGCAGCATCGACTGCTGAGTGGTCAGTTCGATAAGCGGTTCGTTAAGACGGCCAAGATAGTTGATAAAGGCGTACAGCACGCCCACTTCAATCGTGCCGACCGAGGTGAAGCCGAACAGCATCAGTAAGCCGCAAAGCACCAGCGCAGAGAAGAGGCTGAGCAACGGCCGCAGCAGAAAACCGTCCAGCCGCAGGGTTTGCATACGCGCCAGGTAGTGCGAACGGCTCGCCGCCCCCATACGTTCGCCAAACCTCGCCTGCTGGCGGAACTGCTGGATAACGCCCATGCCGTTGATGACTTCGTTGAAGCCATCGTTAATATCCGCCAGATAGCTGCGCACCCGGCGCACAATCGGCGTGCTGTAGCGCTGGTAAATCACCATTACAATCAGGACGGCCGGGAAGATAGTGACGGCGACCAGCGCCATACGCCAGTCGAGGCTGAACATCGCCACCAGCATTGCGCCAATTAACGCCGCGCTGCGCAATACCGTAGCGACGACGGTGACGTAGAGATCGCGGATCACTTCCGTGTCGTTGGTAACACGGGAAATCAGCTGCCCTACGGGCTGGGTATCAAAGGCGCTCAACGGCTGGCGAAGCGCCGCATCCATCACGTCGGTACGTAGTTTTTGCACCACGCCTACGGCGGCCTGGTTGAACAGCAACGCCTGCCAGTAATGCAGCCCTGCAGCCGTAATAGCAAGCAGCAGATAAGCCGCGGCAAGCCCGGCCACCAGCGCCACCGGCAAGCGATTTTGCGACACCATATTATCGATGAAATAGCTCACCAGCACCGGGCCGGTGACTTCCGCCGCTGCCGCAATCCACAGCATTACCACGGCTCCCGCCAGCGGTTTGCGCCACGGCGAACCGTAGGCCAGAAGGCGTTTTATCGTCGGCCACTGCTTGTGTAACTTACGCATTGGCTTCCTCCGTCTCGACCGCCTCAGGCGCATCGTCCAGCGCGGCTTCCAGCTGCTGATAGCGGTACATGTCGCGATACCAGCTCGGCTGGGAAACCAGCGCCTCGTGGTTGCCCCGCTGGGCCACGTGCCCGTGCTGCATGACCAGAATCTCGCTGGCTTCGGTCAGGGCCGACAGGCGGTGTGCGCTGATAATCACCGTGCGGTTCTCGCCCCACTGGCGCAGGTTGTGGAGAATTTGATGTTCGGTACGCCCGTCTACCGCCGAAAGCGCGTCGTCGAGAATAAGTATCTCCGCATCCAGCAAAAGCGCGCGGGCGATAGAGATACGCTGTTTCTGCCCGCCGGAGAGCATCACGCCGCGCTCACCCACTTCCGTTTCGTAGCCCTGAGGCAGGCGCAAAATATCTTCATGGACGCTGGCAAGACGGGCGACGCGTTCAACTTCCTGCCGCGTGGCGTCCGGTTTACCCAGCGCGATATTGTTCGCCACGGTGTCTGAGAACAGGAACGGCGTCTGGTTAACGACCGCCAGGCGGCTGCGCCAGGCGTCGAGCTGCATCTGCACCAGCGGCATATCGTGAAAACGGATATCGCCCTGATCGATGTCAAAATGGCGCTGAAGCAGGGATAAAATGGTGCTTTTCCCCGCGCCGGTAGGGCCGCATAGCCCAAGCATGCCGCCGGGCTTAAGGGTGAATGAAACGTTCTCAAGCGTCGGCTGGGCGGTTTGCGGATAGTAAAAAGCGCGAATATTCGCTTGCACGATGCCACGGCCTTCCGGCGCCGCTTTCTCGCCGTCGACCACCGACGGCGCCTCTTCCAGCATACTGCGAATACGGCTATAGGCGGCGCTGCCGCGCTCGACGATATTAAACATCCACGCCAGCGCCAGCATCGGCCAGATCATCAGGCCCAGGTACATCACAAAGCTTGTGAGCTGCCCGAGCGTTAACGCGCCCTGCATCACCATCCAGCTTCCGCCCCCTACCGCCAGCAGGTTTGCCGTGCCGATGGCGATATAAATGGTTGGGTCGAAACGGGCGTCCACGCGCGCCACGCGCATATTCTTCGCCCCGGCGTCCTGCGCTTCGGAGGCGAATAACGCCGACTGGCGATCCTCCAGGCCAAAAGCTTTGATCATCCGGATGCTGGTTAAGCTTTCCTGGGTACGATCGTTAAGCGTGGAGAACGCGGCCTGCGCGAGCTTGAAACGCTGGTGTAGCTGGTCGCCGTAACGCTTGATAACCAGTGCCATCACCGGCATAGGCAGCAGCGCCAGCAGCGTTAACTCCCAGCTAATCTGCGTCGACATGACAATCAGCACCGCGCAGCCCATCACCAGCGAGTCCACCAGCGTCAGCACGCCTTCGCCTGCTGCAAATACCACGCGGTCTACGTCGTTCGTCGCGCGCGCCATCAGGTCGCCGGTACGATGGCGAAGGTAGAATTCGGGATGTTGGCGGCTAAGCTGCCGGTAATAATTTTCACGCAGTTCGACCGCAAGCTGGTAAGAGGCGCCAAACAGCAGCACGCGCCACACGTAGCGCAGCGCATAAACCACAACGGCAATTACAATCATCACGCCAAGCCACATCAGCACCTGTTGCCCTGACAGGCGATGTTCAGTGACGCCATCCACAATTACGCCCACCAGTTTTGGCGGCACCAGTTGCAGCATAGCGATGATGATAAGCAAGGCCACCGCCCCGAGATAGCGGCGCCATTCTCGGGTGAAGTACCAGCTTAATTGAGCAAATAATCGCACGCGGTTTTATTCCTGATTTGCAGTCTGCCGACGAGGGCTTTAAGGATGTGCCGAAAAACGCTAAAACGCAGCGTGGTTAGCCGCTTATCGGCAAGGCTGTCGTGTATTTTATCTGTTCCATGGCAAAACTCGAAGTTACATCGCTCAGGCCAGGCATACCGTTGACCAGACGCTTATAAAAATCGTCGTAACGCTTCATGTCCGCCACCTGCACACGCATCAGGTAGTCATATTCCCCGGCCATTCGCCAGAAGCCGAGCACTTCGGGCATCTCTTCCACTACGCTCACAAATTTGCCGTACCACTCGCTGCTGTGCTGCTGGGTTTTTATCAGCACGAAAGCCGTGAGGCCCAGGCCCAGCTTTTCAGGGTCCAGCAACGCGACTTTCGCGCGCACCACGCCATCCTCTTCAAGTTTTTTCAGGCGTTTCCAGCAGGGCGTGGTGGTCAGATTAACGGCATCCGCCAGCGCCTGCAAAGAGAGGGTGCAGTCTACCTGCAGCAAAGATAATAGCTTGCGGTCAATTTTATCTAGCATAACCACCTTCTGGAGAAATTTTTTCTCCAAGTAAAGCTTTCCGCAGGCAAAATGACAACTTTTTTATCCTTCTTTTGCATTACGCTAGGCACAAACAGACAAACGGATCCCGATCATGACCAGCAGCTGGGTAAAACACGCTATTAGCGAAATTAACGCCGATTACCAACGTTCGGCAGACACGCATCTTATCCGCCTCGCCTTGCCCGCCTTTCCCGGGATTCAGCTCTACCTGAAAGATGAAAGCACGCATCCAACGGGTAGCCTGAAGCACCGTCTGGCGCGGTCGCTGTTTCTCTACGGTTTGTGTAATGGCTGGATTAAAGAAGGGACCACGATTATCGAGGCCTCTTCCGGTTCAACTGCCGTCTCTGAGGCCTATTTCGCTCGCCTGCTGGGGCTGCCGTTTATCGCCGTCATGCCTGGCTGCACCGCAAAACGTAAAGTCGAGCAGATCGAGTTTTATGGCGGCCGCTGCCATTTTGTAGAGAGCGCCTGCGAAATCTACGCCGCTTCCGAGATGCTGGCCCGCGAGCTGAACGGCCACTATATGGATCAGTTTACCTACGCCGAGCGCGCAACCGACTGGCGCGGCAATAACAATATCGCCGACAGTATTTTTCATCAGATGGCGCATGAGCCGCATCCGGTGCCGGATTATATCGTGATGAGCGCCGGTACGGGCGGCACCTCAGCGACCATTGGCCGCTACCTGCGTTATCAGGGTCATCCGACCCGGCTTCTGGTGGTCGATCCGCAGAACTCTGTCTTTCTCGACTACTGGCATCAGCGTAACTGCGATCTTAGCAGCAAAGCGGGCAGTAAAATCGAAGGCATCGGGCGCCCGCGCTGCGAACCTTCGTTTATCCCGGATGTGATTGATGAAATGTTGCGTGTGCCGGATGCAGCAAGCGTCGCCACCATGCAATGGCTGGAGTCGATGCTGGGTCGCAAAGTGGGCGCATCAACCGGGACAAATATGTGGGGTGCGTTGCAGATGGCGGTTCGTATGCGCACCGAAGGCCGTACGGGTGCGATTGTGACGCTGCTTTGCGACAGCGGCGAGCGCTACCTGGAAACCTATTACAACCCGGACTGGGTGCAGGCGAATATCGGCGATTTGCAGCCGTGGCGGGCGGAAATCCAGAATCTGCTGCAATAAAAAAGAGGCCGGGTTTTATGCCCGGCCTGCTGAAAATACCTTGTCATTCGGGGGAATAAGTAAGGTTCGGTGTATCCAGCCAATGCGTTAAATAATGTGAAACCGCCTGCTTACTGCAGTGACCAATCACCGGCAGGTGGGGTAAATCCGCTTTCAGCTGGGCCATCGCGTTGCCCATAATCAAACCTTGACCGACCAGCGAGAGCATTTCGCGGTCGTTCATCGCGTCGCCAAAGGCCATGCAATCTTTCATCGTCAGGCCAAGATGCCGGCTCAGAATGCCCAGCGCCGACCCTTTGTTGCATCCCACCGGCAATACTTCCAGGCAATCCACCGCAGAGAAGCAGAGAAATGCGCTATCGCCCAGGGCTTCGCCAAGCTGGATTTTAAGCCGGCTGAGATCGTCGTGATCGCCGCAGAAGCAGATCTTGGTCACTTCATCTTTGGGCAGGCTCTTCAGATCTGTCAGACGATATTTGAAGCCGCTGTAAACGTGGGCATGCAGCAGTTCAGGGATGTCGTGCTGCGTCAGCCAGCCGCCGTCGTTGAAAACGTGCATGCTGGCCTGGGTGTCCCACTGGCCGAGAATAACGTTTTCCGCCGCCGCCGGAGTGAGATCCTGCCGGTGCAGCAGCTCTCCTTCCATGCTGTGAATGCGCGTTCCGTTGCCGGTAATAAGGAAAGCTTCCAGATCGAGCGATCCTAAAACGTGACGCATTTCGAGTACGTGGCGGCCGGTAGCAAAAGCGAGAGTGATTTGGCGCTCTTCGCGCAGGCGCTTAAGCGTACGCAGCGTTTCATCACCAAGATAATGATTGGGCAGCAGCAACGTGCCATCCATATCAAATGCAGCCAGACGCGCCATGAATACTCCCGGTTGTGACCTTACGAACATGTCCTGCAGTATTGCCTGGCATATGCGGAACTAATAGTGAATACTTCGAAAAAATTGTTCCGGGTTTAATGATGCGTCTGTTGAATCGGCTTAATCAGTATCAGAGATTGTGGCAGCCTTCGGCGGGTGAGCCCGTGCAGGCAACCGTGGCTGAACTTGCTGCCCGCTGCTTTTGCAGCGAGCGCCACGTTCGTACCTTACTGAAGCAACTGGAAGATGCAGGCTGGTTAACCTGGCGCGCGCGGTCGGGGCGAGGCAAACGCGGCGAGCTGACTTTTTTAGTGACGCCGGACAGCGTGCGCTCAGGGATGATGGAAGAGGTCCTGCACAAAGGGCAGCATCAGAACGCGCTGGAGCTCGCGCAAATCGCCCCGGAACAGCTTCGTCACCTGCTGCAGCCTTTTCTCGGCGGGCAATGGCAAAACGATACGCCAACGCTGCGTATTCCTTACTATCGCCCGCTTGAGGCGTTACAACCGGGCTTCCTGCCGGGACGGGCTGAACAACATCTTGCCGGGCATATTTTTTCCGGGTTAACGCGCTTTGTGGCAAACAGCGCGCGGCCCCAGCCCGATCTCGCGCACCACTGGCAGGTTTCTGACGATGGCCTGAGCTGGCACTTTTTTATCCGCTCAACGCTGCACTGGCATAACGGCGAAGCGGTAGAAACCGCGCAGCTGCAGCAGCGCCTGCTGATGCTGCTAACGCTCCCCGCGATGCGCCGCCTGTTTATTAGCGTAAAGACTATCGAACAGCCTCATGCCCGGTGCCTGCGCTTTGTATTGCATCGCCCCGATTACTGGCTGCCCTGGCGTCTGGCGAGCTATTGCAGCCGTCTTGCCCATCCCGACGATACCCAGCTTGGCTGCGGAGCATTCCGTATCGCCAGCTATAAAGCGAACCTGGTGCGCATTGAAAGCCACGAAAGCTATCACCTGAATCACCCTTTACTGAAGGCTATCGAATACTGGATAACCCCCCAGCTTTTTGAAGCGACGCTTGGCACCAGCTGCCGCCATCCGGTGCAGATCGCCATCGGGCAGCAGGATGAGCTTGTCCATCTGCGGCCGGTGAAAAAGAGTATCAGCCTCGGTTTCTGCTATCTGGCCATCAAGCAAAACGGCAATCTGACGCCCGATCAGGCCCGCATGCTGATGCAGATCGTGCGACGCCATGAGGTGATCGCCACGCTGCCGGTAGAAGAGTCTCTAATTACGCCGAGTACGGAAATGATCCCCGGCTGGACAATGCCGCAGTGGGCGGAACGGGAGGCGGTGAAGCTGCCCCGCCGGTTAACGCTCATTTACCATCTGCCGGTGGAACTGCATGCTATGGCTCAACAGCTAAAGCGCTATCTCGCCGCGCTCGGCTGCGAGCTGACGCTGATATTCCATAACGCAAAAAACTGGGCTGGCTGCGAACGGCTAGCCGACGCGGATATCGTGATGGGCGACAGGCTGATTGGCGAAGCGCCGGAGTATACGCTCGAGCAGTGGTTGCGCAGCGACGTGCTCTGGTCGCATCTGTTAACCGGTAGCCAGTATGCGCATTTGCAGGCCACGCTTGATGCGGTGCAGATCCATCCCGATGACGCAGAGCGCTATGCTGGTTTGCAGGCTGTGTTCAGCTCGCTGATGCACGATGCCATCGTCACGCCATTATTTAACTATCGCTACCAGGTCAGCGCCCCGCCGGGAGTCAACGGCATCGAACTTAACGCCTGGGGCTGGTTCGACTTTACCCAGGCCTGGCTGCCGCCGCCGTCGATGGCGTGAAGAAGCTGGGCAGCCGCACGCGGGGGCGTTACCATAGCGTCCGTAAAATTACTTCTGGATTACAGGATTACTCATGAAACGTGCGGTTGTCGTCTTCAGCGGTGGACAAGATTCCACCACCTGCCTGATTCAGGCTTTACAACAGTATGATGAAGTACACTGCGTGACGTTTGATTATGGTCAGCGCCATCGTGCTGAGATCGACGTTGCGCGTGAGCTTGCGCTGAAGCTGGGCGCCCGCGCCCACAAGGTGCTGGACGTTACGGTGCTGAACGAACTGGCCGTCAGCAGCCTGACTCGCGACAGCATTCCGGTGCCGGATTACAATCCAGCGGAAAGCGGCATTCCGGACACTTTCGTGCCGGGCCGTAACATCCTGTTTCTGACCCTCACGGCGATTTATGCCTGGCAGGTTGAAGCCGAAGCCGTTATTACCGGCGTTTGCGAAACCGACTTCTCGGGCTACCCGGACTGCCGGGACGAATTCGTAAAAGCGCTAAATCATGCGGTAAGCCTGGGCCTGGCGCGTGATATCCGCTTTGAAACGCCGCTGATGTGGCTTGATAAAGCTGAAACCTGGGCGCTGGCGGACTACTGGCAGCAGCTTGAGCTGGTGCGCAGCCAGACCCTCACCTGTTACAACGGCATAAAGGGCGAAGGCTGCGGGAAGTGCGCCGCCTGTAACCTGCGCGCCAACGGCCTCAACCGCTATCTGGCCGACAAAGCCGCGGTGATGGCCGCAATGAAGCAGAAAACCGGCCTTAACTAAGCCAGACTTCGGGCGTGGCGTCTGCCACGCCCTGCGCTTTACTCCATCATCTGCTCCAGCTTTTCACGCAATTCCCCCTCAATGGGCACGGCCTTTTGGGTCTTCAGGTCTATGCAGACAAAAGTCAGCAGCGCATCCGCCACGGCCTGCCCTTCCGGCTCAAGCGTGACGACCTGGCTTAATACGCCGCTTTTGCCGCTTAATTGCTGCAGGTTGCTGGTGATGCGCAGCACATCGCCAAGCACCGCTGGCCGACGGTAGCTGATGTTGATATTCACGACGATGAAAGCGATGTTGTGCTCCGTCATCCACTGAAAACCTGTCGTTTTCTCCAGGCCCTCCCAGCGGGCTTCTTCAAGGAACTCCAGATAGCGGGCATTATTCACATGCTGGTAAACATCCATGTGATAACCACGAACTTTGATTTGTGTCTGCATAGCGCGATGACCTTTTAATTTTAGTTAGCAGGTAAGATTCAGGCCGCGCCAACTGGTACGACCTGTTTTTTAGCGTAGCAAAACTTTCCGACTACGCGAGCCGATGCGCACTATCCATCAAAGTTTGATGCGCGCGCGGTTACGCTCTACCAGCGCGCTGCCGATTCCCGGCACCTCCTGCAGTTGGTCCAGCTCTTTAAACGGCCCGTACTCTTCGCGGTAGCTTACGATAGCCTGAGCTTTTTTCAGCCCAACCCCATTAATGACCTGGGCGATTTCTTCGGCGCTTGCCGTGTTGATACTCACCACGCCGTCGCTGACATTCGTCGTTTTCTGGTCGGCTGCTTTGGACGTGGAAGCTTTGGCCGCGCTACTTTCAGCCGTAGTGGCGATCTGCGCGGTGGCGGCGGTTTTTGCAGTTGCGGGAACCGCATGAGCCGGTGAGTAAACACCTGCGCCGATAAGCGTTAAGGTAAGACAAAAAGCTTTTATTCCTGACTTCATGCTGTTTCCTCCTTGTGTGTTTGGCAGCGAGGCTACCTTACCGGGGAGAAAAAACAGGAACAAATGCCAAAGTCAAAATGTGGAAAAGGCCGCGAAGGCGGCCTTTAGTTGTTGCACTACGTTGCAACGAATTGCGCGAAACGCTGAGAATTACTGCTGCTGGTCGACGATATCGCCCATTTTAATCTTCGCTTCTTTACGCAGATTGGTCATCAGCGCTTCAAAGGCGATTTGGGCGTTGTTCTGGGTAATACCCTGGACCATCGCTTTTTTCTGTTCCGCAGGCATGGTGCCGGCTTTCACTTCGTCCAGGGCTAACAGCACCACGTTGCCCTGCATGTCGTTGGCCACGCCGTAACCCGGCTGGTCTTTAGCGGGCAACGGCAGCGTGAAGGCCGCCTGGCTTATCGGATCCTGGCCTGTACGGGTCAGCGTTTTGGCTGCGCCAAAGCTTAGCCCTGCGGCTTCCATCGCCGCTTCACCTTTGCCCTGCTTCAGCTCAGTAAGCAGCTTGTCCGCCTGCAGTTTTGCCTGCTGTTCGGCTTTCTGATGTTTAACCTGAGCGATAACCTGCTCGCGCACTTCAGCCAGAGGCTTAACGGCTTCGGCTTTATGCTCTGTTACGCGCAGAACGAACGCGCGGTCACCGTCAACGGTGATAATGTCAGAGTTGCTTCCCGGCGTGCCGTTCTCGCCTACCAGACCGCCATTGAAAATAGCGTCTGAAACAGGTTTGAAGTTTAGCTCGGCCGGCAGGTTATCGTGACCAAACCAGCCCGTCTCAACGGCCTTAACGCCCGCAACCTGTTCGGCACCCGCCAGGGATTCGTTATCGTTGCTTGCCGCGTCGCTCACTTTCTGTTGCAGCGCATAGTACGCGTCCAGGGCTTTATCCTGTTTTACTTTGTCTGCAATCGCATCGTGAACCTCAGCCAGCGGTTTGGTTTGCGCTGGTTGCACATCATCCAGGCGAACCACCAGGAAGCCAACGGAAGATTTAATGACGCCAGACAGCTGGCCCTTTTCTTTCAGACCGGCATTTTTCAATTCGTCAGGCGTTGTGCCCGGCTCCAGCCAGCCCATGTCGCCGCCGTTACGGGCAGAAATAATGTCGGCTGATTTCTCTTTCGCCAGCGCCGCAAAGTCGCCGCCTTTGTGCAACGCCTCGAGAACAGCTTTTGCTTCCGCTTCAGTTTTGGTCTGAATCACGCTGTAGCGGTTACGCTGCGGCTGGGTGAATTCATCCTGATGCTGGTCGTAGTAAGACTGAATATCCGCATCCGTTGCTGTTTCCTGCATTGAGGCAGCGTCAAGCTTGATATAGCTGACTTTAAACTGTTCAGGCGCGACGTAGCTGTTTTTGTTCTGCTCGTAGCTGCTGGTGATTTCCTGCTCGGTCACTTCCTGCTTCGATGCCAGCGCGTTCACATCGATGGTGGCTTCACGCACCAGGCGTTCCTGGGCCACCAGCGCGGCCAGCTCATCGGTTTCGCCGGTGAGCATAAAGTCTGTGCCCACAACGGCGCTGATAAGCTGCTGTGTGGTCAACTGGTTACGCAGCGCTTGCGCGTACTGTTCCGCCGTCATCCCCATATTGCCGATGATGGCTTTATAGCGGGCGTTGTCGAATTTACCGTTGTTCTGGAATGCCGGCTCTTTAAAAATGGCCTGTTTGATTTGCTCATCGCTGATGCCCAGACCGAGGTGTTTAGCGTACTGATCCATCAGGGCTTCGTCGATCATGCGAGACAGCACCTGCTGACGCATCTGCTTCATGTAGCCTTCGCTGGAAGCCAGCGCTGAGAACTGTTCACCTAATTGCTGTTGCTGGCGATTACGTTCGCTGGCTACCGCATTTTCGAACTGCCCACGACCAATCTCCTGGTCATTCACTTTTGCGGCGTAATTGGCGCTGCCGCCAATCAGATAATTACCCACGCCGGTCAAAATGAAAGAGACGATAATCAAACCCAGAATGATCTTGAGCACGACGTGGTTTGCCGCCGCGCGTAAATTGTCCATCATGGTGTAACAACACTCCGCTGTAGTGTGATTGGTAAACCCTGCGCAGTCGTCATGGCATCCTTGCGAACGCTCGTTACTCGCCACTGCGCGCAAGAGGGTATTGTGACAAGAAACCCGTCCCAAATCATCAGGCATGCGTAAAATTAGGACGCCAGAAACAAAAAAGGCACATCTGTTGATGCGCCCTGACAAAGCTTTACGGTTCTGCCCGCCATCCTTCAGGTTACAGAGGTGTTGTCTGCACACCCTCATCCCAGTTACTTACTGAAGTAAGTGCCGGGGATTATTCCCCTACGGACCGCTGCAGGCGCTGTTCAAAAAGGCTTACGCCGATTTTGTCACTCCCTTGCCGCCTGCCTGTAACCTGAAATCTAACAATCAGAAGGTATTAACTGGTCGAAAACTCAGTTAACCGCGTCTTTCAGCGCTTTACCCGCACGGAACCCTGGGACTTTCGCTGCAGCGATGGTGATTTCTTTACCGGTCTGAGGATTACGGCCTGTACGGGCAGCACGCTCTTTAACAGCAAAAGTACCAAAGCCAACCAGTGCTACGTCTTCCCCGGACTGCAGAGATTCAGTAACAGAAGCGATAACAGCATCTAACGCACGTCCAGCCGCGGCTTTAGAAATATCAGCACCTGCGGCAATTTTGTCTATCAGTTGAGATTTATTCACTCTTCTCTTCCTCTCGTTATTATTTATATCGTACCCGTTTCCTTCAAAGCACGACCGCGCAGCAGTTATATCAGGCCTGTCATAGCCGCACAACATCCGTAATTGGTGACATACCTGACCGCTGTCTAACTTAGCGACACAAAAAAAAGCTGGCAAGTGACAATTCACCTGCCAGCGTCGATTTTATTGACTGTATTTGCGTCAGGTCACTATTTTGCGGTTACAACCTGCATTCCGTAGGGCTCATTCTGCAACGCAAGCGCCAGAACTTCCTCGATACGTTTTACCGGGTGAATATCCAGATCGGCAATCACATTTTCCGGAATCTCCTCCAGATCGCGTTTATTTTCATCCGGAATCAGCACGGTTTTAATCCCGCCGCGATGAGCTGCAAGCAGTTTTTCTTTCAGGCCACCAATCGGCAGAACCTGGCCACGCAGCGTAATTTCACCCGTCATTGCCACATCTGCACGTACCGGGTTGCCTGTCAGGCAGGAAACCAGCGCGGTACACATTGCGATACCCGCACTTGGGCCATCTTTCGGCGTCGCGCCTTCCGGTACGTGAACGTGAATATCACGTTTTTCGTAGAAGTCGCCGTTGATGCCCAGTTTTTCCGCACGCGCGCGAACCACGGTCAGGGCGGCCTGGATAGATTCCTGCATAACTTCGCCTAACGAACCGGTGTAGGTCAGCTTGCCTTTCCCCGGCACGCACGCGGTTTCGATAGTCAGCAGATCGCCGCCCACTTCCGTCCACGCCAGACCCGTTACCTGCCCTACGCGGTTTTCACTGTCTGCACGTCCATAATCAAAGCGCTGAACCCCAAGGAAATCTTTCAGGTTATCGCCGTTGATGGTGATGTGCTTGAGCGTTTTATCCAGCAGAAGCTGCTTCACCGCTTTACGGCACAGTTTGGAGATTTCACGCTCCAGGCTACGCACGCCGGCCTCACGAGTGTAGTAACGGATAATGCCGGTGATGGCGCTATCTTCTACCGTCAGCTCGCTCTTTTTCAGGGCGTTACGTTCAATCTGCTTCGGCAGCAGGTGCTGTTTGGCAATGTTCAGCTTCTCGTCTTCGGTATAACCGGAAAGACGGATAACCTCCATACGATCCAGCAACGGAGCCGGAATGTTCATCGAGTTGGAGGTGGCAACAAACATCACGTCGCTGAGGTCGTAATCCACCTCAAGGTAGTGATCGTTAAAGGCGACGTTCTGTTCTGGATCCAGAACTTCCAGCAGAGCTGACGCCGGATCGCCACGCATATCCGAAGACATTTTGTCGATCTCATCAAGCAGGAACAGCGGGTTTTTAACGCCCACTTTCGCCATTTTCTGAATCAGCTTGCCCGGCATCGATCCGATGTAGGTGCGACGGTGGCCGCGAATTTCAGCTTCATCACGCACGCCGCCCAGCGCCATACGGATATATTTGCGTCCCGTCGCTCTGGCGATGGACTGACCCAAAGAGGTTTTACCCACGCCAGGAGGCCCTACCAGACACAGGATTGGCCCTTTGAGCTTGTTAACGCGGCTCTGCACTGCGAGGTATTCCAGAATGCGATCTTTCACGCGTTCCAGGCCGTAGTGGTCGGTATCCAGAACTTCCTGCGCCTGGCGCAGATCTTTTTTCACCTTGCTGCGCGCGTTCCACGGCACCTGCACCATCCAGTCGATATAGCCGCGTACCACGGTTGCTTCCGCAGACATCGGCGACATCATTTTCAGTTTTTGCAGTTCCGCTTCGGTTTTCTCACGCGCCTCTTTCGGCATTTTCGCCGCGTCGATTTTGCGTTTCAGCGCTTCGTTTTCGTCCGGCGCGTCGTCCATTTCGCCCAGCTCTTTCTGAATCGCTTTCATTTGCTCATTCAGATAGTATTCGCGCTGGCTCTTTTCCATCTGCTTTTTAACGCGGTTGCGAATGCGTTTTTCAACCTGCAGCAGATCGATTTCCGATTCCATCATCGCCATCAGATATTCAAGACGTTCGTTAATATCGGACATCTCAAGCACTGATTGTTTATCCGTTAATTTCAACGGCATATGTGCAGCGATGGTGTCTGCCAGACGTGCAGGATCGTCGATGCTGTTAAGCGATGTCAGCACTTCTGGCGGGATTTTTTTGTTCAGCTTGATGTAGCCTTCAAACTGGTTAATGGCCGTGCGTACCAGCACTTCCTGCTCGCGCTCTTCAATAACCGGCGAGTCAAGGTATTCGGCCTGGGCTGCGAAATGATCGCCATTGTCAGACAACGTGGTAATGCGCGCACGCTGCAAACCTTCCACCAGCACTTTTACCGTACCGTCTGGCAGTTTCAGCATCTGCAAAATAGAGGCAACGGTGCCCACCGAGAACAGGTCATTCACACCCGGCTCATCCGTTGAGGCCTCTTTTTGCGCCACCAGCATGATTTTTTTATCGTGGTCCATGGCTGCTTCCAGGCAGCGAATGGATTTTTCACGCCCGACAAACAATGGAATAACCATGTGCGGATAAACCACCACATCGCGCAATGGCAATACGGGGATTTCAATGCGTTCAGAACGCTCAGGATTCATAGAGCTCTCTCTTAGTTTAATTTCCGCCAGGTGATGGGGCGATGTCCTCTGCTTATACCTTAAGTCATTCGGGTTACAGGCGCGTGGGCGCAGCCAACGTCCCTGCGGCTCGATGACAGTATCATGGCATCACCAACAAGTAAGTCAGTATATGGGGATGTTTCCCGAGCATTCAATGCCGGAAATGCAGGAAAAATAAAAGGGGGATAAAAATCCCCCTTTTTCAACTAACTGACTGGTTATTTTGGCGAATTATTCACCGGATGCCTGTTGTGCTTCCGGCTTGCCGTAAATTAATAGCGGCTTGGTCTGGTCGTCTATAACCGCCTCGTCGATCACCACTTTTTCGACATCTTCCATGGAAGGAAGGTCGTACATGGTATCAAGCAGCGCGCCTTCAACGATAGAGCGTAGGCCACGGGCGCCGGTTTTACGCGCCATCGCTTTCTTAGCGATAGCATCCAGCGCTTCGTCGCGGAATTCCAGCTCCACGCCTTCAAGATTAAACAACGCCTGATACTGTTTGGTCAGGGCGTTTTTCGGCTCTTTCAGGATCTGGATCAGCGCTTCTTCGCTCAGCTCGCTCAGCGTAGCAACCACCGGTAAACGGCCGATGAACTCAGGGATAAGGCCGAATTTGATCAGATCTTCTGGCTCTACCTGGCCGAGCAGCTGGCCTTCGCTCGCCTTCTCAGACTTGCCTTTAACCGTCGCGCCAAAGCCGATACCTGAACCGGTTTCAACACGATTAGCAATCACTTTGTCGAGGCCTGCAAACGCGCCGCCGCAGATAAACAGAATTTTGGAAGTATCAACCTGCAGAAATTCTTGCTGCGGATGCTTACGGCCGCCCTGCGGTGGCACCGCGGCCACGGTGCCTTCGATCAGCTTCAGCAACGCCTGCTGCACGCCTTCACCGGAAACATCGCGGGTGATGGACGGGTTGTCAGATTTGCGGGAGATTTTGTCAATCTCATCGATATAGACGATACCGCGCTGCGCTTTTTGCACGTCGTAGTCGCATTTCTGCAGCAGCTTCTGGATGATGTTTTCCACATCTTCACCGACATAGCCCGCTTCGGTAAGCGTGGTGGCGTCTGCCATAGTGAATGGCACATCCAGCAAACGCGCCAGGGTTTCAGCCAGCAGCGTTTTCCCGCTGCCTGTCGGCCCGATGAGCAGAATGTTACTTTTACCCAGTTCGATACCGTTGGTGCTGTCGCCGTTGCGCAGACGTTTGTAGTGGTTATAAACCGCCACCGCCAGGACCTTTTTCGCCTGTTCCTGACCGATGACGTAGTCATCCAGATGATGACGGATTTCATGCGGCGTCGGCAGCGCGCTACGCTCGCGATGCGGCGCTACTTCTTTGATCTCTTCGCGAATAATGTCGTTACATAAGTCGACACACTCATCGCAGATATACACTGACGGTCCGGCAATCAGTTTGCGCACTTCATGCTGGCTTTTGCCGCAAAAAGAGCAGTACAGAAGTTTACCTGAACCGTCTTTGCGCTTATCTGTCATAAAGTCAAAACCTCTTTTCTGTTTCTTTGCACCGTTTGAAACGACGCAAGTGCCATTATTGCGGCACAGCCAATCTAAGCGGGAAGCCGGGCCACTACTTTTACTATAGTCTATGGCCCGCTGTTTTCGGGCATTAGTTACGGTGAGTCAGGATCGAGTCAACTAAGCCATACTCTACCGCTTCGCTGGCAGCGAGGAAACGGTCGCGCTCGGTGTCTCTTTCGATCTCTTCAAGAGATTTGCCGGTGTGTTGCGCCATAAGTTCATTCATACGGGCTTTAACTTTCAGGATTTCGCGGGCGTGGATTTCGATGTCCGTCGCCTGCCCCTGATAGCCGCCCAGCGGTTGGTGAATCATCACCCGCGAGTTAGGCAGGCAGAAACGCTTGCCCTTCGCCCCGGCAGTCAGCAGGAAAGCTCCCATAGAACAAGCTTGCCCCATACAGATAGTGCTGACGTCCGGCTTTATAAATTGCATGGTGTCATAGATAGACATACCTGCCGTAATTACACCACCCGGTGAGTTAATGTAGAGGTAGATATCTTTTTCCGGGTTTTCCGCTTCCAGAAACAGCATCTGCGCCACAATCAGGTTAGCCATATGATCTTCGACCTGTCCGGTCATGAAGATGACACGTTCTTTGAGCAGACGGGAATAAATATCGTATGAACGCTCACCACGCGATGTCTGTTCAACAACCATCGGCACCAGAGCCATATGGGGTGCTAATTGATCTCGTTCGCCACTGTATGACATTTCCGTCTCCTGGAGTAATTAAGCCTTCTAACCTACTGTACTGATTCTACTTGAGACGCGAAAAGAAGACTACGCTCCTTGCGTCCGTTGCCTGTCATGGACGGATTATCAGTCAGGTTCGTGTTTTGGAGCCATACCTGGTTAATGGGGATGGCTTCGCCCTGTTTCAAGCATAACAACCTTTTCTTGATCCGCTAACCCTGAAAGTTCGTATTATTCGTCGTAAAGATGCCATTCGCCAGATAAAAAAAGCCCGCCACTGTAAGTGACGGGCTTGATGCAGCAAGCTTTTGGCAATAATGCCAAAACTTACGCTTACGCTTGTTGGTTCATCAGCTCGCTGAAGGAAGTCGCTTTTTCTGAAACTTTCGCTTTTGCCAGCAGCGCTTCAACAGCCTGTTCTTCCAGAGCAACGTTACGCATGTTGTCCATCAGCTCTTTGTTCTTGCTGTAGAACTCGATAACTTCTTTCGGATCTTCGTAGGCGGAAGCCATTTCTTCGATCAGACCGTTAACGCGTGCTTCATCAGCTTTCAGCTCGTGGGTACGAATAACTTCGCCCAGCAGCAGGCCAACCACTACACGACGCTTAGCTTGCTCTTCGAACAGCTCGCGCGGCAGCTCCAGAGCCTGTTGCTCGTTGCCGCCGAAACGCTGTGCAGCCTGGCGACGCAGAACGTCGATTTCGCCGTCGATCAGCGCAGCCGGCACGTCGATGTTGTTGGCGTTAACCAGACCGTCGATTGCCTGCGTCTTAATGCGGTTACGCACCGCGCCTTTCAGCTCGCGATCCATGTTCTTACGCACTTCGGTACGCAGACCCGCAACAGAACCATCTTCAACGCCGAAACGTTTGATGAATTCTTCAGTAAACTCCGGCAGTTCACGTTCTTCAACTTTCTTCAGAACGATATCGAACTTAGCCGCTTTACCCTTCAGGTTTTCAGCGTGGTAATCTTCCGGGAAGGTCACTTCGATAGTGAACTCTTCGCCGGCTTTGTGGCCAACAACGCCATCTTCGAAGCCCGGGATCATACGACCCTGGCCCATTGCCAGCACGAAGTCAGACGCTTTACCGCCTTCGAACACTTCGCCGTCTACGGAGCCGGTGAAGTCGATGGTAACGCGATCTTCTGCCGTTGCAGCAGCGTCAGAGTCTTTCCAGGTCGCCTGCTGCTTACGCAGGGTGTCCAGCATGGTGTCAACGTCTTCATCGGTCACGTCAACAACTGGTTTTTCAACTTCGATAGCTTCCAGACCCTGCAGCTCAACTTCCGGGTAAACTTCAAACTCTACGGAGTAGGTGAAGTCTTCGCCCAGTTTGTATTCGCCCGGCACATAGTTAGGCGCACCTGCTGGATTGATTTTTTCCTGGATGATCGCATCAATGAAGTTGCGGCTCATCAGCTCGCCCAGCACGTCCTGGCGAACGGAAGCGCCGTAACGTTGAGCGACAACGGTCATCGGTACTTTACCCTTGCGGAAGCCGTCAATACGAACTTTCTTTGCCACGTTGACCAGCTCGCTTTTTACAGCGGTTTCGATGCTGTCTGCAGCGATAGTAATCGTGAGACGGCGGCCAAGGCCCTGAGTGGTTTCAACTGAAACTTGCATCTTGTTACCTCAAAAAATCACAGTGCTCGGTCAACTCTGGAAGCCCTTAATATTGCTTCACAGAACCGGGATGCCTTCTGTAGCAGAATCACATTCCCTGTCGTCAGAATCGTCCCGAAGACATTCCGAAAAATAAGACGCAGCATTATAGCGGCATCACCAGAGTGAGTCGAGAACGGCGACATAGCGTCGCTGCGGCCTTTTTCACACTTTGTTGGAATTTATTGCCTCATCCCTGCAAAAAAGCCGGGTATTTAAGACAAAACAAAACGGCCCGCAGGCCGTTTTGAGAAACGCAGTTAACAGAGAGCAACATAAAGGAAAAGTTCCCTCAGTTGCAAACCCGAAAAGGTTATTTTCAGGCGATAGAACCCGCTCCGCGGCACGGCGGCGAGGCGAAAATAGTATCCTGCAACCCTTCCCACTCTTTAATGGTATAGGTATGCAGGGCCAGAGCATGTACGGTACTCGCCAGCTCTTCGCTTAGGGTGCCGTAGATCAGGCGATGACGATTCAAAAAACGTTCGCCGGTAAAGCGATCGCTGACTAACACAACCTTAAAGTGACTTTCAGAACCAGCCGGGACATTGTGACGATAGCTTTCATCCACGACTTCCAGGAACACAGGTTCGAACGCTGCCCTTAGTTTTGTTTCTATTTGCTCGCGTATCATCATGAACTTTCTCCTCAACTACGCCCGGATGCCACTCATCCCCTTAAATCTTAGCCGCTTTTAACCGTTTTAATAACGTAATTCCAACAATTATTTAGCTTTCGTCCGATTTCCTTTGCCAACCCTCTGTAGCTTAATGCTATTACGACCCTATTCAGTATGAATCAGGTCTGATAGCTTTATTAGCGCTCATTAAAAACGCAACGCGATGAAATTCCGTGCGTTAAGCACTTCCACTGGGCAACCGCAGTGTTATGATGGCGTGTTTTTTCTCCCAGCCCCCTTTGAGTACATTGAGATAGCGAACATGTTAAAAAAATTATTCTTCCCGCTGGTCGCCATTTTTATGCTGGCCAGCTGTGCAACACCGCCGACCACGATTGAAGTATCGCCGACCATCAATCTGCCGCAGCAGGATCCAAGCCTGATGGGCGTGACGGTCAGCATCAACGGCGCCGATCAGCGTACCGACCAGGCGCTGGCGAAAGTCACGCGTGATAACCAGCTGGTTACGCTGACCCCTTCCCGCGATCTTCGCTTCCTGCTGCAGGAAGTGCTGGAAAAACAGATGACCGCCCGCGGTTATATGATTGGCCCAAACAGCCCGGTTGCTTTACAGATTATCGTCAACCAGCTCTATGCGGACGTTTCTCAGGGTAACGTGCGCTACAATATTGCCACCAAAGCGGATATCTCGATTATCGCCACCGCGCAGAACGGCAACAAGATGACGAAGAGCTACCGTTCCAGCTACAACGTAGAAGGGGCGTTCCAGGCCACCAATAAAAATATCGCCAACGCGGTTAACTCCGTGCTGACCGATACCATTGCGGAGATGGCCCAGGACACCAGCGTTCACGACTTTATTAAGCAGAACGCACGTTAATCTATCCACCGTCAGCCCGCGTCAGGCGGGCTGACGGTCAGAGCACAGCATGGCCAATCAGTATTTACGTATCTTTCAGCAGCCGAAGTCAGCCATTCTTCTGATCCTTGGCTTTGCTTCAGGGCTTCCCCTCGCATTAACTTCCGGCACGCTGCAAGCCTGGATGACGGTCGAAAATATCGATCTGAAAACCATCGGCTTCTTCTCGCTTGTCGGCCAGGCCTACGTCTTTAAGTTTCTCTGGTCGCCGGTGATGGACAGATATACGCCGCCGCTGTTGGGCCGCCGTCGCGGCTGGCTGCTGATTACCCAGCTCCTGCTGCTGATTGCTGTTGCCGCTATGGGCTTTCTGGAGCCGGGCACGCAGCTCCGCTGGATGGCCGCGCTTGCGGTTATTATCGCTTTCTGCTCCGCCTCGCAGGACATCGTGTTCGACGCCTGGAAAACAGATGTGCTTTCCGCCGAAGAACGCGGCGCGGGCGCGGCAATCAGCGTGCTTGGCTATCGTCTGGCGATGCTGGTTTCCGGCGGGCTCGCGCTCTGGCTGGCGGACCGTTACCTGGGCTGGCAGGCCACTTACTGGCTGATGGCCGCGCTGCTGTTGCCCTGTATTGTCGCCACCCTGCTCGCGCCGGAACCCACGGATGCCATTCCGGTTCCACGCAGCCTTGAGCAAGCCGTCGTTGCCCCGCTCAGGGACTTTTTCGGGCGCAATAACGCCTGGCTGATCCTGCTACTGATTGTGTTGTATAAACTTGGCGATGCTTTCGCCATGAGCCTGACCACCACGTTTCTGATCCGCGGCGTCGGTTTTGATGCGGGTGAAGTCGGGGTGGTGAATAAATCGCTGGGTTTAGTCGCCACCATTCTCGGAGCGCTTTACGGCGGCGTGCTCATGCAGCGCCTGACGTTATTCCGCGCCCTGCTCATTTTCGGCATTCTGCAGGGCGTGTCCAATGCCGGTTACTGGATGCTCTCCGTCACCGATAAGCATATGTACAGCATGGCCGCCGCCGTCTTCTTTGAAAACCTCTGCGGCGGAATGGGTACGGCAGCTTTTGTCGCGTTGTTGATGACGCTGTGTAATAAATCCTTCTCCGCTACGCAGTTCGCCCTGCTTTCGGCGTTATCCGCCGTTGGCCGCGTTTACGTTGGGCCTATTGCCGGCTGGTTTGTGGAGGCTCACGGCTGGCCGACGTTCTATCTCTTCTCGGTTGTCGCGGCGGTGCCGGGCATCCTGCTGCTGCTGATTTGTAAAAACACCCTGGAATACACCCAGCAAAACGAGCGCTTTATGCCGCGCCGTCAGTTCGCTCCGGCCTATCGTTTAGCGCTGCGCATCCTGAGCCTGGGCTGTGTGCTGCTGGGCGCATGGCTGCTGGTGGTCATTGCGAATGCGCTGGGATTAACCCACTGGACGTTCGGCTTATACCTGCTGGAAGGAGGCGCGCTGCTCGCCATCGGCGGAATACTGTTCGGCGGGCTGCTGGACTTTCTGGCGCTGCGCCGCCTGGCTACCCCGGCGCAGCCTCAATAATGCGTAAAAGCTTGCTGCCTGAGAAATATATTTCTGAAAACGGGCGGCGGTGAATTTCACCCTCAAACAAAAGCTGTTAACTCAAGGGATTAACAATAATTAGTTAAGCCCCGTGCGTTATTTTATGCAAAATAACGCCGCGGCTGGCCGGACGCAACAAGCTTTATTTATCGAAAGTAAGGCGGCCTGCTTTAATTAATTTGTGCGCTATAAATTTAAAGAAGGCGTTAAACGATTCAGCCCGGTGCGAAATTAATTATTGTTATAATTGTTCATTAAATGATGGCAATTTGTTAATTAATTGTTCTTTAAAATGATTGGTTATACCAATTTACCTATTCTATTTCCCACAGTCTGAAAATTCGTTCTAAACTCAACGCAGCGTAAGCTATCACCCGATTTTACAGTTTGTTGCATTTCGTGTGACATTGACGGCAGAACCCGGTAACACCCCGCTGACACTACGCCAATCATGTTTACAGTAATGTAACCTTCCCGTAAAATGCCGGCACACTTTAAACGACAATAGAGCTCCCTGGAATTGAGGTCGTTAAATGAGACTCAGGAAATACAATAAAAGTTTGGGAATGTTGTCATTACTCGCAGGAACTGTGTTGCTCAGTGGCTGCGATTCTGCACTTCTCGATCCCAAAGGACAGATCGGTCTGGAACAGCGTTCTTTGATACTGACGGCCCTCGGGCTGATGTTGATCGTCGTTATTCCCGCTATCGTGATGGCTATCGGCTTTGCCTGGAAGTACCGGGCTTCAAATACGGATGCCAAATACAGCCCCAACTGGTCGCACTCGAACAAAGTTGAAGCTGTTGTCTGGACTATCCCTATCCTTATCATCATTTTCCTTGCGGTACTGACCTGGAAAACCACGCACGCGCTTGAGCCCAGCAAACCGCTGACGCACGAAGCGAAGCCGGTGACCATCGAAGTTATCGCTATGGACTGGAAATGGTTCTTCATCTATCCGGAGCAGGGCATCGCTACGGTGAATGAAATCGCTTTCCCGGCCAACACCCCGGTGGAATTCAAAATCACCTCTAACTCGGTGATGAACTCCTTCTTTATTCCGCGCCTGGGTAGCCAAATCTACGCAATGGCAGGCATGCAGACCGAACTGCACCTGATTGCCGACGAAGCGGGCACCTACGACGGTATTTCGTCTAACTACAGCGGTAGAGGTTTCTCTGGCATGAAGTTCAAAGCAATTGCTACGCCAGACATGGATACCTTCAACCAATGGGTTGCTAAAGCGAAAAAATCTCCGAACGTCATGACCGATATGACGAGCTACGAGAAGCTGGCAGCACCTAGCGAATACAACAAAGTCGAATACTTCTCAGCTGTTAAACCGGATTTGTTTAAAGGCGTTATCGACAAATTCATGGGACACGGGAAGAGCATGGACATGACCCAACCTGAAGGTGAGCAAAGCTCTCATGACGGTATGGATGGTATGGACATGAGTCACGCGGAAACCTCTCACTAAGGGGCCGAGGAATAAAAATGTTCGGAAAACTTACACTGGATGCAGTCCCATACCATGAACCCATTATCATGGTTACGGTGGCGGCTATTATCGTCGGGGGACTGGCGCTAGTTGCAGCTATCACTTACTTCGGTAAGTGGGAATATTTATGGAAAGAGTGGATCACCTCCGTTGACCACAAACGCCTTGGCATCATGTATGTCATCGTCGCTATCGTCATGCTGCTGCGTGGCTTTGCCGATGCCATTATGATGCGTAGCCAGCAGGCGCTGGCTTCCGCAGGGGAAGCAGGCTTCCTGCCGCCGCACCACTACGACCAGGTCTTCACCGCCCACGGCGTGATCATGATCTTCTTCGTGGCGATGCCATTTGTTATCGGCCTGATGAACATCGTTGTGCCGTTGCAGATCGGCGCGCGCGACGTTGCCTTCCCGTTCCTGAACAACCTGAGCTTCTGGTTCACCGTTGTCGGCGTGGTGCTGGTAAACCTTTCTCTTGGGGTGGGCGAATTCGCGCAGACCGGTTGGGTTGCCTATCCGCCGCTATCGGGCATTGAGTACAGTCCGGGGGTCGGGGTCGACTACTGGATCTGGAGTCTGCAGCTCTCCGGTATCGGTACGACGCTAACGGGTATTAACTTCTTCGTTACTATCCTGAATATGCGTACGCCGGGCATGACCATGTTCAAAATGCCGGTGTTTACCTGGGCTTCGCTGTGTACCAACGTGC